>PMIK01000212.1 GCA_003157095.1 Gemmatimonadota bacterium | reverse complement strand
GCCCCTAACCCCTATCCCCTAGCCCCTAGCCGCTGGCCCCTGCCTGTCGGGTGTGCGGTGTCGGATTAGATTGCCCGCGACCTCCGGAGGCCCGCCATGAAGCATCAGCTTGTCCTGCCAGTCCTGTTCGCCCTCTCCCTGGCGCCGGCGGCCTTGGCCGCGCAGGCCGCGCCGCAGCCCGACACCAGCTGGCTCCGCGCCAACTTCACGAAGCGCGAAGTGATGATCCCGATGCGGGACGGGGTGAAGCTCTTCACCGCGATCTACGTGCCGAAGGACACGACGCGCCCGCACCCGTTCGTCATGACGCGCACGCCGTACAGCGCGGCGCCATACGGGGTGGACAAGATCCCGGCGCGGCTGAGTTACATCCCCGACGCCTACGCCCACGAGGGGATGATCCTGGTGACGCAGGACGTACGCGGGCGCTGGATGAGCGAGGGTGAGTTCATGGACGTGCGGCCGGTGGTTCCACACCGGACCAGCACGGACGTGGACGAGAGCACCGACACGTACGACACGGTGGACTGGCTCATCAAGAACGTGCCGTTCAACAACGGGCGGGTCGGGGTGCGGGGCACGTCGTACCCGGGTTTCTACGCCGAGATGGCGGCGATTGATGCGCACCCGGCGGTGAAGGTGGTCTCGCCGCAGGCGCCGGTCACCGAGTGGATGGGCGGCGACGATTTCTTCCACAACGGCGCGCTGCTCGAGGCGCACTCCTTCTTCTTCAATTTCTTCGGCCGGCCGCGGCCGCATCCGACGACCCAGGGGACGCCGGTCGCCGGCGCCGGCACGCCCGACGGCTACGCCTACGCGCTGCGGCTCGGCGCGCTCAGCAACATCAATCCGCGGATGTACCACGACAGCGTCGCGTTCTGGGACTCGATCGTGGCGCACCCGATGTGGGACGCCTTCTGGGCGGCCCGCAGCGGCCGGCCGCACCTGGTGAACCTGAAGCCGGCCGTGCTGTGGGTGGGCGGGTGGTTCGACACCGAGAACCTGTGGGGCGCGCTGCACGCCTACGCCGCGGCGGAGCGGCAGAGCCCGGGCGCGGAGAACCGGCTGGTGATGGGGCCGTGGCACCACGGGCAGTGGAACATCGTGCCCGGCGATTCGCTCGGCCGGATCGCGTGGGGCTCGGCCACGTCGCGCTTCTTCTCCGACAGCATCGAGATCCCGTTCTTCAACTACTACCTGCTGGATTCGCAGCCGGCGCCGCGGAAGTACGAGGCCGCGGTGTTCGAGACCGGACGCAACGCCTGGCACTTCGTGGACGCGTGGCCGCCGGTCGGCGCGGCGCCGCACAATCTCTACCTGCACGCCGATGGCGCGCTCGGCTTCGAGGCGCCGCGGGCGAGGGGCCGCGCGTTCTACGACGAGTACGTGAGCGATCCCGCCAAGCCGGTGCCGTACACGGCGGAGATCACGCAGTGGTACGACCCCGGCTTCATGGTCGAGGACCAGCGGTTCGCCTCGCGCCGGCCCGACGTGCTGGTGTACGAGACCGCGCCGCTCGACTCCGCCCTCACGATCGCGGGGCCGATCGGCGTGGACTTCACCGTGTCCACGACGGGCACCGACGCCGACTTCATAGTGAAGGTGATTGACGTCTTCCCCGACGACTACGGGCACGATGAGGCGTTTGCCTACCGCCGGCCGAATCGGGCCGCCCAGCTCGGCGGCTATCAGATGCTGGTCAGGGGCGACGTGTTGCGAGGGAAGTTCCGGAACAGCACGGCGAAGCCGGAGCCGTTCCGGCCCGGCGTGCCGACCGCGATCCGTTTCACGCTGAACGACGTATACCACACGTTTCGGGTCGGCCACCGGCTGATGGTGCAGGTGCAGAGCACCTGGTTCCCGATGATTGACCGGAACCCGGGACGGTTCGAGGACATCTTCCACGCCAAGGACTCGGACTTCCAGAAGACGACCCAGCGGGTGTACCGGTCGGTCGAGTATCCGTCGCACCTGGTGTTGCCGGTGCTGCGGTGACCCCACCCCGCGGCCCTGCGTCCCCGCGGTCCCGCGGCCCCGCGCCCCGGCGCCTCAATGCTCCCCGCGGCCCTACCCCCTAGCGGCTAGGGACGGCGCGTGATCGTTGAGGGCACGCATGCGTTCCCGGGGTCCGTCGCGGTTGTATGGGGGATGCTGCAGGACCCCGACGTCATCGCCAGGACGACGCCGGGCACCCGGCAGATGCGGCGCGTCTCCCCGGAGCGGTACGAGGGCAAGATGCGGCTGGGCCTCGGACTGTTCACCGCGGAGTTCGACGTCGCGATCACGCTGGCCGACGTGGTGGCACCGGAGCGGTACACGATGATGGTCGCGGGCGAGGGCCGGCTCGCATCGCTCCGCGGCAGCGTCGCGCTGCGGCTCTCACCCGACGGAGCGTCGGCCGTATTGCACTACGCCGCCGAATTCCAGGTGGGCGGTCCGGCCGCTGCGCTCGGGCACCGGCTGCTGGAGTCGGTGGGGCAGTTGATGGCCAGGCAGGGGCTCGAGGCGCTGAGCCGGGAGCTCACCCGGCGCCTGGCCGCCCAGTCGCCGCCGTCCGGGCCAGCGGAAGGGCCGTCGGAGCGGCCGCTGTCCGGCCCATCGGAAGGGCCGACGCCGGCATCTCCGTGAGTCGCCTGGCGACTTCCCGCGCCAGGGCCTTGAGCGTCCTGCGCGACGTGAACTTGTCGTAGACCAGGTAGTCCAGCAGCTTGTCGCGGGACCCGCTGAACAGCAGATCAGTGATCCGTTCCAGCTGGAGCCAGCGCGTTTGTTCGAGGGCTGCCTTCGGGTAGTAACGGTCTGCGGCCCCCTCACGCTGGACCGTGACCCAGCCTTTTCTCTTGAGGATGGTCAGGTAGGTCAGGACCGTGTTGTGGGCGAGCTCTGGCTCCCACGTATCGTTGATCTCGCCCATCACCTCGCTGACCGTGCCGGAGCCGCGTGTCCAGAGCACGCTCATGGCCTGGAGTTGCCGCTCGCTGGGGATGAGCGAGTCCCGTCGTCCCATCCGGCGAACCCGGCCCACGCGACCTCCTCGACATATCGGCGATGCGGTGCTCCCCCTGGCCACCTTCAAGGCGCGTGGGAGGCGCCACACGGGTGTGTCGGGGGCCCACCCAGGCCATCTCCTAGACGTGTAGGAGGTGCCGCACGGGGTTGTGCGCCTCGGGCCGATGTGGCTTAGGCCCACCCAGCCCATCTCCTAGACGTGTAGGAGGTGCGGTGTAGGGAGCCCGAAAGGTGCGCGGGGCGCCATCCGCGGACTATCTAAAGGTCCCGCTGCCTGCCGCGGGCACGAACGGCCGCATGCTGGAGCCTGCTGCCGCAATCCGGTGACGGGGCCATCGCAACGCGCTCCGGCGAGCAAACCGGGGGTGAAAGAGCGCGGTGCGGGCACGGTAGGGCTCCGGTGCCCGCCAGAGGCCGCGCCCGGAGGCCCTACCCGTTGATGCTGCGCATCGCCTGCTCGGGGTAGCGGGGACCCGCCGCGACGCCGGGCGGCGCCACCTCCTCGATGCGCGCGACATCGGCCGCCGTGAGCTGGATCCGCACGGCGCCGAGGTTCTCCTCCAGGTACTTCCGCTTCTTGGTTCCGGGGATCGGCACGATCTCCTTGCCCTTGCCCAACAGCCACGCGAGCGCGAGCTGGCTCGGCGTGCACTTCTTCTCCGTGGCGATCTCTTCGATGCGGTGCACCAGGTCGAGGTTCTTCTGGAAGTTCGCCCCCTGGAAGCGCGGGTGGAAACGGCGGTAGTCGTCCGCGGGCAGATCGTCGAACGTGGTGAAGCGGCCGGTGAGGAAGCCGCGCCCCAGCGGGCTGTAGGCGATGAAGCCGACGCCCAGCTTCCGGCACATCGGCAGCACCTCGTCCTCCGGGTCCCGCGTCCACAGCGAGTATTCCGTCTGCACCGAGCTGATCGGATGCGCCTGGTGCGCGCGGCGGATGGTCTCGGCCGAGGCCTCGGAGAGGCCCAGATAGCGCACCTTGCCCGCCTTCACCAGCTGCGCCATCGCGCCCACGGTCTCCTCGATTGGCACAGCCCTGTCCACGCGGTGCTGCTGGTAGAGATCCACGTACTCCACACCCAGCCGCTTGAGCGACGCGTCGCATGCGGCCTTTACATACTCGGGCCGGCCGTTGACGCCGGCCCAACTCCCGTCGGGCCCTCGCACGTTGCCGAACTTGGTCGCGAGCGTGACCTCCTGGCGGCGCCCCTTGATGGCGCGGCCGACCAGCTCCTCGTTGATGTGCGGACCGTATACGTCGGCGGTGTCGAGAAACGTGCATCCCAAGTCCAGCGCGCGGTGGATGGTCGCGACGGACTCCGCGTCGTCCCGGCCCGTGTAGAACTCCGACATCCCCATGCAACCCAGACCCAAAGCCGTGACCGTCAGGCCCTGGCTACCCAGCTTCCGCGTTTCCATCATGTCACCCGTTCGAGGTGTGAGGTGTCTCCATCGGCGTCGAGCGCATCACCGCGGGCGCGCCTGATCGTCCGCCGACGGCCCGTACATCCCCGGGATCGCCACCTCCTGGAGGCGCAGGTACACCCCGAGCTGTGCCCGATGGTGCACGACGTGGCTCATCGCCATGCGGCGCAAGACGTCGTGCTTGGGCTTGGTCCAGATGGTCTGCCCGCCCCGCTTGAAGGTCCACGGCTTGGCGAACTCGGCGTCCGGCGCCGCCGCCAGGGCTTGGCGCGCCTCCGCGACGTTCTTGTCGAACAGCTCGAGGACCTCGGCGGTGGACGTCAGCGTGCGCGGCTGGAACGGCGGCCCGCCGGGCGGGGCGATGTCCAGCTCGCCCTTGGTGAGCGTGTGGACGGCGAATTTCGGGATCTCCGCCAGGTGCGTGGCCAACCGGCCGAGGGTCATGGACCTGGTGTGCGGCTGCCAGGACGACTTGCCGTCGGGCACGCGCTCGAGGATCCGGCGGGTGGCCGCCATCTCTTCGTCGAACTCGGGAAGCAGGAGATCAGCCATCGTCATTGCAAGCTCCGGAAGCGGGTGACAATCGAAGCTTAGCGGTCCGGAGGAGGGCCGGCCAGAGCGCACGGCTTTGCACCATGGCCGAGGCGCGCATATCGTTGAGCATCGCTCCATCCACCGACCGACTTCACGCCTGTGGACCAGCGCCTCGGCTTTCGTTGCTCCGGCCTTTGGCGCTGGCGCTCGCGTTGCTCGTCGCCAACGCTCCGGCCCGGCTCGCCGCGCAGGCCGTGGACACCGTGATCGTCGTCAACCACAACATCTTCGAGCCCCTCGGCGACGCGCCCGGCATCCTGGCGCGCGTCGCCGACGCGCTGCACGTGCGCACCCGGGCGTGGGTGATCCGCCGCACGCTGCTCTTCAATCAGGGCGACCGCTACGATTCGGCGCGCGTAGTCGAGAGCGGGCGCGCCCTGCGAGGGCTCGGCGTGTTCCGCGACGTCGCGCTGGATACGGCGCGGGTGGATGGCCGGTTCGGGGTGCGGGTCACCACCGCGGACGGCTGGAGCACCAGGCCGCAGGTGGACTACTCCAACACCGCCGGCTCGGTGACGTGGGGCGCGGGCGTGGTGGAGAAGAACCTGCTCGGCACCGCCAACCAGGTATTCGCGCTGTACCAGCACACGCCCGACCGCCGGGAGCTGGAGTTCCTGCTGCGTTCGCCCGGCCTCCTGGCGCGGCGCGCCGTGCTCGACGCCGGCTACCTCGACCTGTCCGACGGCCGCGACGCGTACTGGGCCTACGGAGTGCCGTTCTACGAGACGGCGGCGCCGGCGGCGCTCGTCACGAGCGGCGAGGCCGGGACCACACGGGTGCTCACCTTTCGCGACGGGTATCTGGCCGACAGCGCGCAGCGCCGGGTGCTGCGCCTCGCCCTGAGCGGGGGTGTCGCGCTCGCGGCCACCGAGCGCGCATACACCCGGCTGCGGTTCTTCGCCGAGCTGCGGCGCGAGAGCTTCACGATCTACGGATCGCCGGCCGCCCCCGACTCCGTGAGCTTCGCGGCCGGGATGGGGTTGGAGCTGGGGCGGTCGCGGTTCGAGGTGGCGCAACAGCTCGACACCTACGCGCGCCGGGAAGACGTGGACATCTCGCGGCGCCTGTGGGTGGGCGTGTGGGCGGCGCCGCGGGCGTTCGGCTACGCCGCGGGACGCGCCGGCATCGGCCCGGAGGTCCAGGCGCAGTGGGGCACCGGGTGGCGCGACGGGTTCGCGTGGCTGCGGATGAACGCCGACGGAGTCGTCGGTGCGGAAGGGCTCGATTCCGGCCGCGTCGAGGCCGCCCTGAGCGCCGTGAGCCAGCGGCTGCCGCACCAGACGCTCGCCGTGCACGCCGAGGGCGGCGCCGCGCGCCGCGTGGCGCCCGGCACCGAGTTCGACCTGTGGCTCTACATGAACGGTCCCCGCGCGTTCAGCGCCCACGCCTTCACCGGGACGCGGCGCTACTGGGCCGTCGCCGAGGACCGGTTCCTGGTGGCCGAGAACTTCCTCGGCCTCGTGGGCCTCGGGATCGCACCGTTCGTGGAGTGGGGTGGCGCGTGGTACGCCGACGAACGGCCGCGGGCGGGCGGGGACGCCGGCCTCGCGCTGCGCCTGGGCGCGACGCGCTCGACGCGGGGCGAGGTGACGGAGATCGCCCTGGCCAACCGGTTCGGGTCCGGATTCAGCGGCGGGCGCTGGGCCCTGGTGATCCGCCAGGCCGTTGACCTGCGCTGACGGCGGCCGCGGGCACTAGCAGCGGCCGGTTTCTCCGGGCCACATGGCCTGCACCGATCTATCTGGGCCGGTACGTCTTCTTGTTCTTGGACCGCTCCAGCCGGTCAATCTCGATCATGATGTCCGGCGGGATCGGCCGGCAGTCGCAGTGCTCGGCGTGCAGCCGGTGCCAGGACACGCGCTGAGCGAGGTTCGCCTTGTGCGGCATGGGGTGCGCCTGGTGCCATTCGGTGTTCATAGCCATGCGAAAGCTTGGCTAGGACCGGCGGAGGGTGTCAAGGCGCGACCGACCGGTAGTACCGCACGAGATCCGGCACGGTCGCGCCCGCCGCGATCCGGTCGTACCAGCGAGCGGTGTAAATCCAGTCGTCGAAGAACCGGTCCAGATTCGTGTGGGAGACGCGCTTCGAATAGCGGACGAAGTCGTCGGTCGTCGCGCCCCCCGACGCATACTCGCGGTAGTACCCGCCAATGATGGAGTTGAAACGGTCCTGGCCGACCACCCCATACAGGACGTCGAACATCAGCATGCCGACGCTGTAGGAGAGGTCGGTCAGACCGGCGCGCCCATACGCAATCATCGGCACGGTGCGCTTGGAGGAGTCGCGCGCCAGGGTTTCCCGCAACCAGCGCGCGAGGACGCCGGCGCGCTCCTCGAGCACCGGCCGCCCTTCGATCCGCTCCTGGGTGAGGTACTCCAGGAAGGTGGCGAGACCTTCCTCCCAGCGCGGGGCCGGGCGGTCGTTCGAGCGGACGTTCCACAGGTGCGATACCTCGTGGTAGACCTCACGCCGCCTGGTGGAGTCGCGGAACGCGGCCGCGCTCTGGATGATGCTCGATACGTCCGCCTGGGAGCCCCATCCGTCGGGGATCTCGATGACGGCGAAGCTCGACGAATCGCGCAGCGGGCCGAACCAGCTCGTGTAGAGCCGGAGCGTGGTGTCGGCCGCGCGGAGCACGCCACCGGCGCCCGCGGAGTCGCCGGGCAGATAGAACACCCGCGTCGCCCCCGCTCGCAGCGTGCGGTAGCGCGCGATCGCGAGGTCTATTCGCCAAGCGGGCTTGACGTTGTGGTAGGTGTAGGTGGCCTCGCCGTTCCGCAGGGTCCGGCTCACCAGGCGGCCGCCGTTTGCCACCACGAGTGATTCCGGCACCGTGACGCGGACCTCGTACGAGAAGGCGTCGAGGGGAGTGGAACGCAGGGCGTCCATGGACGGGACGCCGGGTTTGGGGTACGCGAAGGCGTCGGGTCGGATGATCGTAAACCCGGTGTCCACCCGGTCCTGGACATACAGCATTCCGGTCTCGGCGTAGCCCAGCAGGTAGCCGCCGTAGGTGAGCGAGATCGTGGTCGCCTCGCCAGTCGCCAGCGCCCGCCCGAGCGTCACCAGGACCGCGTTGACCTGCAGCTGCGGGAAATCGGAAAACGTGTCTACCTGCTGAGCCACCGCCAGCTCCAGGCCGCGCTGATCCCGTGCCGCCGACACCCTCATCAGCCGGTACAGGAGCAGCGGCACCACGGTGACCGGCGCGGTGGACCGGTTGCGCAGGGTGATCGACGCCGTGCCGTCGAGCCGTTCCTGGGTGTAGTCGAGGCGCAGATCGAGGCCGTAGCGCAGCACCTCGACCGGCAGGATCGAGTTGGACGAGGGCTGGGCGCCCAACCGCCCCGCCAGCACCAGGCCGCACAGCAGAACCGGCATCAAACGGAGCGCTCTCACCGGCACCTCCCGTTGCGTCGCGATTCCCCACCCATCAT
>PMIK01000207.1 GCA_003157095.1 Gemmatimonadota bacterium | reverse complement strand
GAACGTGAACTCGACGGCCGCCTTGCGGAAGAACAGCGCGTAGTCGTCCACCCGAGCCTGCACCGGCACGTACCGCGCGCCATCGCGGGCCTGAATCTTCCACGGCTCGTCGTCCAGGCTGGCGGGCTCGGCGAGCGGTGTCCCGGGACCGGTGGCGACGATGCGCCCGCCCTGCACCGCCAGCGAGTCAATGGCGGTCTGCGGCAGGTAGAGGCCGACCCGGGTGCGCTCCTCCCCCTCTTCGGGGGTGACCAGCACGCGGTCTCCGACGACGATCAGGCGCTTCGGTCCCTTGTCCATCGGAAGCGCCTCCGCGTCACGCGTAGTTGACGACGAACATCTCGTGCAGGTCCACCGACAACAGGCCCGCCCGGACCATCGGCTGCTTCTCCACCAGGTCCTGGGCCTCCTTGAACGACTGGACGTCGTAGACGACCAGCCCCGCCGACTGGTCGGCCAGCGGTCCGGAGAGGAAGATCTCGCCGCTGCGCTGCAGGCTGGCCAGGTATTCCTTCTCGCGTTGCATCAGGACGTCGTCGCACCGGGATGTGAAGATCTCCGGCGCGACGCACACCTTGACCCAGCCCATGATCATCTTGCGCTCGGTGGACATCTACCGCCTAGCTTATGGACGACCTTGCGTTGCGCGCAAGTGAGCTTCGAATATTCACAGTCGCCGGCACCGTTGCGAGGTCCCGCGCCACCCGAGGTCGAGATGATCCGCGCATGACGGCCACCACGGCAATTCCGTTCCTCCCCCGCATCAGCCTGCCGTACGTCGGCTCGACGATTGGCCGCAAGGTCGTGATGGCGGTCACCGGGCTGGTGCTGTTCGGCTTCGTGCTGGCCCATCTCGTCGGCAACCTGACGCTGTATCTGGGGCCGGAGCCGATCAACAACTACGGACGGTTCCTCCGCACCTTTCTGCACGGCGGGGGCCTGTGGGTGGCCCGGGGCGGCCTGCTGGCCTCGGCGATCCTTCACGTCTGGTCGGCGACGTCGCTCACGCTGGAGTCCTGGGCTGCGCGGCCGGTCGCCTACCGGCGCTGGAAGGCGAAGGACTCCACCTACGCCTCCCGCACCATGCGGTGGGGCGGCGTGATCCTGTTCGCCTTCATTGTCTTCCACCTCCTGCACCTCACCTTCGGCAGCGTCCATCCGGACTTCCAGCCCGGAGACGTGTACCACAACGTGGTGTACGGCTTCCAGGTGTGGCCGGTCTCGCTCTTCTACGTGGTGGCGATGCTGTTGCTGGGTCTGCACCTGGACCACGGCGTCTGGAGCATGTGCCAGACGCTGGGCCTGAGCCATCCGCGGTACAAGCGATGGGCCCGCGCCGCGGCGCGCGGCTTCGCGGTGCTGATCGTGGTGGGCAACTGCTCCTTCCCTGTGGCCGTGCTCGCCGGGTGGGTCCGATGAACCTCGACGCGAAGATCCCATCCGGTCCCCTCGCCGAGAAATGGTCGCGGCACAAGTTCGAGCTGAAGCTGGTGAATCCGGCCAACAAGCGGAAATACACGATCATCATGGTGGGCTCAGGGCTCGCCGGTGCCGGGGGAGCCGCGGCGCTGGCGGAACTGGGCTACGAGGTGACGTGCTTCTGCTACCAGGACAGCCCGCGCCGGGCCCACTCGATCTCGGCGCAGGGCGGGATCAACGCCGCGAAGAACTACCACAACGATGGCGACAGCGTATTCCGCCTGTTCTACGACACCGTCAAAGGCGGCGACTTCCGCGCCCGCGAGNNCAGACCGGCCAGCAGCTGCTGCTGGGCGCGTATCAGGCGCTGGAGCGTCAGATCGCACTGGGCCGGGTGCGGATGTTCTCCCGCCACGAGATGCAGGAGCTGATCGTGGTGGACGGGCGCGCACGCGGAGTCGTGGTGCGCGACCTGCTGACAGGGGAGGTCGAGACGCACCTCGCCGACGCGGTGTGCCTGGCGACCGGTGGCTACGGGAACGTCTTCTTCCTCTCCACCAACGCCAAAGGCTGCAACACGACCGCGATCTGGCGCGCCTACAAACGGGGCGCCGGCTTCGCCAACCCGTGTTTCACGCAAATCCACCCCACCTGCATCCCGGTGACCGGCGAGCACCAGTCGAAGCTCACGCTGATGAGCGAGTCGCTCCGCAACGACGGCCGGATCTGGGTGCCGAAGCGGGGCAGCGACACCCGCCCGCCCGACCGGATCCCGGAGGACGAGCGGGACTACTATCTCGAGCGCAAGTACCCGAGCTACGGCAACCTCGCGCCGCGCGACATCTCCTCCCGGGCCGCCAAGCAGGTGTGCGACGAGGGACGCGGCGTCGGGCCGGGCGGTCAGGGGGTCTACCTCGACTTCGCGGAGGCAATCGGGCGGCTCGGAGAGGACGCGATCCGCGAGAAGTACGGGAACCTGTTCGAGATGTACGAGCGCATCACCGCGGAGGATCCCTACCGGGTCCCGATGCGCATCTACCCGGCCTCGCACTACACCATGGGCGGGTTGTGGGTGGACTACAACCTGATGAGCACCATTCCCGGCCTGTTCGTCCTGGGGGAGGCGAACTTCTCCGACCACGGGGCCAACCGGCTCGGCGCGAGCGCCCTGATGCAGGGCCTGGCCGACGGGTATTTCCTCATCCCATACACCATCGGCGACTACCTGGCGCGCGCCCCGCACACGACGGTGGCGGAGGGCGACCCGGCCGTGCGCGCGGCCGTCAACTCGGTGGAGCAACGGACGGCGCGGCTGCTCGCCATCCGGGGCAAGCGCACGCCGACCTCGTTCTACCGCGAACTCGGCCGGCTGCTGTGGGAGGATTGCGGCATGACGCGGAACCGCACGGGGCTGGAGCGCGCCCTGCAGCGGATCCCCCCGTTGCGCGAGGAGTTCTGGCGCAACCTGACCGTGAGCGGCGAGGCCGGCGAGCTCAACCAGTCGCTCGAGCTGGCGGGCCGGGTCGCCGACTTCCTCGAGCTGGGCGAGCTCATCTGCCGGGACGCCCTGGCCCGCGACGAGTCGTGCGGGTGCCACTTCCGCGAGGAGTACCAGACCGAGGACGGCGAGGCGAAGCGCAACGACGAGCGGTTCTGCCATGTGGCGGTCTGGGAGTATGCCGGGGACGACCGGGCGCCGCTGCGCCATGAGGAGCCGCTCTCCTACGAGGCCGTCCACCTCGCGACCCGGCGCTACAAGTGCTGCGCCTGACGCTGCACGTGTGGCGGCAGAAGAGC
>PMIK01000154.1:24767-25193 GCA_003157095.1 Gemmatimonadota bacterium | reverse complement strand
GCACTCGTAAACATTGGATTCACAAGAAGTTACGCGTGAGGATCGGCCACCGTCGGCGTAGGGGAATCCCTACGGCTCGAGGCCAAGAACAAGTCGGCCTACCGGTTGTCCGCGGGCCTGGGGGAATGCGGTCTGGAGTTGCGGGAGCGCTACGAGCCTACGTTCAGCACCTGCACGACCACGGTTGCCTGCTGGCTAGCATCTTCGACCATCGGAGAGACGCGGATCACCTCGCCCGGCCCCGCCTGAACGTCCAGCGTCCCGACGCCCGAGATCAGCAGACGCTGAGTGAACGGGCGCATCGCGGCGCGCGGCGCGACACCCGCCGAGTCCGGCCGCAACGCCACCGCGATGATGGAGCTCGTCACGTATGCCGACGCCTGAATGCTGGCCGGCCGCTGAGCCACTGCACTCCGGACCAGCATG
>PMIK01000154.1:16637-24745 GCA_003157095.1 Gemmatimonadota bacterium | reverse complement strand
ACATTGGATTCACAAGAAGTTACGTGTGCGGATCCGCCACCATCGGCGTAGGGGAAACCCTACGGCTCACCCGTGGCGGCGGTTCAGATCAGGCGCTGCTCCAGGGCGTAGCGGACGAGGTCGGCGTTGGTCTTGAGCCCCATCTTCTCGAGCACGCGGGCCCGGAAGCTGCTGACCGTCTTGGGGCTCACGCCTAACCGTCCCGCGATTTCCTTCAAGCTGAGCCCGCCCGCCACCAACTTCAGCACCTCGAGCTCGCGTGGGGACAACAACTCGTGCGGCGGCTTCTCGACTCCATCCACCACTTCGAGGGCCAGCTTCTCCGCGAGCGCCGCGGAGACGTACCGGCGGCCGGCCGCAATCTGCCGCACCGCGTCAACCAGGTCCGGGGGCGAATACCCCTTGGTGAGATACCCGGTCGCGCCGCCGCGCAGCGCACGGACCGCGTACTCCTCTTCCGGCTGGGCGCTGAGGATGAGGGCGCGTGTGGCGCCACCCGCCGCGGTGAGTGCGGCCAGGACGTCGAGGTAGCTCGGCCCCGGCATCCCGATGTCGAGAATCAGCACCTCGGGCTTCAGCCGGCGCACGGCATCGAGCACCTCGTCCGAGCGGCCGACCTCGCCCACAACCTCGACCTCGGGGGCGCCCTGGAGGATGCGGCGCACGCCTTCCCGCACGACGGGGTGGTCGTCCGCGATGAGGACGCGGGTCATCGCGCGGCCACCTGCCGACGCACCGGCGCGAGCGGGAGCGACACGCGGATCGTGGTGCCGGCTCCGGGCGCGGACTCCGCGCCGATGGTCCCGCCGCTGCGCACCACGCTGGCGTAGATCGTGGGGAGCCTCAGACCGGTATCGTGCGCGACGTCGAACACGAAGGGCTCGAAGATCCGCGCGGCCACGTCGGGCTCCAGTCCCGGCCCGTCGTCGCGGACCAGGAGGAGCGCCGCCGCGGAGCCGTCTGCAAGGTCCGGAGCGCGACCTGTCCCGATCTCGATGCGACCACCGCCGGGGAGGGTGTGGTTGGCGCCGGCAATGAGGTCGAGCACCAGTTGCCGGAGCAGCGCCGCGTCGGCCGGCACCGCCAGCGGTTCTTTCGCGAGGTCGAGCGTGAGCGTCTTCCCGGGCGGCATCAGGGACCGCAGCTCGGGTTCCGCTTCACGGAGCACGGCGTTGAGGTCGGCCGGACCCGGACCCAGGAGCGGCGCGTGCGCGAAACGGCGGAGTGACTCCACGAGCTTCGTCGCGCTGTCTACGGTCCGCACGACGACGTCGAAGTCCTCTCGAGCCTTGGGGTCGGGACCCAGCTCGTCGGCCAGCAGGTACAGCATCGTGCGCATGGCCCCGAGGTAGTTGGCGAGTTCATGGGCGAGCGCGCGGGCGGTTTGCGACGCGGCGTCCATGCGCAGGGCGCGAATCGTCTCGGCGTCGGGCGCCCCCGATCGGACTGCTTGTGCCTCGGCAATGGGGTCCATCGTCGCTCGTTGGCCGTGCAACCGTGTTTTCGCCTCCCTACAAGGCACTAAGGTCGCGGCCGCCCGGACACACTGCAAGCCCGGGTTACTGACCTCCCGCGCCGGCGTTGCGCGCCGTCACGTAGAAGTTCTCGTCCACCACCAGCTCGGCCGCCTGCGGGGAACTCACCATCAGCGTCTGCCACGCCTCCGTGGGCTGCAGCACCCGCGTCCCGAGCCCCGGGATCTGGACCTTCACCGGCATGTCGAACCCGGGGACGACGTTCGTCCAGCGATACGAGAGCGTCGTTCCGTCGAGTTTGTAATCGAACTCCGGGACCTTCGTGGTGGTCAGGTACTGCGCGAAGACCCGGCTCAGGTCGAGGCCGGACTCGCGGCTGATATAGGCCTCAATCTGCCGGCTGCTGACGGTCTGGTGCCAGAACGTGTGGTTGAGGCCGCGCAGGATGCCGCGCCACCGGGCGTCGTTGTCAATGATCTGCCGGATGGTGTGCAGCAGGTTGGCGCCCTTGGGGTACATGTCGCCCGACCCCTGGGCGTTGACGCCGAAGGCGGGCGCGATCGGGCGGTCGTTGCGTATCGCCTTGCGGGCCCCAATCAGGTACGCGGCTCCGGCGGTCTTGCCGAGCTGGCACTCGGTGTAGATCCCCTCTGCGTAGGTCCCGAAGCTCTCGTGCAGCCACATATCGGCGCGGTCCTGCATCGAGATGTTGTTGCCCCACCACTCGTGCGCGCTTTCGTGGACGACGATGAAGTCCCACTGGAGCCCCAGGCCCGTGCGCGACATGTCTCGCCCCAGGTAACCGTTCTGGAAGTGGTTGCCGTAGGCGACGGCGCTTTGGTGCTCCATTCCCAGATGCGGCGCCTCCACGAGCTTGTAGCCGTCGGCGTACCACGGGTACGGGCCGAACCAGTGCTCGAAGCACTTCAGCATCGGGGTGGCCTGCTGCCATTGCCGCCTGGCCACATCGAGGTGATAGGCCAGCGGCCAGAAGTCGCGCGTCAGCTTCCCCGCCTCGCCGTCCAGCGTGTCGGCGAAGTGGGCGTAGCTCCCCGCGTTGACGGCGACGTCGTAGCTGTTGATCGGATCGGCCACGAACCACTCGTAAGTCGTGGTGCCATCCGCGTTGTGGGTCGTGCCCCTCAGGCGCCCGTTCGACACGTCCACCATCGGGTCGGGCACCGTGATCGCGATGCGCTGGCTGTCCGGCTCGTCGGCCAGCAGGTCCTTGAGCGGCCACCACACGCTCGCGCCGAGCCCTTCGCACGACGTCGCAACCCACAGGTTGCCGACGCTGTCCCTGGCCCAGGTGAAGCCGCCATCCCATGGCGGGAGCGGGGCCACGCGCGGCTTGCCGTGGTAGTAGACGGTGACGGTGTTGAGGTCACCCGCGCGCTGCCGGGCCTTGAGCGTCACGAAGAACGCGTTGCCGTCGCGGCGATAGGCGAGCGTGCGGCGATCCTGCACCATGCTGTCCACTTCCAGCGGAACCTGGAGATCTATCTGCATCTCCTGCACCGGTTGCAGGACCCGGTACGTGATGCCGTTGTAGCCCCGGATGCTGCTGTCGGCCGGGTTCACGCGGACGTGAAGGTCGTAGAACGCCGCGTCCCACCAGGCACGCGCCGGCCCGTTGGAGCCGCGCAGCGTGTCGGCATGGGTGTAGCGGGTGGTGTCGGGGGTCTGCGCGGTCGCTCGAGCGACCGGACAGAGGACGAGGGCGGCGAGGAGGGCGATGGGACGCATGGCTTGTTGGGGGCTAGGGGTTAGGGGCTAGGGGTTGTTCGGGTGCGCACGCAGGATGGCGCGGCCGGTCGCGGTGGGCAAGGGTCACAGTGCCAGGCGACGCAACCGCAGCGCGTTGGCGATGACCGACACGGAACTGAAGCTCATCGCTGCCGCCGCAATCATGGGGCTCAGCAACAAGCCGATGAACGGATACAGCACTCCAGCAGCGATGGGTACGCCAAGCGCGTTGTAGATGAAGGCGAAGAACAGATTCTGCTTGATGTTCCGCATCGTGCCGCGGCTCAGCCGCCGCGCCCGCACGATACCGTTCAGGTCGCCTTTGACCAGCGTGACGCCGGCGCTCTCCATAGCGACGTCGGTGCCGGTGCCCATGGCGATGCCGACTTGCGCCTGGGCCAACGCCGGCGCGTCGTTGATGCCGTCGCCCGCCATCGCCACGATCCGGCCTTCGCCCTGGAAACGCTTCACGGCTTCAGCCTTCTGATCCGGCTGCACCTCCGCCACGACCTCGTCAATCCCGAGCTTCCGCCCCACTGTCTCGGCAGTCGTGCGGCTATCCCCAGTCAACATCACGACGCGGATGCCGTCTTCGTGCAGGCGACGGATCGCCTCCGGCGTCGTCGGCTTGATCGGGTCGGCCACGCCGAGGAACCCGGCGAGGTTGCCGTCAATCGCCACGAACATGACGGTCTGGCCGTCCGCGCGCAGCGCCTCGGCCGCCGCGGCGAGCGGACCGGGATCGAGATGCAGCTCCTCGAGGAGCGCGCGGTTGCCCAAGGCGACCACCCGGCCGTCCACCCGGCCGGTGACGCCCTTCCCCGTGTGAGAGGCGAAGTCTTCCGCCTTGGCCAGCTCGATCTTCCGCTCCCCCGCACCTGCCACGATCGCCGCCGCGAGCGGATGCTCGCTCCCGCGCTCCAGGCTCGCGGCAAAACGCAGCAAGGTGGCCTCGTCCCGGCCTTCTCCGGGCACCACCGAAACGACCTTGGGCTTTCCCTCGGTCAGCGTGCCGGTCTTGTCCACGACCAGCGTGTCCACCTTGCGCATGATCTCGATGGCCTCGGCGTTCTTGAACAGCACGCCGGCCGTCGCGCCTTTGCCCGTAGCCACCATGATGGACATCGGCGTCGCCAGGCCCAGCGCGCACGGACACGCGATGATCAGCACAGCCACGGCGTTGATCAGGGCGTGGGCCAGGCGGGGCTCGGGGCCGACCAGTGCCCATACGGCGAACGTGATGACGGACGCGGCCATGATCGCCGGGACGAAGTAGCCGGCCACCACGTCCGCCAGCTTCTGGATCGGCGCACGGGTGCGCTGGGCCTCCGAGACCATATGCACGATCTGGGCGAGCAGCGTCTCGGCGCCCACGCGCTCAGCGCGCATCACTAACGACCCGGTGCCGTTGACCGTGGCGCCGATCAGCCTGTCGCCCGGTCCCTTCTCGACCGGTATCGGCTCGCCGGTCACGAGTGACTCGTCCACGGAGCTCGAGCCTTCAAGCGCGGCGCCGTCCACCGGCACCCTCTCGCCGGGCCGGACGCGCAGCCGGTCGCCGACCGCGACCTGGTCCAACGGCACGTCCTGCTCCGCACCGTCGGCTCCGATGCGCCGCGCCGTCTTGGGAGCCAGGCCGAGGAGCGCCTTGATGGCGCTGCTGGTCCGGCTGCGGGCGCGAAGCTCCAGCACCTGGCCGAAGAGCACCAGCACCGTGATGACAGCCGCCGCCTCGAAATAGACCGGCACCTCGCCCGACGCGTTGCGGAAGGCGGCGGGGAAGAGGCTCGGCCATAGCGTCGCGACGAGGCTGTAGACATATGCGACGGCGATCCCCAGCCCGATCAGCGTGAACATGTTGAGGCTGCGGGTCACGACCGAGCGCCAGGCGCGGAGGAAGAACGGCCACCCACCCCACAGCACCACCGGGCTCGCGAGCGCCAACTCCAGCCATTGGAGCGCGCGCGTCGAGGCGAGCCGCTCGAACGGGCGTCCGGGGAGGAGGTCCCCCATGACCAGGATCAGGAGGGGCGCCGTGATGGCGAGCCCGACCCAGAACCGTCGGCTCATGTCCGCCAGCTCCGGATTGTCCCCCTCCTCGGCGCTGGCCGCCCTCGGCTCCAGCGCCATGCCGCAGATGGGGCACGAGCCGGGCTCCGGCCGGACGATCTGGGGGTGCATCGGACAGACGTACTCGGTCCGCGCGGCCCGCGGCGCGACCGTCACCGGCTCGAGCGCCATACCGCACTTTGGGCAAGCCCCGGGGCCCGGCTGCCGGACCTCGGGGTGCATCGGGCAGGTGTATTCGGTGGTTGCCACCTCAGGTTCCCGTGGTAAAGAACCAGACCATGCCGGCACCAGCGCGCATCGCACCCGATGGGGCGTGGTCAAACATCATCGGCGAGCCCGCCATCCGCTGCTGGCCGCCGCCGGTCCCGCCCATCATGCCGCCTCCGCCCATGCCCCTCGCATCGCCACTCATCATCGATCCGTGCGTCATCATGCCGTCACGCATGGTGACGACGTACCTCGTACCCGGCGCCATCATCGTTACGGGCACGAAGGTCATGTGGCGGTAGGTGGAGTCCCACATCATCCGACCTGGAACGGTAACCCCGCTGCTATCGCCCATATGGACGGCGAAGCGGTTCGCGCACGAGGCGGAGTCCATGGGGTAGTCGAATTGGACCGCGACGGCGGCGTTCCGCTGCACGCCCGTAGTCCCCGGCGCGGGGGACACCGCCACGCTGCCCGACACCGGCGCCCCCTCCAAAGACTTGGAGCCTTCTCGGGAGCACGCGCCGGCCAGCCCCCCGGCTACGACGAGTGCGAGTAACTGTAGTACCCTCATTGTCCCTCCCCTTCCAGTCGTTTGTGTTCCCGAACCAGCGCCCTACCTGAAGGCCCGGGAGGTGAGTGTCTAGGTTCCGAATTGCGCGTCGCGAAGCACCTCGCGGACCGGCGCCTCCGGCCGGCGGCGCAGCTCCCACTGGCGCCAGAGCAAGTAGATCGCCGGGATCACCACCAGCGTGAGCACCGTGGACGTCAGCATGCCGCCCACCATCGGCGCCGCGATCCGCTTCATCACGTCGGCTCCCGTCCCCGTGCTCCACAGGATCGGTGCCAGGCCCGCGATGATCGCCGTGACCGTCATCATCTTGGGGCGCAGCCGGTCGAGCGCGCCCTCGCGCACCGCCGCGACCACGTCGGCCGCGCTGTGCATTTCCCCGTCGCGGCTGCGGCGCTCGAACGCCTCATCCAGATAGATTAACATCACGACTCCGGTCTCCGCCGCGACGCCGGCCAGCGCGATGAAGCCCACCCACACCGCCACGCTGGTGTTGTACCCGAGCAGCCACAGGAACCAGACACCGCCTACCAGCGCGAACGGCAGCGCGAGCATGACGATGAGCGACTCGGTGACGTTGCCGAAGTTCAGGTACAGCAGCAGCAGGATGATTCCGAGCGTCACCGGAACCACCAGTCGCAGCTTCTGCCCCACGCGCTGCATGGCCTCGTACTGCCCGCTCCAGGTCAGGGTGTAGCCCGGCGGCATCGGCACCGCCGCCGCGACCGCGCGCTGCGCGTCCCGCACGTAACCGCCGACGTCGCGGCTTCCGTTGTCCACGTACACGGTCGTCACCGGGAAGGCGTCCTCGGTCTTGACCGCCATCGGACCCTGGACCACCCGCACCGTCGCCACCTGGCCCAGCGGAATCTGGGCCCCGTTCATGGCCGGCAGCACCACTTCCTTCAGCTTCGCGACGTTGTCCCGCAGCTCCCGCGGATAGCGCACGTTTACCACGTAGCGCTCCCGGCCCTCGACCGTCGTCGCGGCGTCCACCCCGCCCACCGTCGCCATGATCGCGTCGTGGATGTCCCCCACGTTGAGGCCGTAGCGCGCGGCCTGCGCGCGATCTATGGTGATGTCCACGTAATAGCCGGACACGTTGCGCTCGGCGAAGGCGCTGCGCGTCCCCGGCACCCGCTGCACCACCCGCTCCACCCGCTCGCCCAGCATCTGCAGCGTGTCGAGGTTCGGCCCGAAGATCTTGACGCCCACCGGCGTGCGGATACCGGTCGCCAGCATGTCAATGCGGCCCTTGATCGGCATCGTCCACGCGTTGGTGACGCCGGGCAGCCGCGTGGCCCGGTCCATCTCGGCCACCAGCTGGTCGTAGGTCATGCCCCGGCGCCACTGGCTCTCCGGCTTCAGCGTCACGGTCGTCTCGAACATGTCGAGCGGCGCCGGGTCGGTCGCCGTGCCGGCGCGGCCCGCCTTGCCGAACACCGTGGCCACCTCGGGGAAGCTCGCGAGGACGCTGTCCTGGTAGCGCATGATCTCGCGCGCCTGCGCGATCGAGACCCCCGGAACGGTGGTGGGCATGAACAGCAGCGACCCCTCGTGGAGTGGCGGCATGAACTCGCTCCCGAGGCGGCCCCACGGCACGACCGTCACGGCCAGCACCAGCACCGCCCCGGCGATCACCGTCCGCGGCTTCCGCAGCGCGAGATCAATAACCGGCCGGTAGATCCATTGCAGCGCCCGGTTGACCGGGTTGGCGCGCTCGGGCCGGATCTTCCCGCGAATCAGGTAGCCCATCAGGACCGGCACCAGCGTGATCGAGAGCAGCGCCGAGCCCGCCATCGCGAACGTCTTGGTGAAGGCCAGCGGCTTGAATAGCCGCCCTTCCTGCTGCTCCAGGGTGAACACCGGCAGGAAGCTGAAGGTGATGATCAGCAGCGAGAAGAACAGCGGGGGCCCCACCTGCTTGGCGCTCTCGAGGACCACCTCCCACTGCGACACCTTCCCGTCGGCGCGCTCGATGTGCTTGTGCATGTTCTCGATCATGACGATCGCCCCGTCCACCATGGCGCCGATGGCGA
>PMIK01000154.1:0-16555 GCA_003157095.1 Gemmatimonadota bacterium | reverse complement strand
CGGTCGTACACCGGCACGATGCGGACGCCGTGCGGCAGCCCGGCCTGGATCTCCCGGATGCGCGCCTTCACCGCCTGGATCGTCTTCAGCGCATCGGCGTGAAAGCGCATGATGACGATGCCCGCGACCGCCTCGCCGCGCCCGTTGAAGTCGGCCGCGCCCCGGCGCGGCGCCGGCCCCACCTGCACGGTGGCGACATCGCTGACGCGGATGGGCGTCCCGCCCGGCGTGGCACCCACGGCGACGTCGGCGATGTCGCTGACGCCGCCCAGGTAGCCGAGGCCGCGGATCATGTACTCGCGCCCACCCATCTCCAGGACCCGGGCGCCGATGTCGGCGTTGTGCTGGCCGATGGCGGCGGCCACCTGCGTCACCGGAATGTGGTAGGCCCGCAGCCGCTCCGGATCCACCTCCACCTGGTACTGCTTGACGTACCCGCCGAGGCTCGCGACCTGNNCAGCACCCGCGAGCGGGCCCAGTACAAGTCGGTGCCGTCATCGAAGATCACGTACACCAGGCTCTGGCCGAAGAACGAGTAGCCGCGCACCACGCGCGACCCCGGGACTTTCAGCATCTCGGTCGCGATCGGATAGGTGACCTGGTCCTCCACGATCTGCGGCGCCTGCTCGGCGAAGGTGGTCTGGACGATCACCTGCACGTCGGACAGGTCGGGGATCGCGTCGAGGGGCGTGGTGAGCATCGCCCATACGCCGGCCCCGATCACGGCGGCCGTCGCCAGCAGCACCAGGAACCGGTTCCTGATCGACCAGGCGATGACGCGACCGATCACGGACGGGGCTCCATCCCGGGCATGGGCGGCATCGAATCGGTGGCCCGCCTCGGGGCCGGCGGCGGCGCCGCCGGCTGCTTCGGAGCCGGCGCGGGTGGCGCCGACATCCCCGCCATGCCCGGCATCGCATCGCCGCTGCTCGCCAGCCGCGACTCGGCATCCACGAGGAAGTTCGCCGAGGCCACGATGGTCTCGCCGGCGTCGAGCCCACTGAGAATCTGGACCCGCTCGTCGGACCGCGGACCCAGCACCACCCGCCGCGGCGCCAGCATCCCGTCCGGCATACGGACGAAGACCAGGTTCCGCTCGCCCGTGATGATCACCGCTTCCCGCGGCACGGCCAGAACGTCCCGTCCGACCGGAACGTCGAAGTACAGCGTCACGAACATGCCGGGCCTCAGCTTGAGGCCGGGGTTGGGCGCGGTCAGCCGCACCCGCCCCGTCCGGCTCGCCGGGTCCACGATGGGCGAGACGAAGCTCACCGACCCCATGAAGTGCTGGCCGGGATAGGCGTCCAG
Source organism: Gemmatimonadota bacterium (assembly GCA_003157095.1). Taxonomy (GTDB): domain Bacteria; phylum Gemmatimonadota; class Gemmatimonadetes; order Gemmatimonadales; family JACORV01; genus Fen-1245. Next base: position 15,247 of record PMIK01000154.1, on the reverse strand, counting down.
CTCGAAGTGGGCGCGCGAGCCCATGTGCACGTACTCGAGGTCCTGCTCGAACACGCTCCCTTCGACCCACACCGTGCCGAGGCCCGCCAGGCGGAACAGCTCCATGCCCGGCATGACGCGCTGGCCTTCCACCACGTCCTTGGCCAGCACCACGCCATCGAACGGGGCGGCCAGCGTCAGCGTCTTGGTCACCGCGCCCGTCCGCTCGATCCGCGCGATCTGATCCTGCGAGATGTCCAGGTAGGCCAGCCGGCGGCGCGCGGACTGCAGCATCTCGTCGGCGAAGCGGGCGGCGTCGCCGGCGGCGGAGTCCACCTCGGCCGCGAGCCGCTTGGCCGTCAGCAACTCCTGCTCGGCCGCCACCAGCATCGGGCTGTACAGCGTCAGCAGCGGCTCCCCCCTCCGCACCAGCGCACCGGTGTAGTTGACGTACAGGTGCTCGACGAAGCCCTCGATCTTGGGTGTGACCGACGTGGTCGTGGATTCCGGCGCCGCGATCTGGCCGACGGTGCGGATGCTCCGGCTCAAGGTGTCGCGCCGCACGGTCAGGTACGTCACGCCGAGCGCCCGTTCCTGCGCCGGCGTGAGGTGCACGGGCTGGCGCTGGGTGACGCCCGCGCTGTCCGTCGCCCCCGCCGTCCCGCCGGACTGCATCCTGGCGTGCTCTTCCGCCGTCATGCCGGGCATCGCGTCCTTCCTGCCCCCGCAGGCGGCCACCGCCAGCACCGCCACCAGTCCGACCAGCGACCCGATCCTCATCGCGACTCCTCCAGGCCTGCGCCCAGCAACGCCCCCATCTCCGCCACGGCCGCGTGATGCTCGGCCAGGAGACGCACGCCCTCGATCGCGTAGCGATTCACCGTCATCTGGTTCTCCATCAGGGACATGAAGTTCACTCGTCCCACCCGGTACGAGGCGAGCGCCGCGTCCACCGAAGCGCGGGCCTGGGGGAGGATCGACGTGGCGTACAGCTGCGAGAGGTTGCGGGCGCGCACGGCTTCCGCCCGCAGCTCCGCGAGCCGTGCGTACGTCGCGTTGTACAGGTCGCGCTCCTGGGCTTCCTGCGCCGCCTGCATGGCCCGCATCTCGTGGCGCAGCGGGAGCTGGCGCGAGTGCGCCCAGACCGGAACGCTGAAGCCGATCATCAGGCTCACCATGTCGTCGAAGCGCGGCCGCTGGCCGTAGCTGACGCCGATCGTCAGGTCGGGGAAGAGTTCCCGGCGCGCCTCCCGGAACCCGGCGGTGGCCGCAAGCACGCGCTGGTGCGCGGCCCTGAGGGCGGGGCGCCGCGCCGCCGCCAGTGCCATCAGCGAATCCACGCCCGGCAGCGTGTCCCCGGCGGCCGGCAGCTCGAGCGCGCCCACCGGCGCTGTCGCATCGCGCCCGAGCAGCGCGTCGAGCCGTGCCGCCTTGGCGACCCGCTCCTGTGTCATCGCCGTGATGTCCTCGGTCATCCGCGCCACGGCGACCTGGGCCTGGAGCACGTCCTGCTGGACGCCGGTGCCCACGCCGTACATGGCCGAGGAAACCTCGTGGAAGCTGCGCAGCAGCTCGCGCGTCTGGCCCATGACCGCCAGGGCCCGGTCCATGTACGCGAGCTGGTAGTACGCTCCGCTCACGCTGCCGATCAGGTCGGCCTCGGCCTGTTCGGCGTCGAGCCGCTGCGCCTGGGCCAGGTTGCGCACGCGGTCCTGCGCGAGGGACAGCTTGCCGGGCCAGGGCAGCGCCTGCGTGAGCTGGTACGAGTTCATCGTCATCGGCTCCGCGGCGCCGAAGCCGGCCAGCGGCCGGTTCATCAGGCCGAACTGGAATTGAGGATCGGGGAGCGCGCCGGCCTGGGGGATCCGCTGTGCCGCCGCATCCGCCTCGAGGCGGGCGGCCTGCAGCATCGGATTGGCCCGGCGCGCCGCCGCGACGACTTCCGCCAGGCGCAGGGTATCGGGTGCCACCTGCGCCCTCCCCTCCCGGGACAGAGCGGTCAGGGTCAGCGCCAGTGCCGCGGCAACTCGCACTCGGTTCATACGGTGGACGCTAGTCGTCCGACCGTTAAGAACCCGTGAACCGCCGATGAGACTTGTTTGGGAGGTCGGCGGCGCCTGGCTACGCCGGCGCGGCCGCGGGCAGCGTCAGCCGGAACAAGGCGCCCGGCCGGGCGCGCACCAGTTCGAGCGCGCCGCCGTGCGCCGCGGCGATGGCGCTGGCAATCGGAAGGCCGAGCCCCGCGCCGCTGCCGCGGGAGCGCGCCGGGTCGCCCCGGTAGAACCGCTCGAAGACGTGCGGTGCGTGCTCGGGAGGTATCCCGGGGCCGGAGTCGTCGACTTCCACGCGCGCGCAGCCCTCCGCCGTCCAGCAGCGCACGGTGATGCGCGTGCCGGCCGGCGTGTACTGCACGGCGTTCTCGACCAGGTTTCCCACCGCCCGCTCGAGCAAGCCCGCGTCACCCCGGGTGGCCGTCGGAGACGTGTCGAGCGTCATGTCGAGGCCCGCCTCCGCCGCCGCGACGCGGGACCTCTCGACCGCGCGCCGGACTACCTGCTCGAGATCCACCGGCTGGAGGCGATCGGGCGGCAGCCCGGAATCCGTCCGCGCCAGGGTGAGCAGGTTGTCGGCCAGAGCCGACATCCGATCCACTTCCTCGCGGCCGCTCTCGAGCACCGCCCGGTACTCCGCAGGGCCCCGCTCGCGCCGCAGCGCGACGTCTATGTCCCCCTTCAGGACGGTGAGCGGCGAGCGCAGCTCGTGGCTGGCGTCCGCGACGAAGCGGCGCTGCGCCTGGAAGGCACGGTCCAGCCGGTCGAGCATCGCGTTCAGCACCGCCACCAGGCGGTGATACTCCGCCACTTCCGCGTGCGCCGTGATCCGTGCCGAGAGCGTGCCGGCTTCGATCGCTTCGGCCTGGGCCGCGATCTCCTGCGCCGGCCGCGTCGCCAGGCGCGCGAACCACCACGCCCCCCCCATCGCCAGCATCATCCCGATCACGCCGAGCAGGGCGGCGAAGGCGGCCGAACGCCACAGCGTCGTATCGACCGGATCGAGGGGGCCGGCGACCTCCAGGTAGTGCTTCGCGTGCAGGGTTCCAACCAGCCGCAGGGGATAGACGATGGACCGATACCGGGCGCCTTCCCACTTGAAAGTCGCGTGGCCGACGATCTCGCGCCGGGCATCCGCCATCGCGTCCACCGGCAGGGGAAGATCGCGTTGGCCGAGGTTGATGCTGCGAACTACGGGAGCACTCTGGTCCGTCCACAGCTCGGCGAACCGGACCAGCTCCGAGGGCGAGTGGCGCGCCTCGGTCAGGAACACCCCCTCGTGAAATTGAAAGTGGGAGCTGGACGCGCTCGCCCCCGCCAGTGCTTCCACTTCCGCCAGCGCCAGCAGGGTTCTATCGAGCTGACGGTACAGAATGACGCGCAGGAGCACGGTCCAGGCGGCGCCAGTCACCAGGAGGATCAGGAGCATGGTCAGCCCGAAGCGCAGCGTCAGCTGAAGCCGGAACGAGCGCATCAGGGCCGATCGTGGCGGAGCGCGAAGCCGACGCCCCGCACCGTCTGCAGCAGGCGCGGAGCGCCCCCCTCCTCCAGCTTCCCCCGGAGGTTCGAGACGTGCACATCCACGACGTTCGAGCCGGGGTCGAACGACATGTCCCACACCTTCTCGAGCAGCTCGGTGCGGGTCACGACGTCGTCCGGACGCGTCAGGAAGTACTCCAACAGCCGGAACTCGCGGGGCGTCAGGTCCAGCGGACGGCCCGCGCGCGTCACCCGGTGGTGCACGCGATCCATCTCGACATCGGCGAAGTGCAGCGTCGCGGCGGCGACCGTGGCGCCTCCCCTGCGACCGAGCGCCCTGACGCGCGCGAGCAGCTCGTCGAAGGCGAACGGCTTGGTCAGGTAGTCGTCGGCGCCGCTGTCGAGACCGCGAACGACGTCCTCCGTCGAGTCGCGAGCCGTGAGCATGAGGATGGGAACCGTCGAACCCTCGCGGCGCAGCTCGGCCGCGACCGCGAGGCCGTTCTTCTTCGGGAGCTGCACGTCGAGCACGACCACGTCGTACGGATTGACGTGAGCGAGGATGGCGCCCTCGTCGCCGTCGCCGGCCACGTCCACCGCATGGCCCTCCTCCTCCAGCCCCTGCCGGACGAAGCGGGCGACCTTGCGGTCGTCCTCCACGACGAGGATGCGCATGCTTCTAACCTACCGTCGCGCTTTGCGGCGGAGTAAGGGACGAGGCTGACCCGACACCGACGTGGTACATTCCGAGCGTCACACCCTTCACGCAGGCCGCGGGCCGATGGCTCCTCAAGGTGGTTGGGGGCCGGACTCTTGCTACCGGCCATCGCGGAAACCAACGTGGTATCGGGCTGAGGGCCGTGCCCAACACGTTGCGGGCCGGCGGAACGGGAGATCGAAAGGAGCCTGATGATGAATCATACCGGCGGGTGGATGACCGGCTGGGTGGGCGGAGGGACGTGGATTTGGGCGCTGATCGCCGTACTTGTGGTGATCCTGCTGGTCGTCGCGATCAACAAGCTGTCCAAGAAGTAGCCGGGCATGCAGGACCCGCGCGAGCGCTGACCACAAGATTGACGTTCGCTTGACGCTTGCGCCGCAGCTTGTGTGCAGGTCGCCGGTACGCCGACCTGTGGCGAATCGCGAAGGGAGCCTGTGATGAGCGGTGCCCCTCAGAGCAAGTTGACCCTCCCCGCCCTCTTCGAGGACTCCGTCGAGCGGTTCGCCGGAAACACCCTGGTCCTGGAAAAGCGCGAGGGAGCCTGGCAGAGCACGACCTACGCCCAGATGCACGCGCTGGTGCATCGCTGCGCGGCCGGCTTCTTGTCACTCGGACTGAAGAAGGGGGATCGCGTCGCCCTGATCTCGGAGGGGCGAACGGAGTGGCCGGCGGCGGAGCTGGGCATCCTCTACGCCGGCGGCATCAACGTGCCGATCTCGGTGAAGATTGACCAACTGCCGGAGCTGCGCTTCCGGCTGGCGCACTCCGGCTGCCGGATGGTCGTCGCGTCGCGCGGCCAGGCGCAGAAGGTCCTAAGCATCCGGTCCAACCTCCCCGACCTCGAGACGATCGTGCTGCTCGATGAAGCGAGCGAGGCCGCGGCGGGCACTGTGTTGTTCGCCGACCTCCTCAAGCGCGGGGACGCTTTCCTCGCCACGCATCCCGACCGGGTGGCCGAGTCCTGGCGGTCGCTCGAGGGCAGCGACCCGGCCAACATCTGCTACACGTCCGGCACCACGGCCGACCCGAAGGGCACTGTCCTCACCCACCGCAACTACACGGCGAACATCGCGCAGGGTGTCGCGCTGTATCCGCTCCCGCCCAGCGCTTTGACCCTGCTGATCCTGCCCTGGGACCACGCCTTCGCCCACACCTGCGGCATGTACGCGCTCGGCTCGACCGGCGGGGCGTTCGCGTGCGTCCAGGCGGGGAAGAGCGCGATGGAGACACTGCGCAACATCCCCGTCAACATCAGGGAGACGCGGCCCACGTTGCTGCTGAGCGTGCCGGCGCTGGCCAAGACCTTCCGCAAGGGGATCGAGAAGGGCGTGCGCGACCAGGGTCGCATCGCCTGGGCACTGTTCCGCGCAGGCGTTGCGACGGCCACCGCATACAACGGGCTCGGATTCGACCGCGGGCGCGGCTTGCGCGGCCTTCTGAAGCCGCTCGTCGCGCTGTTCGACGCCGTGCTCTTCAGGAAGATCCGNNTGCAGCGCTTCTTCTACGCCGTCGGGATCCCGATGTACCAGGGCTATGGGCTCACCGAGGCCGCGCCCGTCATCTCGTCCAACACACCCACCAAGCACAAGCTCGGCTCTTCGGGGCCGCTCGCGCCCGACCTCGCCGTCCGGATTTGCGACGACGAGGGCCGGCAACTGCCGGCCGGAGCACAGGGCCAGATCGTCGTGAAGGGCGAGAACGTGATGCTCGGCTACTGGAAGAACGACAAGGCGACGGCCGAGACGATCAAGGACGGCTGGCTCTACACCGGCGACCTTGGGCTTCTCGACGGCGACGGCTTCCTCTACGTGCTCGGCAGGGAGAAGAGTCTCCTCATCGGCCACGACGGGGAGAAGTTCAGTCCCGAGGGAATCGAAGAGATGCTGGTCGAGCACTCCCGCTACATGGACCAGGTGATGCTGCACAACAACCAGTCGCCCGCGACCGTCGCGTTGGTCGTCCCCAACCGCGAGGCGCTCATCGCGTGGATGGCGCACCACGGACTCCGCCCGGACACGGTGGAAGGCCAGGACGCCGCGCTGCACCTGCTGGACGCGGAGATCAGCGCCTACCGCTCCGGCGGGAAGCACGCCGGGCTGTTTCCGGAGCGCTGGCTGCCGTCCACCTTCGCGGTGGTGGACGAGCCCTTCACCGAGCAGAACGGGTTCCTCAACAGCACGCTCAAGATGGTGCGCGGGCGCATCACGGAGCACTACCAGGGCCGCATCGCCGCGCTGCACCAGGCGGATGGGGTGAACATCTGCAACCCGCGGAACCGGGAAGCAATCGGCAGCCAGCGGCAGTAGCTTTGGGGCATGAAAATCGGTCTGGTGGGGTTCGCGGGGTCCGGGAAAACCACGGTCTTCAACACGCTGACCGGTCTCAACGTCCCGGTCGGCTTCGGCGGCGAGCTGCACCTCGGCACGGTCAAGGTGCCCGACCGGCGGATTGATACGCTGACCGGGATCTTCAAGCCGAAGAAGACCATCTACGCCGAAATCGTGTTCAGCGACATTCCCGGCGAGCACGGCGCGGAGAAGACCGGCCTGTCGCACAAGGCGTTGCAGCAGATCCGCGACCAGGACGTGCTCTGCCTCGTCCTTCGCGCTTTCCCCAATCCCGCCCTCGACGCCGCTCCCAACCCGGACGCCGACTTGGAGGCCTTCCAGACCGAGTGCCTGCTCGCCGACCTCGGCATGGTGGAGCGGCGGCTCGACCGGGCCAAGAAGGACAAGCCCGATCCGGCCGAGCTTGTCGCCTTCGAGCTGATGAAGGCGACCCTGGAGCAGGAGTTGCCGCTGCGGTCCCTCACGGCGCAGACGCTGGATCGAGGGCGCCTCAGCGGCTACGGATTCCTGACCGACCGACCGCTGATGGTCGTGGTCAACCGCAGCGAGGACGAAGCCGCGCTGCCGCTGCCCGAGGCCATGGCCAAGCGGCTCGCGGCGACGCACTCGGCGGGGATGGTGCTCTCGGCCAGCGTTGAAGCCGAAATCGCGAAGATGGACCCGGCGGACCAGGCAGCGTTCCTCGAGGATCTCGGCCTCAAGGAATCGGCGCTGGCGCGGTTCATCCACACCGCGTACGGGCTGCTCGATCTCATCTCGTTCTTCACCGTGGGGCCGGACGAAGTGCGGGCGTGGCCCGTGCGGCGTGGGAGCAACGCGCGGCAGGCGGCGGGCCGGATCCACACCGACTTGGAGCGCGGCTTCATCCGCTCGGAGGTCATGCCGTACGAGGTGTTCATGAAGTACGGCTCGGAGCAGGCGCTGCGCGATGCCGGCAAGTTGCAGATCGAGGGGAAGGACTACGTGGTCGCCGACGGCGACATACTGAACATCCGGTTCAATGTGTAAAGGCGGCCGGCGCGGGCCGGATTCCGCACCGCGTCGGTGTGCGACACAACGCTTTGCGCTCCAGCGGGTTACGAGCAGCGCTGGGGCCGCGGCGGCCCTTGGCCCACCGTATGCACTACTCTGCCCGTGAGGACTCGGTCGTAGAGGTGCAGTCGCTCCATCTCGGGCTTCAATCGCCGGTGCCGCGCTGTCGCCTCCAACGACATGGAGGTGATCGGGCGTGAAAATAGATGCTCCTCGCCCTTATGTGATTGACAGTCTCAAGTACGCGTTGAATCCCTCCTCAGTCGCTGTCATCGGTGCCTCGAGGCATCCCACCAAGGTCGGCTACAAGGTGATCGAAGGCCTCGTCAAGTGGGGCTTCCGCGGCACCATCTACCCGGTGAACCCCGCCGCCGAGACGGTGCAGGGTCTGCAGGCGTACCGGAGCCTCGCGGAGGTTCCGGGTCCGGTGGACCTGGTTTTCGTCGCCGTTCCGGCCGTCTCCGTCCCCAAGGTGGTGGAGGAGGCGGTAGCCAAGCATGTCCGGGTCGTGGCGGTCTCGAGCAGCGACTTCAAGGAAACCGGCCGGGGCGACATCCAGGACAAGCTGACGCGCTTCTGCCGGGAGCACGAGCTCCCGCTCATCGGCCCGAATTTTCTGGGGATGGGCAGCCCGTACTTCAAGTTCAACTGCGGGTTCATTCCCTATCTCCCCGTGCCGGGCCCGGTGGGCCTGATTTCCCAGTCGGGCGCGAACCTCCTCGGGGCGCTGGGCGCGTCGTTGCTCCGCCACTTCGGAATGAGCTTCTTCGTCGGCCTGGGCAACAAGGCCGACGTGGATTTCTCCGAGTTCATCATCTACGGCGGCAACGACCCGAACACCCGCTGCATCGCCGTGTACATCGAGGGGCTCGACTCGCCGGAAGCCTTCATCACGGCGTGCCGGTCCGTCGTCCCCACCAAGCCCGTGGTCGTCATCAAGGTGGGCTCCTCCGCGCGCGCCAAGAAGGCCGCCATGGCGCACACGGCCTCGGAAAACGAAGGCCTCGACGACGCCTACTTCGACGAGGTGTTCCGCAAGGCCGGCGTCATCAGGGTCACGCAGTGGCAGGAGTTTCTCGACGTCGCGATCGGCCTGGCGATGCAGCCGCCGCTCCGGCGCGGCAACGTCGTGATGATCACCAACGGCGGCGGCTCGGGCCTGCTGTCCTGCGAGCACTTCGACCGGCTGGGCATGCCGCTGCGGTCGCTCGCCGAGATCTCGCCGGACCTGGCCGCGCGGCTGCGCGCCGACATGCCCGGCTTCGGCTCGATACTGAACCCGGTGGACATCGCCGGCACGGCGACGCCGTCGGTATACGAGCGGGCTTTCTCTTGCGCGTTCGAGGATCCGATGGTGGACGGGGTGTACGGGTCGGTCTGCCCGTCGGCCATCACCAATGTCCCGGCCATCGCCGACGTGGCCCTGAAGGTGCACGAGCTGTACCGCCACCTCGGCAAGCCGTTCGTGATGGAATGCCAGGGCGGGCCGGAATGCAACGCCGCCGTCGCCCGGCTCCGGGACCATGGGATCCCGGCGTATCCGACCCCCGAGCAGGGGGTGGGCGCGATTGTCGCGCTGCGGGAGTACGCGCAAATCAGGGAACAACTGCGGGTTCCCGTGCCCGCCGTGAGCGTTCGTGGAGTCTGACAGAGACGCATTCGGAGGTGGAAGATGTCGGAAGAAAAGCGTTACCTGGTTGACGTGGGCCTGCAGGATCTGCCGTACCCGGTCCGGGTCGCCTCGCGGGCGAACCCCGAGGGTCAGCACACGATCGCCAGCATTTCCCTGTCGGCGCGGATCAACCACTCGTTCGAGGCGAGCTGGATCGGGAAGCTGATCCAGATCCTGCACAGCCACCGGGACGTGATTGCGACCAGCACGCTCAAGCGGAACGTGAAGGACTATCTCGACGGCCTCAGCGCGACCGATGTGAGCGCCACGTTCACCTATCCGTTCTTCATGGAGAAGGTGACACCGGTGTCGAAGGAGAAGTGCCTGGTCCGGTATCTGTGCACCTACACGGCGAAGGCCTCATCGTTCGCGCCGCGCGTGGCGTTCAAGGTCCAGGTCCCGTGCCTCACCACCTACCCCAGCGTCGCGGGCGACAAGGCCGGCGAGCTGTTCGGGCAGCTCAGCACGGTGGCGATCGAGACGCAGTCGGACGCCGATGTGTTCCCCGAGGACCTGGTGGACGTGGTGGACGCCAAGGCCGTGGCGCCGATCTACTCGTACCTGACGGAGCAGGACGAGGCGTACATCATCCACCGGGTGCATTCGGAGCGGCGCACCAGCGTGCAGGTGACCGACGACATCGAGAAGGCGCTGTGCGAGCGCAAGGACATCGCCTGGTTCTCGATCCGTTGCGCCAACTACGGGATGCTGCACTCGTACACCACACTGCTCGGGAGCGAGAAGAGCGTGTGGGGCCCGCCGGAAGACTGGGAGGCGATGGGTCGCGCCGACCTCGGCATCTAGGCATCGGTGCACGGCGGCCGCGGGAAAACCTCTCCGGCGACCGGCACGAGTCAGGGGGACAGCACGAGAGCGGCCTCGCGTCAGCGGGGCCGCTCTCGCTGTTCTTAAAGGCCGCCGCCGGTAAATCGGCCGCGTGCCTCCTCCCGCAACGCCCTTCGATCAACCTTGCCGATGACGGTCTTCGGAAGCTCCGTGCGGAAGACCACACGCTTGGGAACCTTGTAGGCCGCGACGTGCTCGCGACAGTGGTCGCGGATCTCGCGTTCGGTCGCATCGCCCGAGGGGCACACGACGAAGGCGACCACCGATTCGCCGGTGATGTCGTCCGCGACGCCAACGACCGCGGCCTCGGAAATGGCCGTGAGCCCTCCGATACAGTCCTCGATCTGGCTCGGGAACACGTTGAACCCGGAAACGATGATCAGGTCCTTCTTCCGGTCGAGCATCGTGACGCGGCCGGCCGCGTTGACGCAACCGATGTCGCCGGTGCGCAGCCAGCCATCATGGAAGACCGCCGCGGTCTCCTCCGGGTTGTTCCAGTAGCCTGGCATGACCTGCGGACCACGCACCTCGATCTCGCCGGCTTCGCCGACGCCCGCGATCCCGCCATCCTCGGCGACGATGCGAATCTCGGTCATCGGCATGGGGAGTCCCAGGCCATCGGCATCCGGATAGGCCGGACGCACGCGCGGACGTCCATCGCTTCCGAGCTCGTCTTCTTCCACGATGGGGTCGAACGTGACGCAGGGGGACGTTTCGGTCAGGCCGTATCCCTGCGTCACGTGTCCGCCGACCACCTCGGCCCACTCCCTGACCACCGACGCTTCCACCGCCGCGCCGCCGGCATAGACGAGCCGGACACTGCGCGGCGGGTGGTCGCGGAACCACGGCTCCTTGAGCAGCAACTTGAGCAGCGTGTTCACCGCGGTGGCGTAGGAGATCCGGAACTTGCGGAACGCCGGCTTGAGGTTCGACAGCGGCTTGGGGCTCGGCACGAGGACCGTGCCGCACCCCAGCCAGAAACACGTCAGGCAGTTGATCTGGAACGCGAAGATGTGATACAGCGGCAGCACCGTCAGCATCCGATCGCGCCGGCGGTCCCAGTAGTACCCCGCGATCTCCACCAGCTGCGTCGTGTTCGAGAGCAGGTTGTGGTGGGTGAGCATCGCCGCCTTCGGCACACCCGTCGTCCCGCCCGTATACTGCAGCATTGCGACGTCGTCCGGCCGCACCTCGGCGATGGATCGCTCGACGAGTGTCGGCTGCGAGGCACGGGCCTTCCGTCCCGCACGGACCGCATCGGCCAGCGTCGTCCAATGCCTCGGACAGCCCCGCATCCTGCCGGCCACCCGCAACGACGCTCGGACGATGCTGCCCCGCAGCGGCGCAAAGAACTCAGCGATGCTCGCCCGTATGACGACGCGCACGGGGGCGACCTCGATCGCCCTCGCGACCCGCGCACCGAAGAGGTCGAGTGTCACCAGCACGGAGGCACCGGAGTCCCGGAGCTGAAACGCGATCTCGTCCACCGCGGAGAGGGGATTGATGCCGGTGAGCGCGAGTCCGGCCTTGAAGGCGCCGAACGCCACCAGCGGATAGGCCAGGCAATTCGGGAGCATGGCCGCCACGCGCTCTCCGCGCGCGAGCGAGAGCACGGTCCGGAAATAGGTGGCCAGGTCGTCCGACATCCTGTCTATCTCGGCGAAGCTCAAGGCGCCGGTGATGCCGTTGGGCAGGCAGACCGTGAACGCCGGGGCGTCGCCGTATTGCGCGGCGCGCCGCTTCACCATCTCGCCAATGCTCTGGAACTGGCCGAGGGGAAGACTCGCGCGTATCGGTGCCGGATAGGACGGGACGGGGCGGGATCCCGATTCGGTCACGAAACCAAACTCCTCCAACTGAGATCGAGAGGTCCTGGCCGGATGTGGTCAGCCCGTAGCCGCACGGGAACCGGGCGCGTAGGGCTGTTCGCCCGGGTGTAGTATCGCGAGCGCGTCATCCGAGCGTTAGGTCGGAAGCGGAGTCGCCTATCCCGGCACTCGCCGAGGTTGCCCTTTGCCCGGCCGAGTGCGAGTATCGCGCACTGTGATCCTTCGTGCCAACGGTGTCGCGTCCATACTCGCCCGAGCGGCCATTCCGCTCGCGACGCTGGGCACGATCGCGACCTGGAGTTGCCGGCCATTGCCCAGGGCCGGTAGCGCTGTGGCGCCGGTAGCGGGCCGGGAGATTTTGGTCACGGAATCGGAGATCGCCCGGCTGTCGGTGCGCACCGCCTGGGACGTGGTGCGACTGCGGGCGCCGCGGCTCACGTACGGACAGGACGCGCAGGGCCAGCCCTCGCGGGTGATGATTCAGTCACAGCGCAGCATCAATGCCGACGAGACCCCGTTGCTGGTCGTGGACGGGATGCGGCTGTCCGACATTGGATACCTGAGCGCGATACCGGCGTCTGACGTCCACGCCATTCACATTCTCGAGAGCGAGGACGCGGAGCCGCTATACGGCCTCAGCGCCGCCGGCGGGGCGATCGTGGTTGAGACCAAGCGGGGCAGGAGAGCCGCGCGGCGCCAGCTCGGGAGGGCGGCGAGAGTTGCGAGTCTGCTCGCCACCCGCCAAGGCCCCGGTCGCACACTCGAAACCGGCTCAGACACCGGCGCAGGTCACTTCGGCAAACCAAGAGCGACCCCGCGTAACGCGAAGTCGCTCTCGAAGTTCCCTTGAGTGCGCCGCCCGTGAATCGAACACGGAACCTACTGATTAAGAGTCAGTTGCTCTGCCAGTTGAGCTAGCGGCGCGCGGGGTCAAAATTCGCCACGGCCCCGCGGTTGCGCAACGGGGGCCCACCACCGGGCCGCCGACGCCAGGCCGCCCCGTCTGCCCTACTGGATCGAGTCGGCCCGCCGGTACCGCGCCGACGCGGAGTCCTGCGCCTGCAGCGCCCCGCGGATCCCGCGCGCACCCGGAAGCCTCGACGCGCCGAGCACGCTGTCCCGCTGGTGCTGCGTCAGGGTGTCGCCAGCCGCCGCCGGCGTCCGCTCCGCCTTCGCGCACGCCACCGCCACCACGCACAGCAACATCATCGCATAGCGCATCGTGCCCCCACTGATTGCCCGAGATGGTCGCGACGGATGCAGGGATACCTTGGCGAAGCCGTTGGACGAAGCGGAGGCGGCTAAGACATAGCCCTAAGGGGAATCGAACCCCTGTTCCCACCTTGAAAGGGTGGTGTCCTGGCCGTTAGACGATAGGGCCGAATAGCGGTAACGGGATTCGAACCCGTGTTTTGGCCTTGAGAGGGCCGCGTCCTAGTCCCCTAGACGATACCGCCACAGCAGGCCCGGAGGGAATCGAACCCCCAACCCCCGGTTTTGNNCGGTGCTCTACCAATTGAGCTACGGACCTATAGATGCTGGGGATAGGGGTTAGGGACTAGGGGCTACAGCCCCGTGGCGCCTTTCCCTAACCCCTAGACACTATACCCTAGCCCCTTTCAACAGGGTGGCTGAGGGGAATTGAACCCCCAACCTCTGGAGCCACAGTCCAGCGCTCTGACCAATTGAGCTACAGCCACCACGGCTCTGGGGCCCCGAGCCAGCACAGAAAGTTAGTCCGGCATCGGGAAGCGGGTCAACTTGGAGGGCGGTTGGTGCCTGCCAGCAGCCTCCTCAGGCCCCGATATCCCTGATACCACGGCGATGTCTTCCTCCAGAACCCCCGCGCGTCCGTCCGCGGGAAGACCTGCGCCCGCCGNNAGCCGGCCTGTTCAGCAGCCACCTTCACCGCTGAGTTCACCGCACCGTACGGATAACAGAGCGACGTGACCGGCCGGCCGAAGCGTTCCTCGAGCGCGCGGCGTGATCCTTCCAGTTCGTCGGCCAGCCGGTCGGGCGCCAGGTCGGTGAGCCGTGCGTGGCTCAGCGTGTGGGAGCCGAACTCGATGCCGTAGTCCCCCATCTCGCGGATCTGGTCGCTCGCCAGGAGCGGCACCTGTGGCTCGCCGCCCGCCGCGTCCCACAGGTTCGTGGTGACGTTCCGGTCGGCGATCAGGAAGATCACGGCGGTCATCCCGTGCTTCCGGAGCAGCGGAAAGGCGTTGGTGTAGTTGTCGGCGTAGCCGTCGTCGAAGGTGAGGATGACAGGTCGCCGGGGCAGATCGCGCTCACCGTCCAGATAGGCGCCGTAGTCGCGGAAGGTGATGGCGGAGTAGCCGCGCCGCACCAGCGACGCGAGCTGCGCCGCGAATTTGTCGCGCGTGACCCAGGTGCCGTGCCGGCTCCCCTCCGGCGGCGCGTCCACGATCCGGTGGTACATCACGACCGGGATGCGCAGCCCCGCTCTGACGGCGCGCGCCCGACGATACACCACCCTGGTCCGCCGCCACGTGTCCTTCACGTCGTAGTGCCGCTCGACGAACGCCCGCCCCCACCCGGCCAACCGGCATTGCCGGTCGGCGTCGAGCAGCAGGGCGATGGTGTCCGCGGCCATGCGCTCCGGATCCGTCGCCCGCCGCACGCCCGAGTCCCCGAAGTTGGTTCTGCGGCACTCCTCCGCCGTTTCCTCGCTCACGACGCCGACGTAGTGCGTCTCGCCGTGCGCCACCACCGGCCGGCCGACGGCCAGAGCGTTCATCGCGCTCCGCCCCGCGCCGATCACCACGTCCGCCGCCTCCAGCGCCCCCCGGACGTCATCCTGGTGGCCGAGGTGGCGCACCCACTCCCCGCCGAGGCGCTGGTTGGTCGCGGCGACCACGGCCGGGAAGTCTTCCCCGCCTCGCATCCCGCCGACCACGATGAGCCGCGCCGATGGGATCGCCGCGTGGATACGGGGAAACACTTCCGATACGACGAACTTCGCCACCGGGCCACGGGGGCCGGAGAGCCGGCCGACCAGCGCAATAACCAGCCCTTCCACCGGCAGGCCGAGCGCGCGGCGCGCCACGGCCGGCGAGGTGCCGGGCCGGAAGCGCTCCAGGTCGGTGCCGTTCGGCACGAGGTGCAGGCGCTCGCGCCGCAGGCCGAGGACCTTGAGCGCATTCTCCTCCACGCTTGGCGAGACCGCCGTTGCCTCCTCGCCGTAGACGCTGAACAGGCGGACCGAGCCGTGCATGGGCTGGAGCGCGTGCAGCGTGGAAACCAGCGGGACGCGGGAGAAGCGGGTGGCG
>PMIK01000103.1 GCA_003157095.1 Gemmatimonadota bacterium | reverse complement strand
AGTTGCGGTTCCAGATGGGCTCGAGGAAGGAGTTGGCGAAGCGGAAATACAGGATGTTCATGATCGCCTCCTTCCCCAGGAAATGGTCGATCCGGAAGATCGAGTCTTCCGGGAACACCGTCAGCGCAACGTGGTTGAGCTCCCGCGCTGAGGCCAGGTCGCGTCCAAACGGCTTCTCGACGATGACGCGGGCCCCGTTCGCCAGGCCGGCGGCCTCCAGCCCCTGGATCACCGTCGCGAACAGTGCCGGAGGGATGGCGAGGTAGTGCGCGGGGCGTCGCGCCTTCCCCAGCGCCCGCTTGAGCGCCGCGAAGGTCGCCGCGTCGTTGTAGTCTCCGGCCACGTAGCGGAAATGCGCCAGGAGGCGGTCCAGCGCACGCCGCTCCACGACGGCGCCGGACCGCTTGATGCTGTCCGTCACCCGCTGGCGCAGTTGGGTCACACTCCACGGCGTGGAGGCCACGCCGACCACCGGGACGGTGAGCACGCCCCGCTTGACCATCGCGTAGAGCGCGGGGAAGATCATCTTGTGGGCCAGGTCGCCCGATACGCCGAACAGCACCAGCGCGTCGGACGGCGCCGGGCGGCCGTCTATGCGACCCATCGCGAACTCCACCAGTAAGAGACGACGTTCACGCTTTGCGCGCGGCTCCCGCCGTGCCCGCCGCGAGCGCGGCATCCACGACGGTCTGCGCCTCCTCCACGATCCGCTTCAATTGGTCTTTCCCCCGGAAACTNNCGCGTGGTTGCCCGGCGCCACATTGATGATGCTCTGGACCTTTTCCCCGGCGAGGTCGGGGCAGCGCACCTGGTCGGGCGAGAGTGCCGCGAGCAGCTTCCGTTGCGCGGCGGTCGCGGGCGCTTCCACGCGGTCGTAGGCCGGGTCGCCGAATTCGCGCGTCAGGTCGCCGTAGATCTCCCCGGGGTCGCGCCCCTCCCGCGCCGTGATCTCGGCCGCGAGCAGCGCCGGGACGATGCCGTCCTTGTCCGTCGTCCACACCGTGCCGTCGCGGCGCAGGAACGACGCTCCCGCGCTCTCTTCGCCGCCGAAGCCGAGGGAGCCGTCGCCGAGGCCGGGGACGAACCATTTGAAGCCGACCGGCACTTCGTGGAGACGTCGGCCGAGCTTGGCGCTCACCCGGTCGATCGTTCCGCTGCTGACCACGGTCTTCCCCACCCCGGCGTCCGGGCGCCAGTGCGGCCGATGCCGGAAGAGGTGGTGGATCGCGACGGTGAGATAGTGGTTGGGCGGCAGCAGGCCCGTGCTCCGGGTGACGATGCCGTGACGATCGTGGTCGGTATCGCACGCAACGGCGACGTCGAACCGGTCCTTCAGACCGATCAGCCGCTGCATCGCGTAGGGCGACGAGGGGTCCATCCGGATACGGCCGTCCCAATCCACCGTCATGAAGCGGAACGTCTGGTCCACCACGTCGCTCACGACCGTCAGGTCGAGGTGGTAGCGCTCGGCGATGGGGGCCCAGTAGTGGACGCCGGCCCCGCCGAGGGGATCCACACCCAGGCGGATGCCCGCGCCGCGGATCGCCTCCATGTCCACGACGTTCCCCAGGTCGGCCACATAGGTGTTCAGGTAGTCGTGCCGGTGCGTCGTGCCGGCGCGCAACGCCTTCTCGTAGGGCAGGCGCTTCACGCCCTCGAGACCGCGCTCCATTAACTCGTTGGCCCGGGCCTCGATCCAGTTGGTGACGTCGGTCTCGGCGGGACCGCCATTGGGGGGGTTGTACTTGTACCCCCCGTTGTCCGGCGGATTGTGCGACGGTGTGATCACGATGCCGTCGGCCAGCCCCGTCGTGCGTCCGCGATTGTAGCAGAGGATGGCGTGCGACACCGCGGGCGTCGGCGTGTATTCGTCGTGTTCGGCAAGCATGACGTCGACGCCGTGTGCCGCCAGCACCTCGAGCGCGGTGGCGCAGGCCGGCAGCGACAGCGCGTGCGTGTCGATGCCGAGAAACAGCGGGCCGTCGATGCCCCGCCCCCGGCGGTAGCGGCAGATGGCCTCGCTGATCGCGACCACGTGCCGTTCGTTGAAGGTGCGCTCGAACGCCGTGCCGCGGTGCCCCGAGGTGCCGAAGACGACGCGCTGCGCGGGCACCGCGGGGTCGGGGATCTCGGTGTAGTAGGCGGTGACCAGCTTCGCGACGTCGAGCAGCATCGCCGGCGGAGCCGGATGGCCCGCGAGGGGACTGATCTTCATGGCTGTTTCGCCTGCGGCACAGGGTGCGAAAGCCAGCCGCCGGCGAATCCGGCGGCCCGGAGTCCGGCCACGACAGGGCGGCAGCCCCGCAGCAGCTGCCACACGAGCCGTGAGCGGTGGTTCTCGATCATCACGACGATCGGTCCCTGGTTGAGCCCGCAGTGCCAGGGCGAGACCCAGCCCTGCGGCGACCCGCCGGGATCGGGGAAGGTGGGATTGAACGCCGGCCTGAAACCGTAGCGATGCGCGCCGCCGGGTCGCAGCCGCCGCAAGTGGGCGATCGTGGGCAGCACGGCTTCCGGTGCGAAGGGCAGCGACGCGACAACGCCCCACGGAGCGATCGTGCCATCGTCGGGGCCGTCGGGCACGCCGCGCGCCAGGTAGCCGAAGAACCGTCGTGTGACACCGTCGATCACGCGCGTGGTCTCGCCCGGCCCGTCGCTCGCGGTGATGCCCCAGCACCACTCCCCGTACCGGGCATAGCCGCCAGGATTGCGAATGGCATACTGCTGCTGCGCCAGCGTGGCCCGCCGGCTGTTCTCGAAGTAGTCAATCCCGTGGTCGCGCATGAACGGGTCCTGGATCCCCCGAAAATCGATCCAGACGTGAGACAGCTGGTGGGTGAAGAGCGGCCCAGCGTATAGGAATGGGGTGTCATACACGGTCCGCCACGAGTAGGTCGCGGCCCAGGCCCGATAGCTCGCGGCGGGCAGTGCATGGGTTGGGGAACCGAGCCCGAGCACGTAGAGCAGCAGCGCCTCGTCGTAGCCCTGCCACCGGTACGGCAGGAACCCTCCTTCCGGCGTCCAGCCGTGGGTCACGGTGTCGCCGCCGTTCTGCGCCCACTGCCAGTCCACCCGCGCGTACAACCGGTCGGCGAGATCGCGGATCTCCCGCTCGGCGGGCGTGCCGGCGTCGAAGTACTCCGCGGCCGCCAGCATCCCGCCGAGGAGGATGGCGGAATCAACCGTCGAGAGCTCGCACTGCCACACGCGCGCGCCGGTGCGCACGTCGAGAAAGTGATAGTAGAACCCCCGGTACCCCGTGGCGTCCGGCTCGGTCCCCTGTCTGCTCCCCCCGAAGAACCGCAGCGTCGTGAGCGTACGCTCGGCGGCTTCGCCCCGGGAGATGAACCCGCGCTCCACGGCGACCGGATACGAGGTGAGCCCGAGCCCCACCGCCGCGATGCTCGCGGGCGCGGCCCCGCTGCACGTATCAACCACCAACCCGTTGGCACGGTTGGTTTCGTGCGCGAAGTAGCTGAACGCCTCCCGCTGGATGGCGTCGAGCATGCGCGACGCCGCGTCACCACGGTGTCCCGTTCCGTTCAGACGCGCCTCACGCGACCGACCGGTGCGGGATTACTGTGGAGACACACCCTTCCGGACGAGCACCGCCCGCGCGGGGCGCACCCTCTCCTCGCCAGCCGAACGGCGGCCAGGTACCGGCCATCGAAGGTCATGCCGTGCAAGCTACAAACGGACCATCGCGAGCAGAATCGACCATTGGCTGTACCTCTCAATCCGTCCTTTCGGACGATACTGGGATCCTGCCTCTCGATCCCCATGCGCGCCATCGGCTACCAGCTGTCCACGTGCTCCTTGAGCCGCGCGAGGCCGCTCGCCGTCGTCACCACGATCAGCCGATCGCCGGCCTCGAGCACGGTGTCGGGCCGCACCGCAATCATGTGCTCGCCACGAATGATGGCGATCACCCGCGTGTCTCCGGTGAGCGGACCGGCCTGGCTCACGGTCTGGTGCACCAGTGCGCTGCCGGCCTTGAGGAGGCCCACGGTCAGACGCCGGTCGTCGGGCAGCTCGACCGGCGTGCCGGACCGCAGCAGCGTGAGCAGGTCGAGCCGGCCCGCGAGTGGCCCGGACAGCTTCTGCTGTTGGAGAATGCGGAGCGCGATCTCCAGGTGCTCGGTGTGGTGGACCGGAGAATCGCTGCGCCGCGGGACCTGGGCCTCGTAGAGGCTCCGGTACTTGAGCCCGCGCGAGACGCGCACCTGGATCAGGTAGCTGAGCATCACGGCCAGGGCAGCCGGGACCAGCAGGTCGTAGCCGCCGGTCATCTCCGTCACCATCATCAGCGTCGCCAACGGCACGCGCGCCGATCCCGCGAACACCGCCGCCATCCCCACGATGACGAACGGCGCCGGCGGCAGGTGGGCGACCGCCGCGAGGAACCCGCCCAGCATCGCGCCGATGAACAGGCTCGGGGCGAACAC
>PMIK01000098.1 GCA_003157095.1 Gemmatimonadota bacterium | reverse complement strand
CCGCGGCGCTGGCGGCGCTGGCGCTCGGCATCGCGCTGGGAGCCGCGCCGCTGACGCCGCGCGAGCTGCTGCTCGGCCTGCTGCGGCGCGGCGACCCCACGGCGACGGCCATCGTGTGGTCGCTGCGCCTGCCGCGCGTCGTGCTGGGGTTCGTCGTGGGTGGCGTGCTCGCGGTGTCCGGGGCGGCGCTCCAAGCCCTGGTGCGGAACCCGCTCGCCGATCCCTACCTGCTCGGTCTCTCGGGCGGAGCCGGTCTGGGAGCGGTGCTCGCCATCGCCGCGGGGGTGGTGTCGGCCTGGGCGCTTCCGGCCGCGGCGTTCGCGGGGGCGCTCGCCGCGATGCTGGTGGTCTACCGGCTCGCCGTCGTCGCGGGTGGCGCGCTCGACAGCCGGATTCTGCTGCTCGCGGGGGTCGTGGTCGGCGCGTTCGCCGGCGCGCTGCTGTCGGGCGTACTGGCGGTAAGCGAGGCGTCGCAGGTCAAGACGGCGACGCTCTGGCTCATGGGAAGTTTGGGCGGCGTCGGGTGGCCCGGCGTCGTCGCCCTGGCGGTGTACTCGGCTCCGGCGGTCGCCGTGCTCGTCGCCGAGGCGCGCGCCCTCAATCTGCTCGCGCTCGGCGAGGAACCGGCGCAGCACCTCGGCGCCGACGTCGCGCGAACCAAGCGGCGCGTATACGTGGCGGCCTCGCTCCTCGCGGCGGCGTCGGTAGCGGCCGCCGGCATGATCGGCTTCGTCGGCCTCGTGGTGCCGCACGCCATCCGCCTGCTCCGGGGCCACGACCACCGGTTCCTGCTGCCGGCGGCGTTCGTCCTGGGCGGCACGTTCCTGGTGCTGGCCGACACGCTGGCGCGCACCGTGTTCTCGCCGCTGGAGCTGCCCGTCGGCGTCGTGACCGCCGTCGTGGGCGTCCCCATTTTCGCGGTGCTGCTGAGGCGATGGACGAGCCGGTGATACCCGGTCAGGGTGAGTCCAGTACGGGCGGCGCGAAGAACGTCTCCGGTTCCATGTCGGCTTCCGCCGGCGCCGTCTTCGAGCTGAGCGGCGCCACCGTGCGCTATGGCCCGCTCACCCCAGCGGTGGACGCGGTCTCGCTGCGAGTGCGGCGCGGCGAGTGCGTCGCCCTCGTTGGCCCCAACGGGGCGGGGAAGACCACGGTGCTGCGGGCGCTGCTGGGACTGGTGCCCTGCGCATCGGGGCGCGCGCTGGCGCTGGGTCGCGATGCGAGGGCGTGGCCGCGCGACGCGCTGGCCCGCGTGGTGGGCGTGGTGGCACAGCGCGAGGAGCCCGCGTTCCCCATCACCGTCCGGGAGGCCGTGGAGATGGGCCGCTACGCGCACCTCGGGGCGTGGCGCGCGATGGGCCCTGCCGACCGGGAGGCGATCGCCCGCGCGATGCGGCGGGCCGACGTGGCGTCGCTCGAGGACCGCTGGGTGGCGACGCTGTCGGGCGGAGAATGGCAGCGGGTGCGAATCGCGCGCGCCCTGGCGCAGGAGCCGCTGGGCCTGGTGCTGGACGAGCCCACCGCCTCGCTCGACCTCAAGCACGAGATGGAGCTGTTCGAGCTGATCGCCGATCTGGTGCGCCACGATCACCTCGCGGCGCTGGTGGTCTCCCACCACATCAACGTCGCGGCGCGGTTCGCGGACCGCCTGGTGCTGCTGGCCGGCGGGCGCGTCGTCGCCGACGACACGCCGGAGCGCGTGCTCGAGCCCGCTCGCCTCGCCGCCGTCTTCAACTGGCCGGTCGCGGTGCATC
The DNA here is from genome assembly GCA_003157095.1 of Gemmatimonadota bacterium. Lineage (GTDB taxonomy): Bacteria > Gemmatimonadota > Gemmatimonadetes > Gemmatimonadales > JACORV01 > Fen-1245. The sequence goes on along the minus strand of PMIK01000098.1, from coordinate 3,835 downwards.
GGCTCCCCGACGGCTCGCTGCAGCTCTACCCCGAGCGGCGACCGCCGCGAGCGCCGGAAGCTCCGACGCCATGAGTTTCCGCCTTCCGGCTGCCGTCCATCTCGCCGCCGCGCTTGTCGCGGCGGGAGCCCCGCCACTCACGGCGCAGCAGCCGGGCGATACGGTGCGGCTGAGGGAGATCGTGGTGACAGCCACGCGGCTCCCGACGCCGCTCGCCTCCACCGCCTCGGCCGTCACCGTGCTCACCGGCGACGAGCTGCGCGAGCGCGGCATCGCCACGGTCGCGGAGGCGCTCCGCGGCGTACCCGGCGCGGACGTGGTGGAAACGGGCCCGTTCGGCGGCACGACCTCGCTCTTTCTGCGGGGCGGCGAGAGCGATTTCGTGCGCATTCTGGTGGACGGCGTGCCGCTGAACGCGCCCGGCGGCGGCATGGACCTCGCGACGCTGGCGACCGCCGACGTGGCGCGGATCGAGATCGTCCGCGGGCCCGGCAGCGTGCTGTACGGGTCGGATGCGGTGACCGGCGTCGTGCAGGTGTTCACCCGCAGCGGGCGCGGCGCCCTCGAGTGGGAGACCGGCGCGCAGGGCGGGACGTTCAGGTCCCGGAGCTACGAGGCCCGCGTCGCGTCGGAAAGCGGCCGCGCGGGCTTCAGCCTGGGATGGTCGCACTTCGCCGACGGCGGCATCTACGCCTTCAACAACCAGTATCGCAACGACGTGTTCGGCGGATCGCTTACGCTGCTGGCGGACGCGCGCACCAGCGCCCGGCTCTCGGCGCGCTACACCGACGCTGTGTACCACTACCCGACCGACGGATTGGGGGCCGTGGTCTATCGCAATCAATACCAGACCGGCCGCGGCGTGGTGGCGAGTCTCGACGCCGGCCGGTTCTTGACGCCGCGCCTGGAAGGACGGCTGCTCCTGGCAGCGACCGAGGGCAGTGGCCGGGTGGACCAGGAGCCGAACGCGCCCTCGGACACGCTTGGCTACTACGCGTTTCGGAGCTTCGACCGCCTGAGCCGGCGCAGCGCCGACGCGCGGCTCAACCTGCACGCCGCGGCGGGAACGGTGCTCACCGCCGGCGCCGCGCTCGAAACCGAGGCGGAGCGCAGCAGCACTCTGTCGTTGAGCCAGTTCGGGCCGAGCCCCGGCTCGCTGGCGGTCGATCGCTGGAACCGCGCCTACTACGTGCAGGCCCTGTCGGAGCCCGGCCGGCGGCTCGCCCTCAACGCCGGCGTCAGGATGGAGCGGAACCAGGCATTCGGTACGTTCTTCACCTATCGCGCCGGGGCGGCGTACCGGCTGAAGGCGACGACGCTCCGTGCCACCCTCGGCAGCGCGTTCAAGGAGCCGAGTTTCTTCGAGAATTACGCCACCGGCTACGTGACGGGGAACCCTGCGCTGAAGCCGGAGCGCGCGACGAGCTGGGACGCGGGCGTCGAGCGCGAGCTGCTGGGCGGGCGGCTGGTGCTGTCGGCGACCTGGTTCGCACAGCGGTTCAGGAACCTGATTCAGTTCACCTTCGCGCCACCATCGCCGGGGTCGCCCAACTATTACAACGTGGCCGCCGCCAATGCGTCGGGGCTCGAGCTGGCAGCGCGCGTCGCGGCGGCGCGCGCGCTGTCGGTGACGGCGCAATACACCTATACTCGCACCGTGGCGGCGGATTCCGGATTCGACGGCGCCGCCTTTGCCCAGGGGCAACACCTGCTGCGGCGGCCGGCGCACGCGGGGAGCGTCGCAGCGACGGCGCGCCTCGGCTCGCGGGGCCGCGCGAGTCTCTCCGCGTATTGGGTGGGCGACCGCGCGGACGAGGATTTTTCGGGCGCGACACCGGCGCGGGTGACATTGCCGGCATACCTGCGGCTGGACCTGGCGGGCGACGTCGAGCTGATCCGGGGCCGGAGCGCCGCGCCGGGCGTCACCGCGACGCTCAAGGTCGAGAACGTGCTCGATGAACGGTACCAGCAGGTGCTCCACTTTCCGTCGCGGCGGCGGGCCGTCTTTGTGGGAGTGAGGCTGGAGAGCGGGCGATGAGGAGAGTCTGGCGGTTGCTGCTGCTTGCGGGGGCCGCGTGCCACAAGGCGGAGCGCACGCCCCCGGCCGCTGCGGTCCAGCCCGGACCCGAGCGCATCACCGCCGTGGCGCTCGTGGACTCGGTGGCGTTCGACACCGGGCCGACCTCCGGCGTGTTGCGCCGCGTCGAGGTGCAGCTCGGCCCGCGCCGCGACACCATTCCGGGCGTACTGACGTGGGATGCGCCGGGCGTGCTGTCCGATTCGGCGGTGGTCGGTTTCGCGTACGACCAGGACTCGGTGACGGGCATCTTCCAATACTCCCCGGCTGGGCGGAGCGTCACCCTGCGCGCCCTCCCCCCGTCGCTGCGGGACTTCCAGCCTTCATTCGCGACGCCGAGCTTCTCGCCGGACGGCCGGTCGTTCCTCTATATCGCGTACGATGCGAGCTCGGATTCTGTGCGGCCCACCCTGCGCCGCTGGCCGAGCCTCGACGTCATGGCGACCGGACCGGCCGTGCAGGTGGGGGCGACGGACGTCGCGCCGTATTCCACCGAGTGGCGCGGACGGGACACGGCGATCGCGAGCTTCAGCTTCGGCGGCTGCCCGGCTCCGCTGTCGCTGCGCGCCTTCTTCGTCCTCTCCCGCGAGACGATGCGCTCGGACACGGTGCTCGAGTTGGACGAGCCCGCCGGGACGCCCCACTGGTGGCCGTGGAGGGACTCGGTCCGCGTCGCGATCCCGGGGAGGCGCGCATGGCTGGTCGCGAGCACCGAGGGCCCGCGCCTGGGCCCCGGCTTCGTGTTGGCGATCCGCGACGACCGGAAGACCGTCTATGCCGATTCCATTCGCGACGTGGATTTCCAGTTGGAGGGCCGCACCTGTCCGGGGGTGCCGGTGAGGGGGCCGGCGGACGCGCGCGAGGCCTTTCTCGGTTCCGTGGCCGACTCGACCTGGTCGGCGCTCTACCAGGTGGTGGCGCCGAACCGCCGGGAGGACTATGAGTCGCCGCCGCGCGTGATCAGCTACTCGTCGAGCATGGGTGACCATGTGGTGCGCAAGGCGATCGCCTGGAACTTCCGGACCCGGCGCTTCAATCTGCTGACGCCGCAGCCTGCCGATTCGGCTGAGACACCGTAGACGGCGCGCCCCGCGCGGCGACGCTATCTTTTTTGCATGCCGCTCGTCACCACGCCCGCCGTCATCCTCCACGTCATGCCGTACGGCGATACGTCCAAGATCTTGCGGCTGCTGACGCGCGATCTGGGCGTGCAGAGCGCGATGGCGCGCGGCGCGCGGCGCGCGCGGAGCGCGACCGGTCCGCGGCTCGACCTGTTCGCGCTTGGCGACGCGACGCTGCGGATCCGGGAAGCACGGGACCTGAGCCCGCTGACCGCCTTCGAGATCACGGTCGCCAATTCGGCGTTGGCGCACGGCGTGCCGCGATTCGCCGCCGCGTGCGCGCTGGCCGAGCTGGCGCTTCGCTGCGCTCCGGGTGAGCCGATTCCGGGGGTCTTCAACGCGGTCGCCGGGGGTCTCGCCACTCTGGCGGCGGCCGCGGACGCCGATCTGGAGGCGACGGCGCTCGCGGCCTGCTGGGCGGTGGTGCGCTCGCTCGGCTTCACTCCTTTGCTCGACCGCTGCGTCACCTGCGGCGCACCGGTCGCAGGGGCCGCGCATTTCTCGGCCGCGCTGGGCGGCGCGCTCTGCGGCGCGCACCGCGGCGTCGCAGGCGGCGTCGCCACCCTCGCGTCGCCCGATCGTGACGCCCTGGCGGCGCTCCTGGGCGGCCTGCTGCCCGAGCCGCCGCTGGACGCGC
>PMIK01000150.1 GCA_003157095.1 Gemmatimonadota bacterium | reverse complement strand
CTCGAACAGCAGCGGGATGTCGGACACCACGATCGCGGCGCCGCTCCGGCGCGCGTCCTCGAGCCGCGCGGCATGCAGCCGCATGACCTCCGGATGCACGATCGCGTTCAGCACGGCGCGCCGCTCGTCGTCGCCCATCACGCGGCGCCGCAGCAGCGCCCGGTCGAGGGAGCCGTCCGCCAGCTTGAGATCGCCGCCGAAGCGCGCCACGATCGCCGTCAGCGCCGGCGTGCCCGGCTCCACCACCACCCGCGCCAGCCGGTCCACGTCCACCACGGTGGCACCCCAGCGCGCGAAATGCGCCAGCACCACGCTCTTTCCCGCGGCGACGTTGCCGGTGAGGGCGACGGAGAGCATCAGGACCTGGCGGAAGCTTCGAACAACTTGCGCTGCAGCTCATCCTTGCGCGGCACGTCGTGGCAATGGCGGCAGCGCGCCTCGTACGCCTCGTGCCCGCCCACCATGATCTGCGGCGAGTCGTATGGCGCGGGCTTGCCGTTCACCAGCCGTTGGTTGCGCGTGGCCGGGCCGCCGCACATCACGCAGATCGCGTGCAGCTTGTCCACGATCTCCGCCGCCGCCATCAGCATCGGCATCGCGCCGAACGGCTCGGCGCGGAAATCGGAGTCGATGCCCGCCAGAATCACGCGCACGCCCCGGTCCGCGAGCACGTTCGCAACCTGCACGATGCCGTCGTCGAGGAACTGCACCTCGTCCACCGCGACGACCTGCGTGTCGGGCCTGAGGTGCGTCATGATCTCGCGCGACTCGTTGATCGGCTCCGCCTCGGCGATGGTGCCGTCGTGGCTGCTGACCGAGTAGATGCCGGCGTAGCGCGCGTCGAGATGGGACTTGAAGACCTGGACCCGGTTCTTGGCGATCACCGCCCGCCGCACGCGGCGGATCAGCTCCTCGCTCTTGCCGCTGAACATCACGCCGCTGATGACTTCGATCCAGCCGGGCTTGGTACCGTGAAACATCTTCTTTTCCTGGGTGGGCGGGTTCGGGTGCGGAAGTATGAGAGCCGGACCCGAAGGGGTCAAGCGCCGACTTCCCTATTGCGAAAAAACAAGGAAATACCTAGGTTTTCAGCCATATCGGGGCTCCGCCCCCGTTATGTCAACCCCCCAACGAAGGAGTCTTCCGGTGAACAAGTCCGATCTCGTGAGTGCGCTGGCAGGCAAGACCAAGATGTCGAAGGCCGATGCCGGCCGCTCGGTCGAGGCGCTGTTCGCTCCCAACGGCGTCATCGCCGTCGAGCTGAAGAAGGGCGCCAAGGTGCAGATCACCGGCTTTGGGAACTTCGAGACCAGGAAGCGCGGTGCCCGCAAGGGTCGCAACCCGCGCACTGGCAAGGAGATCACCATCAAGGCGTCGATCGCCCCGGTGTTCCGCGCCGGGAAGGGCCTCAAGGACGCCGTCAGGAAGTCCAAGTAGCTGGCGCGGTAGTCCGGCTTTAGTTGAGGCGCCGCCTCGGGTTTCCCGGGGCGGCGCCTTCCGTTAGGCCCCCTTAGTAGGCCCCCGGACGGCCGGGGCGCGACGCCGACAGCGGCGCGTGGCCGCGATCCACACGGGCCGTGACGCGGCGGCCGCGGAGGGTCGTCCCGGTCAGCGCTCGCACCACCCGCTCGGCGTCCTCCGCCTGGATCTCGACGAGGCAGTACAGCTCCCGCACCTCGATCTTCCCGACCCGGTCCGCCGCCAGCTTGGCCTCCCCGACGATCGCTCCCAGCACGTCGCCCGGCCGCACGTTGTCCTTCTTCCCGACCCCGACCCACAGCTTGGCCCAGGAAGGCACGCCGGCCACGGCGGAGTCGGCAGCCGCCCGCGGAGCGGTGTCCGGGGCGGTTGCGGCGGTCTGCGCGAAGGGTTGGCCGAGACGCAACGCGGCCGCGGCGACTTCCGCCGGGTCGAAGCGCGAGAGCAGCGGGCCAATGAGGAACAGCTCCCGGTCCAGGTTCTCGCCCTCGAGGGTGTGGACGAGGCGCGCGCGAACGGCTTCCGCCCGCCGCTCCAGGGCGTCGAGCGCCATCGGCAGGCGCAGCGCCGTGAGCGGTGAGAAGACGCCCCTGAGCCACGCGAGCTGCGAGGGCTCGACGACGAAGACGAGCCGGTGTGCCGGGCTGGCTGCGGCTCCGGCGGCCGCCTGGGCCAGCGCTTGGGCCGCCTCGCGGCTCTCCGGGCACGGCGCGATGGTCACCGCGTCGTCCGACTCCGGATCGAGCGCGTCGAGGATCTTCCGGCGCACCTCCTCGTGCTGCCCGGGCCGCGCCACCACGAAGCTCGCGGGCCCGAGCTTCACGGGCGAGGGCGTTTCAGAACTCTCGTTGGGCGGGAAGCCGAACGTGACGGCCTTGAAGGCGTACCGCTGGATCAGGGCCTCGGTCTCCGCTCCCGCCGCACCGACCAGGATCATGCGCTGCGAGTCCCGCGCGATTTCGCCCATCACGGTCTCGAGCGCCGCATGCCCTTCCTCGTCGAGCTGCTCCGGCCAAGCCAGCACCACCGTCTGGAATTCCGCCGCCCTCAGGGCGGAGCGCTTGAGCAAGCTGAGGGCGTCGCAGGCTGAGACGAGAAGGAAACTCGGGAGTCCGGCCGCGAGCTGGCGCTGGGCGCGGGCAACGCCTGAAACGGCGAGCGATGGGCCTCGCGGGCAACTGCCGAGGAGCGAGACGGCACAGTCGGCGTCGGCGGTGACGACGAGCGTGGGGCGGGTCTCGGGGATGGCCTGGAGGTAAGGCAGGGCGGCCGCCGGAACGGGCGGGATCAGGACGGCCAGGTTGTGGCCACGAGCTATGACCGGTGCGGCATCCACGGCAGCAACCCCCGAATTGTCAAAGAAGGCGGACCGACACGTAGGGAAGCTACCGCCGCCACCTCGCCGCGTCGAGCGCCGGCCGAAGGCCGTGGAGCACGTCCCAATCGAGCGCCGCCCGAAGGCCGACGTCGGGAGCGCGCCGCACGGCGCTACCTTCCAGTCCGTGATCTTCACGCTCGGGCACTCGACCCGCCCGGTCGAGGAGNNGCAGTGCCGTGGCGCTGCCACCGGCAACTGATCGCCGACGCACTGGTCGCGTGCGGTGTCGAGGTGCTGCACATCCTGGCGCCCGGACGCGCCGACCGCCACACCATCAACCCGAGCGCGCGCGTGGGGCCCGACGGCCGGACGGTATACCCCGCGGGCGCCTGAAAGCGACGCAGCACACCCCGGCCCGGGGGGCTGGCAACGGAAGCGCGGCTGCGCCATTATGGCGCTCGTCTCCTTCCCGGAAACGGCCGATGCCCGCCGCCAAGAAGCTCGATCTCCACAAGCTGCACGCCGCGGAATACGTCCTGCCGCGCACCCCTCGACTCGTCGAGACCAGGCCGGCGAAGTACCTCGCGATCGCCGGGTCGGGTGATCCCAACGGTCCCGCCTTCGGGGAGAAGGTGGGCGCGCTCTACGCCGTCGCGTTCGCGGTGAAGATGGCCCGGAAGAAGGCCGGCAGGGACTACAAGGTCGCCGGACTCGAGGGACTGTGGTGGGGCGTTGGCGGCGGGAAGTGGATGATCGCGCAGTCGCGCGCCCGGTGGCGCTGGAAGCTGCTGATCCGCGTGCCGGAGTTCGTCGTCGCCAAGGACGTGGCCACCGCGGCGAAGGCGCTGCTGGCCAGGGGGAAGGGGAAGGCGGTCGCGCAGGTGAAGCTGGAAACGCTGCGCGAGGGCCGCTGCGTTCAGATGCTGCACGTCGGCCCCTACGTGAACGAAGGGCCGACGATGGATGCGATGCTGGCGCTTGCGAAGGCCGGCGGGTTGAGCTTCACCGGGCGGCACCACGAGATCTACCTGTCGGATCCACGACGGGTGCGTCCGGAGAAGCTGCGCACCATCCTGCGGCACCCGGTGCGCTAGTCGAAAGGTCGTGCCGGGGAGGCTCTAGGCTTCGCGGGTGGCGCGGATCAGCGCCTCCATGTGCTCGAGGTAGCGCTCCAGCGCGCGGCGGCCGGCGGCGGTGAGGCGGTACTCCGTACGCGGCAGCCGGCCCTCGAACGACTTGGTGCACGCGATGTACTGCGCTTCCTCCAGCTTCCGCGCGTGCACGCTCAGATTCCCGTCGCTGGTGTTGAGCAGCTTCTTGAGGTCGCCGAAACTCTGCGACTCGTTCACGGCGAGCGCGCTCACGATGCCGAGCCGCAGCCGCTCGTGGATCAACCGGTCGAGCTCCGGCGCGTGGCTCGCCGGAGGAGCCTTGTCGCGCTGCTCGTCGCGGCGCCGGTCCGCTTCCTTCCGCACGGCGCTCGTCCTAGCCACCGTGCTTCCGGGCGATCAGGGCGCCGAAAACGATGTGCAGCGCGCCGAACCCCGCCGCCATCAGTGCGTCGCCCCACGCCGCCGGCGCGGCCAGCGCCGCCGTCCCCACCACCATGAACGACAGCCCCATCACCGGGACCGCGCTCACCGAAAAGGCGCCGGCGGTGGCGAACGCCGTCCCGTATAGCAGCAACCAGGTCCCCGGCAGGATGGCCGTCAATCCACTGTAGTAGAGCGGGATCGTCAGGATGGCGCCCGCGGCCAACGGCATGGCGAAGGTGAGCGCGAACTTGCGGCCCGGCCTCCCGAACAGCGGCTGGCGCGCCCGGCGCGCCTTCCGCACCGTCATCCCGACGCCGATCAGCACGCCGATCACCGCCTCCACCAGCCAGATCCGCATCCACGACCGGTGGGTCGGCGCCTGCGCGGCCAGGTACGCGGCCGGGAAGGCCGTCAGGCCGATGATGGCGCCGCCCCACCCCGACAGCGCGGTGAACGACGCCGCGCCTTCCATCGTCTCGCGGATGTAACGCAGATCGTCCATCGCCCGCGCGTGCAGCGCGTCCGGCGGGCGAGGCGAGTCGGGCGACGGCACCGGCGGCTGAGAGGGGCTCATGCGGCGAGGATAGACCGCGCGCCCACCAGTGTCAAGTACTTTGTGATGCCAAGTGCATCGGAACCTCGGACGGCGCAGGCGGTATCCCGCCGGGTGTCCGACACGCACTTCTCGGCGGAATCGGCGCTGGGAAGGCCCCCCGTCGTCACCGGCTACCACGGCGCACGGACCGGAGCGATGTTGCTTGTCACCACCCCGGGGGGTTGCATGAAGCTGCTGCGAACACTGCTGGTTTTCATCGCCGCTACCGTGCTGGCCGCGCTCGGGCAGCAAGTCCTGGGTATTTGGGGCATGGTGCTCGGCTCCATTGCCGGGATTTTCGTCGGCTACTGGGCTGCGCGTCGGCTGATGCCCTGATCCGGGCGCCGCGCCAGTTGACAGTGCGAAGCCCCGCGCCATCTTGTGGCGGGTGCGGCCCGCGGCCCTCCTATCCGTCCTCGCCATCCTCCCACTGTCACTCTGGGCGCAAGCGCCGCGCCCTCGCGCCCGCGATGTGGGGCTCGACTTCGCCCTTGGCTTCTCGACCGCGCCGTCGGTGCTGCGCGCGCCCCTGGCCGATGCACAGCTGACGCGGACCGGGGAGACGGTGGTGGGGGAGGCGATCTCGCCGCGGTTCGAAGCGGTCGTCGAGGCGACGGAAGAGGCGATCGTCAACTCCCCTTTCCGCGCCGAGACCGTGCATGGCTTTCGCGGCACGCTGGTTGCGCTGCCCATGGATTCGGTCGTCACCATTCTGCGGGAGCACCGGGTCGTCCCATGAACGCGCTCTTCTCACGCAACGTCGCCGCGCTCGCTCCGAGCGCCACTCTCGCCGTGTCCGCCGAGGCCGCGCGCCTCAGGAGGGAAGGGGTCAACGTGGTTGACCTCGGCGCGGGCGAGCCCGACTTCCCGACGCCGAAGCTGGTCGCCGAGGCGGGGATCCGCGCCACCCAGCAGGGGAAGACCAAGTACGCGGCGAACGAGGGCATCCTGGAGCTTCGGGCCGGCATCGCGCGGCGGCTGTCGCTGCTCTCCGGCGGCCGGGCGGTGAACGCCGACAACATCGTGGTGTCGAACGGCGCGAAGCAGTCGCTCATGAACGCCTGCTTCTGCCTCTTCGGCCTGCGGGAGAAAGTGCTGATCCCGTCGCCCGCGTGGACGTCGTATCCGCAGATCGTGCACCTGTCGCGGGCGACGCCGGTGGAGGTCGTGGGGGATCCGGAGTGGAGCCTCAAGGTCTCGGTACGCGAGCTGGACCGGGAGTGGGACGAGTCGGTGAAGGGCTTGATCATGAACTCGCCCAGCAATCCCACCGGCGCGGTCTATACCCTCGCGGAGCTGAAGGCGATCGCCGAGTGGGCCAAGCGCAAGGGCGTGTGGGTCGTCGCCGACGAGATCTACCGGCGGATCCACTACGGCGACGGCGTGGCGCCGTCGTTCCTCGACCTGCCCGACGACCTGCTGGAGCGCGTGGTGCTGGTGGACGGTGCGAGCAAGGCGTATGCGATGACCGGCTGGCGGATCGGCTTCGCCCTGGCCTCGCGGGAACTCGCCACGACGATGGCGGCACTCCAGTCGCACACCACCTCCGGCGCGAACACCATGGCGCAGTGGGCTGCGGCGGAGGCGTTCGGGAACGACCTGGTGCAGCCGGAGGTCGAGGCGATGACGGCGCAGTTCCGGAGGCGGCGGGACTATTTGGTGGGGCGGTTCCGCAAGGAGCTGCCGGGCGTGGAGTTTGTCGAGCCGCTGGGGGCCTTCTACCTCTTCTTTCGGGTGGACGGCGTATTCAGCAAGCTGGTGCCGAGCGCGACGGAGTTCTGTCGCCGGCTCATCGCCGATGAGGCGCTGGCCCTGGTGCCTGGTGCTGCTTTCGGGGACGACCGATGGGTGCGGCTGAGCTACGCCGCGTCGGACGAGGCGCTCAAGGAAGGTACCGACCGG
>PMIK01000018.1 GCA_003157095.1 Gemmatimonadota bacterium | reverse complement strand
GCGGGGGCGCGGGTGGTGCGGGGATGATCATCATGACCGTTCCTCGACCCGGTGGCGCAGGTCCGGGAGCGCCGTCCTCCACGTCCATCGTGCCCACGGTGGTTCGCGCGGAACTCGCGGACGTGCCGGACTACCGTCCGCCGTTCGGCCAGGGTGCCGTGCGGGCGGACCGGGACGGCAACCTCTGGATTCGCACCAGCAAGCAGGTGGACGGCCGGCCCGTGTACGATGTGGTGAATCGCAACGGCGAAATCACCGATCGCGTGCAGCTTCGACCGTTCCGGACCATCGCCGGCTTCGGGCCGGGCGTCGTGTACATGGGCGTGCGCGACAGCACCGGGGTGACGCATCTGGAGCGGGCGCGGATCAAGTAGGCCGCCGTCCCCGGTCGGGTGCTCGCTAGTTCTGCCACTGCGCCTGGTTCAGGTGCCGCAGCACCCGGCCGCTCACCGCGGTGTCGCCCTTCATCTCAGGGAGTCTGCGCAGCACTTCGGGCAGCTGCTCCCGGAAGCGCCTCAGCTCCACCTGCGCCGAGTCCGGCTGCAACGTGATCCGGCGCCCGGTCTGCGCCAGCGTGACGTACGCGTCGGACGGCCAGTCCGCCGGCCAGAGCGTCTCCAGCATGGTCATGCCGCGCTTCAAGCGCAGCAGCCGGCCGGGCACGCCGTCCAGTAGCGCGTCCTCCGCGCCGGCGGGCTGCTCCACCACCAGCTCCTTGCGGGTGGAGACGTCGGCCCTGGGCAGCGACACGATGGTGGTGAGCCGATCTCCATCGTAGCGCCAGCCGGGCGCTGACCCGTCCGCCCGGTACGGGACTTCCGCGCCCTGCCAGATCACGCGCGCGGGCGGCCACGTCCCGCGCAGCCGCACCTCGTACGCGCGCTCGCGCAGCATGCCCGGGAAAGATCCCTCCACCGGCGCGATCGTGAGCGCGACGGTGGCGCCGGTCCGCCGCTCAAGCACCGGGGTGAAGGTGTACGCGCCCTCGCGGTATCCGAGCGAGTCGCCCGCATCCTCGTAGATGCGCGCGCTGCCGGAATCGCCGGGGAACACATCCAGGATGAGCGGATCCACCGGCCGCTCGCCGCTTCGCTCCATCCTCGGCTGCTCCGGCAGGATGGCGCCGGCCCGCACATACACCGGCAGCTCGTCCAGCGCGAACGACCGGTCCACTACCCGCGGGCCCGAGAGCCGGGCTCCGGTGGACCACTCCACCCAATCGCCCGGTGGCAGCCACAGCCCAACGCGCGCCAGCGCGCTCGAGCTGTCCAGCGGCGTGACCACGGGGCTCACCACCAGGTCCTCGCCGAAGCGGTACTCGTCGGCGAACGCATACGCCTGGTCCGCGTCAGGCCAGTCGTAGTAGAGCGGGTGCACCACGGACACGCCGGTGTCGTAGGCGCGGCGCGCTGCGGTGTAGATGTAGGGAATCATCGCGTAACGGAGCTGGAACGCGTCCCGCATCACCTCCGCGAAGTCGGCCGGATACGCCCAGATGCGGCGCTCGGCGTTCGCGTTCTTGGTGGTATGCGTGCGCAGGATCGGGCTGAAGATCCCGAACTGGATCCAGCGCGTGTACAGCTCGGGCGCGACCTCGCCTGGAATGTGCCCGCCGATGTCGTGGCTCCAGTAGCCGAAGCCCACGTTGGCGGCTGTGGCCGTGAAGTACGTCTCGAAGGCGAGCGCCGGCCAGGTGGAGTGCATGTCGCCGGAGAAGCCGATCTCGTAGCGATGATTGCCNNAGGCCGCCCCAGCGGTGGAAGATCAGCGGCCGGTGCAGCCCCTGCCGCTCCATGTCGGTGAAAAAGACGTAGTTCAGCCACCACGTGGGGTTGAGGCCCGGGACCGAGGTGTTGCCCCACGCCTGCCAGTCGAGCCACCAGAAGTCCACGCCCTGCCGCTCCAGGGGGTGGATCACGTTGGTGAAGTACGCTTCGGCGAAGTGCTTGTCCTCGATCCGGAACGGGACGTACTGCTTCGTGGCCGGATCTATCCCCATGGCGCGCGCCATGACCGGATACTGCGCCTCGTGCGGCTGGATACCGGAGGCCGGGTGCAGGTTCATGGTAGTGCGTAGCCCCTGCCGCGCGGTCCAGCCGAGGAAGGCGTCGGGATCCGGGAAGTAGGCACGGTCCCAGGTGTAGCCGGTCCAGCCCAGCCGCTGCCCCGCCTGGTCCCTGGGCTGGCCCTCCCACCGCAGCTCGAAGGTGTTGTGCCAGTCCATGTCCACGACCAGCACATCCAGCGGCACGTCGTAGCGGTGGAAGTCCTCGACCAGCCGCTGCAGCTCCGCGTCCGTGTACGCCCAGTAGCGCGACCACCACGCACCGAACGCGAAGCGCGGCGGCATGGGGATCTTCCCGGCCACGCGCGTGAAGTCCGCGAGCGCGCGGCGGTAGTCGTGGCCGTAGCCGAAGAAGTACCAGTCCTGCCGCTCCCCCGGTGCGCGCTGCACCACCCACGGCCACGGACTGTCGTCGAACAGCGAGCGATCGGAGTCGTCCACCAGCGCCCAGCCGTCGCGCGAGAGCAGCCCCTTCTCGAGCGGCACCGGGCCGCGCGCACCGTCCAGCGTGCGGGCCGTGCCTTGCAGGTTCGCCGTATCCGACGTCCCGGGCCGCCACGTCACCGTCGAGTCCGCGTTCTTCAGCGCGATGCTCAGGTTGTCCGGTCCGAACCGGCCGCTCTTGAGGCGGTAGCGGAGCCGCAACTGCCCGGTCGCGATCACCAGCCAGCCGTGCTCTACCCGTCTCGTGAACTCCACGGGCGGCGTGCGCCGGTTCAGGAACACGAGCGAGGGCCGGTCCTCGAAGCGGCCGTCCGCGGCCCACTCGAGACGCACGAGCTGCGGGGTCAGCACCGTGAGACGGACGTTGCCGTCCACCACCACGTTGCGCGGGTCCGCGACCGGATCAGCCTTCGCCCCGACCTGGGCATGCAGCGGCGTCAGGGCGAAGAAGGGTGCGGCCGTGAGCAGCAGTCTGCGGATGGCGGTCTTCATACGGTGTCCTTCGGCTTGCGGGGACTGGCGGTCCGGCTGCTGAATCCTATGCCGTGGCGTGACGCGTATCCACGCCTTGCAGAGGCTCCGGCCACGACCGAAGCCCGACCGGATCACCTGCCCGTTCCCACGGGACCCGACCTTGGCGTGACATCGGCGCGCAGCGGGAGATCGGCCGAGGAATCCCCAATGCCGATCCGATAGGCACCGGCCCCGACCACCCAACCGTTCGCCGTGGTATCCCACTGCGCGAAGGCGGTCGCAGCGAGTTCGAAGGTCAAATGCCTGGTCTGACCCGGAGCGACCTGCACCTTCTCGAAGCCTTTCAGCTGCCAGGGCGGCTCACCCGTCGAGGCGGGAGCGCCGACATAGAGCTGCACCACGTCGGCGCCCGAACGCCGGCCGGTGTTCGTTATGTCTGCGCTGACCCGTACCGACCGCCCAAGCCCCTTCGAGATCCGCAGGTTCCCGAACCGGAACGTGGTATACGACAGGCCGAAACCGAACGGAAACCGCGGGGCGATGCCCTTGGCGTCGTACCAGCGGTAGCCGACGTCCAACCCTTCGGAGTACTGCACCTGACCGCCCACGCCGGGCCACTGCGCGGCACTCGCGGCGGGAACGTCGGCCAGGCTCTTGGGAAACGTCACCGGCAGCTTGCCCGAGGGGTTGATGTCGCCGAACAGCACCGAGGCGACGGCGTGGCCGTCCTCCTGACCGGGATACCACGCCTCCACTACCGCCTTGACCGAGTCGAGCCACGGCATGGTGACCGCGGAGCCGGTGTGGAGCACGACGATCGTGTTGGGGTTGGCCGCTGCCACCGCGCGGATCAGCTGGTTCTGCTCACCCGGTAGATCGATGCTGGTCAGGTCGGCGCCCTCGGTCTCGAAGTCGCTGGCGAACACCACCGCGACGTCCGAAGACCTGGCCAGCGCGACGGCCTGATCCAACAGCGAGGTCTGGCTGGGCACCCGCCAACCAAGGCTGACGGAATCGCCACCGCCTGCCTGGTAGTAGTCCACCTCGATCTGCACGGCCTGGCCGGCAGTGAGCGCCACGCTCCCCGTCTCGGTCGTCGGACCCTGGTTCCTCCAGTTGTCAATCGTCAGCGCCCCGTTCACGAACAGCCGGCTGCCGTCATCGCTGGTCAGCGAGAAGGTGTACTCGCCGGTCGCCGGAGCGGTGATCGTTCCGGTCCATCTCGCCGACCACTGATTGGCGTTCACCCCCTGTCCCGGCGAACGGTCATGCCAATCGGCGGCGACAGCCGAATCCACCCGAATCAACACCGGCGCACCGGACAGGGTCATGTTGTTGTAGAACTGCGCGGTCAGCCCCCGGCCACCACCAGAGGACGGTGTGAGATACTCGGGCGGCACGGCCGGAAGCGCGGCGCCCGGCGACACAGCTCCCTGCGCGTACCGCACCTCGACCGCGCTGCCGGCACGCTGCGCGATGCCCTGGAAAGGAGTGACGACGTACGGCGCGACCACGGCGGCGCTGCCGCCACCGCCGGTCATCGCGTCCGGGCCGGCGTCGGCCCCGATGACCGCGATGGAGTGCACCGCGGCCGTGTTCAGGGGGAGCACGCCGCCCGCATTCCGCAGCAGCACGGTGCCTTGCTCGGCGACGCTCCGCGCCACGGCGGCGTGCTGGTCGCTGGTCACGACGGCGGACGGTCCGCCGGTCTGCTCGCGGTCGAAGAGATGGAACCGGAACTCCTCGGTGAGAATCCGGCCCACCATGTCGTCGAGCCGCGACGCCGGAACCTGGCCCGCCAGCACGGCGGCCTTGAGCGCCGCACCGAAATACGACGTGTCGGGCATCTGCACGTCGAGACCGTTGTTGGCGGCAGCCGCGGTGGAGTGCGTGGCGCCCCAATCCGAGGTGATGAAGCCGGGGAACCGCCACCGGCCCTTCAGCACGGTGTCCTGCGTGTAGCCGTCTTCACACGCGTACGTCCCGTTGATCGTGCTGTAGGAGCACATGACCGACGACGCACCGCCCTGCCTGACCGCCGTCTCGAACTGCGGCATGTAGATCTCGTGCAGCGTGCGCCGGGCGATGATGACGTCGTCGGCGGGGGTGTTGCGGAATGTCTCCTGATTGTACGCAGCCCAGTGCTTGACCTGCGCCAGGACACCCTGGCCCTGCACTCCCTGAATCTCCGCGGCGGCGACCTGTCCGGTGAGGAAGGGATCCTCGCCGTACGTCTCGAACGCACGGCCCCACCGCGGGTCGCGGACGATGTTGACGGTCGGGCCGAGATTGACGTTCGCGCCCTTGCCCCACTCTTCGTCGGCGATGACCGCGCCGTACACCCTGGCGACCGACGTATCCCAGCTCGCCGCAACCGCCACCGGCGCGGGCAGCTGGGTCACGCCGGACATCCCGTCCGCCACGCCGCCCGGACCGTCCTGCATCTTCAACGCCGGGATGCAGAGCCGCGGAATGGCCGGCACGTAGCCGACATACCCCGAACCGGACGCGCCGTGCACCAGCTGGATCTTCTCGTCCAGGGTCATAACCGACACGACCTGCGCCACCCGCGCGGCGATCGGGGCCGTCGAGTGAACCCACGGGCAGGCGTCGGCGGCAGACGCTCGGGTCGCCGGCGCGGCGGGCGTGATCGTCGTCCTGGCCGCGGCTGCGAGCACTGCGAACGCCGCGAAGGATCGAACTCGCGTGACCCGTGTCATCCCACTCCTCCTTGAAAGAGCGGGCGCTCCCGCTCGCCCGCGTTGCTCTTGTCAGCGGATCGGAAACGCCGCCCTGCGCAGCAGGGTACAGCCCAGGGGGGCAAGCGTCGCTTCGCCGTTCCGGAGCAGCAACCGCGCCTCGTCCCAGGGGAGACTCCGATCTCCACCGGCGCGGGCTTCGAACGTCAATCCGAGTTCGGGTGCCCGCGAGTCGAGCACGGGAGTGCGGTATCCCTGCGCTATGTCCACGGGATACACATCGTAATCGTGGAATCCCTCGACCTCGTAACTTCTGATGATGTCCAGCCGGTGGTCCAGCGGAACCGCGAACTGCAGGGGTCCCCGAAGCACCGCCGCCTCGCCGTTCGCGTAGGGCTCGCTCCGCACCTTCCAGGCGAACGTCACGCGCACGCGGTCTCCCGCCCGCCACGTCTTCAGGACGCGGTACCAGCCGTCCGCGCAGACGGCGTCGGCGCCGGGTACGGCAACGTCCATGTCTCCCGCCCAGTCCGGCCTGCGGAGCACGAGCGAGAACTCGACGGCGCGCTCCGGTGAGACGACGAAGTCAATGGTGTCGGAGAACGGGTAGTCNNGGCAGGCGCATCCACATTCGGCTGACGAATTGAGGCAGGAAGCGCACCGCGTTCGGGTTGCAGCAACAGGCGACGTCGTCGTGAGTAGCTGAGTACTTGAACCGCAGGCCGGCGGCGCCCATCGAGTAGCTGTCGAGCCGGCTCGCGGTGGCCGACGTGCGCGTGTCGGCCGAGAGGTAGGCGATGGCGCGGCCGTCCGGCAGGCGCGCCCCCTGCACGGCGTTGTAGGCGAGCGTCTCCAGCCAGTCGCCCAGGTCGCCGCGTCCCAGCTTCTGGATGGCGCTACTCAGGCTGAAGGCGAGCTCGGTGAGCGTGCAGTTCTCGTAGGCCGCCTCGGGCATCGGCATGCCGTGGACGTTTTCGTCGCCGAGCAACGCGCCGCTCGGCAGGCGATAGAGGCCCAGCCGCCGGATCGCCGCCTCGACGGCCGAAGGCGGCACGCGGTCCGGAGCCAGCCCGCTCACCCACAGCAGGGCGCGCAGGTGCTCGGCCGTGTGGACCGCGTGTCCGCGGAAGAGCTGCCGCGGCTCGGTGAGGTTCGGCAGCGCGAGATCGTCGTTGGGGAACGGCGGCTGCATGCTCGAGAACTCTTCGTAGAAGCGAATGCCGGCCTGGGCATAGGCCGTGTCCCCCGTTCCGTCATGGAGCCACTCCAGCACGTCGAGATAGCAGAGGCCGTGCGTCAGGCCGGTGAGCGCATCGCGCAGGAGGCGATCGCCGCGNNGCTCGCCGGTGGCCTCGTAGTGGGCGATCAGCGGCAGCAGCGCGCGGCTCTGGGCCCACAGCTCGCCGTTCTCTCCATCGGCGTGCCGGTAGCGCGCGTCCGGCGCGTAGATGCCGAGGTAGCCGTCGGCGTCCTGCGTGGCCAGCAGTTCGGCCATCAGGCCGGCGATCCTCGCCTGGTGCTCCGGCACGCCGGCGAGATGGGCCATCATCGCGTAGCCCCACAACCAGTTGCCGCGCGTCTCGGCGTCCCACCACGCCTTGGGATCGCCGGAGGAGGGGATGCGCTCGCGGAACAGGTCCCGGGCCGCGTGGTCCGTGAGCCGGTCCAGTCGCGCCGCAAAGCCCGCGTCGAGGTCCCGCCTCAGCTGAGCCCGCAGCCAGCCGAGGGGTCGCACGGCCCCGAGCGGCAACGCGCGGAACGCCGGCACCTGCGCCACTATCGCCGGCCTCCGGTTGCGCGGCGATACGACCGTCCGCGATTTCCTGACCGCGCACGACACAGTGGACACGCTCGTGCAGGCGTTCATCGCCAACGCCGAGGTGCTCAAGACGGAGATCACCGGCGAGACGGCGCATGTGACGGTCGGCGTGCCCGGGATGCAGGTGTTCGGGGCGATCGACGAGGGGATGCGGCGGGCGGCGCGGCAATAGGCTGCGACCGCAATTTGGATTTTCGGTTTTCGATTCTCGGTTTTGGATTTGAGGGATCAGTCATGGTCAAGTGGTGCTGCCGAATCGGCGTGCTCGTGTGCGTGTTGGCCGGCCTCGTGACGGCCACCGGTTGTCACAAACGCACGCATCGCGAAGTACAGGTCCACGAGGAAACGCACGAGGGCCAGGTGCACGAAGCCCCGCGCGGCGAAATGGTCCCGGAGTAGCAGCCCCGCCTATGAGATCGTTGCGTTTCGCATGGCCGGCCGCGGCACTCCCGCTCCTGGCGGCGCTTTTCGGCATCTTCGCCGCACACGCGGCACCGCCGAGCAGCGCGCCGGCCGCCCCCACGGCTGCGCAGCGCAAAACGCTCGAGTTGCTGGCACTCGGCAAGGCGCGCACGGAAGCGCTCCAGCGCATACGTGCGTTGCCGCTCACGCGTGAGGCTGGCGTCGGCGATTGGGTGACGGGCAGCGTTGAGCTGGACCGCGCCCTGCGGCTTTGGGTGCGCAATCGGCCGGCGGAGGGCCAGTTGCGCCAGTATTCCGATGCGGTCTGCGAGGTCGACGTCGCCATTTCGCCGGACGACCTGCGCGACCAGTTGCTACGGCTGCTGGATGAGTTCGGCGCCGCGGCCGGTGTGCGCGGGGTGGACGCGGCGGCGATTCAGGCAGCAGCGAAACGCTGGCCGATGGTGTGGACGACCGGCAGCGCCGCCCTCGCCGAGCATCCGGTCACGGACCGGCCGCCCGGGTGGGAGGATGTCACGAGCACGGGCCTGGACTTGGCACGACAGGCCGCCGAGGCCGACGCGTATCACGCGCTGCTCGATGAGGCGGGGCGGTTGAAGGTCACCGCGGCGCGGCGATTGCGGGAGTTTTTCGACATCAGCGACGCCGTCCGCAACGCGGTGTACGACGGCGTGCGTAAGGAAAGCAAGACCAGCACGCAGTTCGAGCCGGACCAGATTGCCGTCGCCACCGTGCGGATCGGCATCAAGGATCTGATGCGCATCGTGACGAAGGCCCACGACGACCAGTACCGCGGGGAGGACTTCACCGCGGCCGATTTTCGCGAGATGGTGCTCCTGGCCGGGCGGGACGAACTGAGCGCGACCGGGCTCGCCCCGCCGCCGGAGCGTACGATCCTGCGGAACCGCTACACGCCGATCGAGCTTGATGCGCCGGCGTGGGCCGGCGACACGCGAATGGCCGTTGGCCACTTCGAGCCGGTGGAGGGGCAGTCGCCGGATGCGGCGACGCAGTACCAGGCCGCGCGCCTGGACGCGCTCGACCAATTGCGGCGGAAGGTCGAGGCGCTGGTGATCCAGCAGAACGTCAGCGTCGCGGAATTCGTCGGTTACCATCAGGACCTGAAGGACGACGTCGTGCTGTTCCTCAGCGGGGCGCGCGTGATTCGCCGCCAGGTCCGCCCGGACGGTGGGGCGGAGGTCGAAGTGGAGCTGCCGCTGCGGCGGCTGTGGGAAATCGTGCGGCGGGATATGAAGCTCGAGGAAGTCGAGCCGGCTGAGACCGCGACCGGGCCGGCCAGCCCCGCAACGCTGCCCGCCCCGCAGAAGGAGAATCCATGAGAGTTGTGCTCGTCGCTCTCCTGTGTTCCGCGTGCATGCTGGCCAGTGCGCAGCCGGAAGAGGCTCCAGCCCCGCCGCCGCCGGAGCGGGAGCCCGAGGCGAAAGTCGTCCGGGTGACCGCGGAGGGGTACAACCGCGACGACGCGCTAAAGCAGGCGCTGCGGAAGGCGGTCGAGCAGGGGGCGGGCGTGGAGATTTCGGCGCATTCGAACGTCGAGAACTTCGCGCTGATCCGCGACACGATCTACAGCCGGGCGGCCGGCCTGGTCAGCGACTACAAGGTCCTTCAGGAGCGCGAGGGCCCCGGGGGCACTGTAGAAGTCACGATCGAGGCGACCGTCCGCCCGAGCACCGTCGCGAAGATGTGGGGCGAGGTACAGAACGTCCTCGACCAGATCGGCCGGCCCAAGATCATGGTCTGGATCGACGAGAAGATCGACGGCCGCCTGGAGGACGACTCGGTCGTCGAGAGCCGCATCGAGCAACTGTTCCTGAAGGCCGGCTTCGACCTGGTCGAGCGGAAGGCTGTCGAGGACATCAAGCACCGCGAGGCCGCCGACGCCCGGGATGAGCGGGACGCGGCCAAGCTGGCCCGTCTGGCCAAAGACGCCGGCGCCCAAATCCTGATCCGCGGCTCGGCGAACGCCGACCGCGTCGGGGTGCGCGACATCTACGGGGCGAAGGCCGCCTTCTACAACTGCGGCGTCCAGGCGAAGATCTACTACACCGACACCGGCAAGCTGCTGGTGAGCGAGTCGATCCCGACGCGCGAGCGCGGCGTGCGGTCGTACCACGAGTTCAGCCCGCCCGCGGCCCGGGCCGCGCTGGTCGCCGCGACGTTTCCCGACACGGATAATCGGCGTGAGCCGGTGCTGGCGGTCAAGCTGATCGACGCGGTGATGGAGCAATGGTCGACGCAGATCACCGCCGCGGGCGACATCGAGCTGGAGGTCGACCGGCTCGACTTCAAGACGTACGTCGAGCTGAAGAAGGCGCTGGCCGGCTTCAATCCGGATCGCATCCGCTCGGTGGAGGGCGACTTTTCGAAGGGGACGGGCCTATATCGCATCAAAGCGCAGATGTCGGCCCAAACGCTGGCCGAGCGGCTCACCGAGAAGCCGTTCGCGGCGTGGATCGAGGTGCTCGACCTGAAGCCGAACCGCATC
>PMIK01000247.1 GCA_003157095.1 Gemmatimonadota bacterium | reverse complement strand
GGCGGGGTGGCGGGAGGGGCGGCGTTCGGCGTGGCGCCGCAGGGCCTCGTGGCCGCGCTCGGCGTGGACGCGGGCGTGGCCGGCGACGGCGAGACGGTGGCGGCGCCGCTGCTGGAAGCCGTGGCCGGCGGCCGGTCCGGCGAGCCGCTGCCCGGTGTCGCCTGGCCCGGGGCCCCGCGCTTCGCCGCGCCGGCGCCGCCGCCGGACCTCGACGCCTTGCCACCTCCCGAGCTGTGGCGCTGGGCCGACCTCCCGCGCTACGTGCGGCACGGAGCGACGGTGCCGGTCCAGACCAAGCGGGGCTGCGTGTTCGGCTGCGTCTACTGCACCTACCTCAACGTCGAAGGCAAGGGCTACCGGCTGCGCAGCCCCGAGGCGGTGGTGGACGAAATCGCGGCGCTGGCGAGGCACGGTGTCCGGCGCGTGGACTTCGTGGACTCCACCTTCAACAGCCCGCTGCGCCATTCCATCGAGGTGGCGGAAGCGCTGGCACGCGCCGGACTCGGCGTGGGCGTGGACACGACCAACTTCACGCCGGCCGTCTCGTCGCCCGAACTGTTCTCGGCGATGCGGCACGCGGGGTTCCGCTGGCTCGGCATCACCGCCGAGAGCGCGTCCGATCCCGTTCTCGAGCGGCTCAACAAGGGCTTCGACCTGGCCCGGCTTCAAGCGTGCGCCGCGCGCGCGGAAGCGGCGGGCATCCGGGTGCTGTGGATCTTCCTGGCCGGCGGTCCCGGCGAGACACCCGCGACGCTGGAGGAGACGCTGCGGTTCGCCGACGCCCGGCTGGCGCACGGCGACGCCGTGTACCTCACGGTGGGACTGCGCGTGTATCCGGGCACGACGCTGCAGGCCATCGCCGCGGCGGAAGGCCAGGTGGCGCCCGGCGATCCGCTGCTCGCGCCGCGCTTCTACCTCTCGAGCGCGCTGCCTCTGGACGCCGCGCTCACGCGGCTGCGGGCCTTCGCCCACACGCACCCCCGCTTCATGTTCTCGGCTGACAGCCGCAGTCCCGTGATGCCGGCGCTGGTGCGGGTGGCGAGCCTTCTGGGTCTGCCCCGCCCGCACTGGCGCTATCTCAGTCTCTTCCGGCGTCTGGCCGGCGCGAGCGTGTAGTGCGCGACCTGCTGGTGGTAGGCGGGGGGCCGGCTGGCGCCTCGACTGCGGCCTGGGCCGCACGGGCCGGACTCGACGTGCTGGTGGTGGAACGGGAACGATTCCCGCGCGAGAAGGCGTGCTCGGAGTACCTCAGCCCGGAGGCGACGCGCGACCTCGACGCGCTGGGCGTGCTGGAGGAGATCGAGGCCAGCGGCGCCGCCAAGCTCACCGGCATGCGGATCGTCGCCGACGACGGCTCCGCGGTGCTGGGGCGATTCCCCGTGAGCGAACACCGGCGGCCCTACCGGCCATATGGGCTCGCGCTGCCGCGGTCCCGCCTCGACACGGCCGTCCTCGGCGCCGCCGCGAAGGCCGGCGCCGAAGTGCTCGAGGGTGTGACGGTCGAGCGGTTGCTGTTCGAGGACGGCGTAGTGGTGGGCGCGATGCTGAGGCGCGGGGACCGGCGCTGGGAACAGCGCAGCCGCGCGCTGGTCGGGGCCGACGGCCTGCACTCGCTGGTCGCGCGGCGCCTGGGGCTCTCCCGCCGCGGCGGGCCGCGGCGCCTGGCGCTGGTGGCGCACCTGGCCGACGTCGAAGGGATGGGCGACTTCGGCGAGATGTTCGTGCGGAGCGGCCGCTACGCCGGCCTCGCGCCGATCGGCGGCGGACGCGTCAACGCCGCCGCCGTCGTGCCCGCAGCCGAAGGGCGCGCCATCGCGCGGGATCCGGCCGCGTTTCTCCGGGCGGAGCTGGCGGCGGTGCCCGAGCTGCGGCGCCGGGTCGCCGGCGCCCGCCTGGTCAGGGCGGTGATGGTGGCCGGCCCCTTCGCGCGCACGGCGCGCAGCACCGTGACCAACGGCGCCCTATTGGTGGGAGACGCGGCGGACTTTTTCGATCCGTTCACCGGCGAGGGGATCTTCGCCGCGCTGAGAGGCGGCCACCTCGCGGCCGAGGCGCTGGCGTCGGCGCTGGCCGGGGGCGCGGCGACGCGGGATGCCTTGAGGCCGTACCGGCGCGCCCGCCGACAGGCGTTCCTCGGCAAGTGGGCCTTCGAGCGTCTCGCCGCGCTTTCGGCCACGCGCCCCCGCTTGATGCGCCGCTTCACGCACCATTTGGCAGGGCGCTCCGCCGTCGCGGACCTGTGGGTGGGCGTCGCAGGCGACTACGTCTCTCCGTGCGCGCTCCTCGCTCCTCGATCTCTCGCGGCGCTTATCCTTTAGAAGGCACCATGTCGCAGTCACCCTCGTTCCACACCAGGACGACGCCCATGCCGCTCGACGAAGCACGCTTCCGACATACGATGAGCCAGCTCGTAACCGGGGTCACGGTCGTGACCGCGCGGGTGCCGCGGGGACGGGCCGTGGGAATCACCGCCAGCTCCGTGACCTCGCTGTCCCTGGACCCGCCGATGCTGCTGGTGTGCGTGGGCCGCGACGCCGAGATCCACGACGTGCTGCGCGAGGCCGAGCGGTTCGGCGTCAACGTGCTCGCCGCCGGACAGGTCGAGCTCGCCCGCCGTTTTGCGGAGCGCGAGCGCCAGCACCTCGAAGAGGGCGAGCTGGTCGTTTCTCCCGGCGGCGCACCGATGATTCCGGGCTCCCTCGCGCGGATCGAGTGCCGGCGCCGAGCGCACCTGGACGGCGGCGACCACACCATCATCACCGGCACGCTGGAGTGGTCGGAGGTGGATGAGGGCCGGCCGCTGTGCTACTTCGCGGGCCGCTTCGCGGAGCTGAACGGGTGAGCGGAGAGCCGCGCGAGTGGCGGGGAGCGGCGCGGCGCCCGGAGCTGCTCGACGATCCGGCCGCGGACCCGGCGGCGGTGCTTGCATCGCTCAAGGACGTGGCCCGTGCAAACCGCTTCCTCGGCGGAACCGCCGCACCGCTCCGGCGTCTGGACGAGCTGCTGCGCTCCGTGCCGGCCGGCACGACGCTCACGCTGCTCGATGTGGGCACCGGGGACGGAGACATCCCGCGCGCCGCCCAGGCCCGCGCCGCGCGAGCCGGCATCACGCTGCGGCTCCTGGCGGTCGAGCGGCATCCGGCGGCGGCGCGGCATGCCGCCCGCGACGGCGGCATCACAGCGTTGCTCGCCGACGCCGCCGCGCTGCCGCTGGCGTCGCGTTCCGTGGACCTGGTGCTCTGCTCCCAGCTCCTGCACCACTTCCGCGGCCCGGCGCTGACGGAAATCGTCGCCGAGCTGGCGCGCGTGGCCGGGCTCGGCGTGGTGATCGCGGAACTCCGCCCAAACCGCATCGCCGCCGCCGGACTGTGGCTCGCGTCGTATCCGCTCCGCTTTCAGAGCGTCAGCCGGCGCGACGGCGTGACCTCGGTGCTGCGCGGCTTCACGCCCGCCGCGCTGCGACAGGCGTGCGCGCAGGCCGGCGTGAACGCGGAGGTCCGGACCCATTCCATGTTCCGGGTCACCGCCGCGTGGCGCTCGGCCGGAAGCAACGGCGGCGCCACCCCGCCGGGCGCACGATGATCCAGGTGGACCGGCGCGAGGTGCGCGCCGCCTTGGACCGGGTGTTCGCCTGCGCGGCCGACGTCGAACGCTGGCCGGAGTGGCTTGACCACTACCGCTGGGTGCGCTTCCTGGAGCGACGCGACGACGGCGGAGTCGTCGAGATGGCGGCGTGGCGCCCGTTCGGGCCGGTCCGCTACCCGACCTGGTGGGTCTCCGAAATGAGCGTTGACCGCGAGGCGCCGGCGGTGCGCTACCGTCACGTCCAGGGCATCACGCGCGGGATGGATGTCGAGTGGGCGTTCGCCCCTGCCGGCGAGGGCGGCGTGGCGGTGACCATCACGCACCTGTGGGACGGGCCGCCGTGGCCCATGGTGCGGGCCGCGGCGGCGAACATGGTCATCGGGCCGGTGTTCATTCACGACATCGCGCAGCGCACACTGGCCGGCATCGCACGCGTGGCCGAAAGCGGAGGAGGCCTTTGAACGAGATCAGACGGGTGGTGGTGACCGGAATCGGCTGCATCACGCCGATCGGCACCGGGGTTCAGGGCCTATGGGATGGGCTCCGCGCGCGCCGCTCGGCGGTGCGCACCATCACCCGCTTCGATCCCACCCCGTTCCGGAGCCACATCGCGGCCGAGATTCCCGACTTCCGCCCGCAGGACTTTCTCGATGCCCGCCGCGCGCGGCGCCTGGACCGCTTCTCACAGCTGGCCGTGACGGCCGCCGGCCTGGCGGTGCGCGATGCCGGGCTGGAGCTGGAGAAGGAGGACCGCGACCGCGTGGGCGCGATGATGGGGTCCGCCCTGGGCGGCATCGGATACGCGGAAGAGCAGGTCGGCGTGTATGCGGTCGAAGGACTCCGCGGCGTGGACCCGATGCTGGCGCTGACCGTGTTCGGTGGGGCGGCGAGCTGCAACATCGCCATCGAGTTCGGCGTCACCGGCCCCAACTCGACCAACGGAATGAGCTGCGCGTCCGGCACGATCGCCGTCGGCGACGCGTTCCACGCCATCCGTGACGGGCGGGCNNCGGCCTCCCGGCCGTTCGACGCCGGGCGGGACGGGTTCGTGATGGGCGAGGGGGCCGCCGTGCTGGTGCTCGAGGAGCGCGGCCGCGCCATCGCGCGCGGCGCGCCGGTCCTGGCCGAGGTGCTCGGCGAGGCCGTGACCAACGACGCGTACCATATGACGGCTCCCCGCCCCGATGGCCGGCAGGCGGCCCGGTGCATCGCGCTCGCCCTGGCCGACGCACGCATCGCGCCGCACGAGGTGGACTACGTGAACGCGCACGGGTCCTCGACGCCGCTCAACGACAAGACGGAGACGCTGGCGATCCGGGAAGCCTTCGGCGCGCACGCCGCGCGCCTGGCCGTGAGCGGCACCAAGGGCTACTACGGCCATCCGCTCGGCGCCTCGGGGGCCATCGAGGCCGCCGTGACAACGCTCGCGCTGGCCCGCGCGTGGCTGCCGCCGACGCTCAACCTCAGCGTCCGCGATCCCGCGTGCGACCTCGACTACCTCCGCGGCGCGGGGGAGGAGCGCCGCGCCGAGGTGGCGATCTCCAATTCATTCGGCTTCGGCGGGATCAACGCCACGCTCGTGCTGAAGCGCGCCGACTAGCACCGTTCCACCGTGTGGCGCTGAATCCCGTCACTGGACGGGACAGGCCGGAACGGCGCCAGGGGCGCTTGCGCCCCCCCGCGCGCCCCCGGCATATTGGCGCCACTTCCGCTGTATCCACGAACCGCCTTCGACCCGAGGGATGTGATGCGTCAGACCCTGCGGCCGCTCATCGCGGAGTTCATCGGTGTCTTCATGCTCGTCTTCATCGGTGGCGGGGCGATCATCATCAACGCGTACAAGGACGGGAGCGTCGGCCTGGGCGGCATCGCCGCGGCGAGCGGCCTTGCGTACGCCCTCGCGGTTACGGCGACGATGGGCATTTCCGGCGGCCACATCAACCCGGCCGTCACCATCGGGCTCTGGTCCGTCGGCCGCATCAACGCCTTGAAGGCCGGGCTCTACATCGTCGCCCAGCTCCTGGGCGGCGTGTGCGCCGCGCTGGTCCTGAAGGGCCTCTTCCCCACCGGCGCCGCCGAAGTGCGGCAATACGGCGCCTTGAGTCTCGGCGCCGACACGACGCTCGCCACCGCCATCCTCCTCGAGGCCGTGATGACGTTCTTCCTGGCGCTGGCCGTCATGGGCACCGTGGTGGACTCCGCCGCCCCGAAGGTGGGCGGGTTCGCCGTCGGCCTGACGCTGTGGATGTGCATCCTGGCCGGCGGCCCGCTGACCGGCGCCGCGCTGAACCCGGCGCGGACATTCGGCCCCGCCCTGGTTTCCGGCTTCTGGGTCGGCCAGGTCGCCTACTGGGTGGGACCGATCCTGGGGGCCGTGGTGGCGATGCAGGTCTACCAGAGGTTCCTGCTCAGGACGGACGCCGCGTAGCCTGGAAAAGGAAGACGCCGCGCATGATGCGCGGCGCACGGACCGAGCGGAGGCCGCCCGCGGAATGTCACCCGCCTAGCGGCCTCTGCTTTTCCAGTACAGCCAAACGGCGTACCCCAGGTAGATCACCGCCGCCGCGACATACGCGGCGACCATGTACCCGGCGTTAGCGGGAGGTGTCGGCACGCTCGGCCTCTCCCTGAGCCCGCGCGTCCACCAGCCGTGCCCAGGCATAGCGGCGCGCCAGCAGCGCGATGAAGAACAGGGTGAACACGGTGAACGCGCTCAGCAGCGTGATCAGCATCGAGCCCGGAAGCTCCGGCCTCCCGGGCCGCAGCACCACCGGCATCGGGTGGAGCGTACGGAACAGATAGACGCTGACATGGATGAAAGGCACCAGCAGCGCGCCCAGGATGCCCAGCACCGCCGAGTAGCGCGCCCGGCGGCCGGGCTCCTCGACCGCAGTGCGGAGCACCAGGTACGCCAGGTAGATGAACCAGAGGAACAGCGTCAGCGTCAGCCGCGCGTCCCAGGTCCACCAGATGCCCCAGGCGCGACGGCCCCACATGGGACCGGTAATCAGCACCACAGTGCAAAAGACCACGCCCACCTCAGCTCCGGCCAGCGCCCAGGCATCGGCAATCTGCGCCCACTCCG
>PMIK01000071.1 GCA_003157095.1 Gemmatimonadota bacterium | reverse complement strand
CTGAGCGCTCTCTCCGAGACCGCCCCACTCGTCGCGGCATTGGTGGCACGGCGGCCCGCGCGCGGGGCGCGAGCGTGGGTGCTGGTATGGTGCGCTGTCTTGCTGGCCGAAAGCGGGATTTCGTATTGGCTCTCATGGAACGGGGTCCACAACCTCTGGCTCGAGTACTTCTTCACTCCGGTGACCGGCGCGACGGTGCTCTGGGCGCTCTCTTTCTGGCAGACGAGCGACCTTGCGCGCCTGACGATGCGACTGGCCATCGTGCCGTTTCTGGCGGTGTGGGCGGTTCTGACCATCTTCTTCGAGGACACTTCCTTCTTCAGCCGAGCCGCGGATTCGGTGGCCAGTTTGGTCGGGCTCTCCGCCGCGGCCTACACGCTCGTCGCCCGGAGCCGCACCGCGACCGGCGATCTGCTCCGTCAGGATTGGTTCTGGGTGAGCGCGGGCATGGCGCTGTACCTGGGAACGTTCAGCATGATCGACCCGCTCAGCGCCCTGCTGGTCGGGAGCGACCCCGTCCTGATGGTCCGGGCCTATCAATTCGAGGCAGTTCTGGCCGTAGTCGCCTTCCTGGCGATCGCGCGAGGCATGACGTGCACCACAGCGACCTGACCATATGGACGCTGTTCGTCGCCGCCGGGCTGAGCGTGGCGATCGTGCTCGGGGCGTTCGTCACGGCGCTGGTCATCTCCCAGCGACGCCGCATCGCGGTCGAGCGCGCGCACAGCCAGCGCCTGCTCGCCGCCCAGGAGGAGGAGCGCTCGCGCGTGGCCCGCGAGCTGCACGACGACGCGCTCCAGCGCGTGGCGGTCATCCGCCACGAGCTGGAGCAGATAGCGCTCAAAGCCAGCCCCGACGCGGTGCGTCGCATCAACGGCGTGTCGGGCGAGCTGGAAGACCTGGGGACGGTGCTCCGCACCGCCGCGCACCAGCTTCACCCCTCCGTGGTGGAGAAGGCCGGCCTGGTGCGCGCCTTGGGCGCGCTGGCGGACGAGTTCGGCCGCACGACGGGACTCGAGGTGCAGCTCGCGCTCCCTGCCGCCGATCTGCGCGTCGCGCCGGGCGTGGGCATCGCCGCCTACCGCATCGCGCAGGAGGCGCTGCGCAACGTGGTGCGGCACGCGGGCGTGACACAGGCCGACCTCGCGCTCGAGGTACGCGACGGCACGCTGACACTCTCGATCGCCGACGCGGGCAAGGGCTTCGCGGCCGACGTGCCGCGGCCCGAGGACGGCCTGGGCCTCATCGCGATGGGGCAGCGAGCGGTCACGGCCGGGGGCCGTCTGACCGTCACCCCGAGGCCGGGAGGGGGAACCGTCGTGACGGCGACTCTGCCCAGCGGAGAGTCCCCGTGAAGCGCGAGCAAGCGAGGCTGATCATCGCCGACGACCATCGGATGGTCGTGCAGGGACTGGAGCAGATGCTCGGCCAGCGCTTCGAGGTCGTGGGTGTGGCTTACGCCGGCGACGAGCTGCTCAAGCTGCTGCAGCGCACGCCGGCCGACGGCCTGCTGCTCGATCTCTCCCTCCCCGGGCGCAGCGGGCTCGATATCCTGCCGGAGATCCGCACCCTTCAACCCGACCTCAAGGTCCTGGTCCTCACCATGCACGCGGACCGGGTCCTGGCCGAGGCCTCGCTCGCGGCGGGCGCGCTGGGATTCGTGCCGAAGGACGCGGGAATGGAGGAGCTGAAGCTGGCCTTGAGCGAGGTGCTCGCGGGCCGGCGCTACGTCTCGCCGCGCGTGCCCAAGTCCAGCCATCGGGTCGGGCTCGACGCGATGCACGCCAGCCTCGCCCGGCTGACGGAGCGACAGCAGGCGATCCTCCGCCTGCTCGGCGAAGGGCTGTCGTCGGCCGAGATAGGCGACAAGCTCGGCCTGAGCGAGAACACGATCACCTTCCACCGCAAGCGCATCCGCATGATCCTCGGGCTCGCGACGGAGTGGGAGCTGACGCGTGAGGCGATTTTGGTCCACCTCGCCACCAATGGCGGCGGCGCGACCAAGCGACGCTAGCCTCCGGGCGAGGGCGTGACGCTCAGCTCACTGAGAAGGCCTGCGGGACGCCGCGCGAGGATCGCGGGCGAGCGGTGCCGGAGAGCTGCGCTACCAGGTGTGGCTGCCGCCGCCGAAGATGGCTGGCGGGTCGTCGAGGACGACGTCAGGCTCGCTCAGGATCTTCACGGTGATCGGGGTGACAGCCTTCGACCTTGGCGGGGGCGCTTCGGGCTCGCGCTGAGGAATCTCGGCGTCGGCCGAAGAGGGCTCGGGCAGCGGGTGGACGGAGTCTTGCGGATTCATGGTGGAAATATTGTACGCCGGGGAACGGCCCCGAAAGCCTATGAGAAGTCATAGTCGGCTGGTGGCCCGCCGGCTCCGCACTCCTCTGGGGCCGATGGTCGCCGTGGCGAGTGACGACGGACTCTGCCTGCTCGAGTTCGCCGGCCGGCTTCGGCTGGAGACTCAAACCAGCCGCGTCCGCGCGCGGTTCGGACTGCCGGTCGTGCGAGGGACCAACCGGCACCTCGAGCGACTGGAGAAGGAGCTGCGGGCGTACTTCGGTGGCACACTGCGCGGCTTCCGGGTCCCGCTGGCGCTCAAGGGAAGCCCGTTCCAACTCGCGGTGTGGCGGCGGCTGCTGGAGATTCCGTACGGGAGCGTGACCTCGTACGACGCGCTGGCGCGAAAGCTGAAGCGTCCCGGCGCTCAGCGCGCCGTGGGGCGCGCCAACGGAGACAACCCGCTGGCCATCGTCGTGCCCTGCCATCGCGTCGTGGGATCCGACGGCGCGCTGCGCGGGTACGGCGGCGGATTGTGGAGGAAGCGCCGGCTGCTGGAGTTGGAGAGCGCGCTCAGCTCGTCGGGCTGACGGCCCGACCAGTGTCCTCCATCGGGCGGGTTGGCCGCGTCAGGCCTTGTCCGCTCCAACCAGCCGCTGGGCCACCTCGGGTGGCAGCGCCGCCGCGAGCCTCTGCGCCAGGCTCTCCGCTCGTTCGCGCGCCGCTTCGGCCTTTTCCCTTCCCGCTGAGCCGAGCTGCATCCCGAAGAAGGCGCCGACGATGGTGCCCACCACGCCGGTCACCGACGAGACCGCCGTCGTCACGTCGGACGCCGCGCTCCACCGCAGCGTCGCCGTCACGAAGACGGCCGCCACCACCGCCAGGCCGGCGATCACGACCCAGAATCCGTATTTGAGACGCAAGCCGCCTGGCTCGGTCCCCGCCATCCCATTTTTCATGGCCAGCTTCTCCGATCCGGTCCCACTGCCCATTGGGGGCGGTTTCTTCCGGTGCCACGCCTCGCGGCCCGGGCCTCCGCCCTAGTGCGCCAGCGCCGCCAGATCCGCCTGCAGGGTCTTGAAGTCGAACTGGTTGGGCGCCTTGCGGTTCACCCGGTTGATCCAGTCCTTGCTCAGGACCGCGTAGGCCTCGTCGCAGTATGCGTCCCAGAACGCCCAGGTCATCCGCTGCACCGCGCCCCACGTGATCACCAGCAGGCCGCGCGGGTCGTAGGCCACGACCGGCACGGCGTGCCCGCCCCACGAGCCCGGAGCGCCCGGCCCGACCGGCCCGCCGGGCGGCACCGTCCACACCTTCTGCCGCTGGGCGCTGACCGGGAGGGCGAGGCCGATGTAGCAGTTGCCGAAGATCAGGACCGAGTCTTCGACGTGGCTGTGGTTCCCCGGCTCGAGCGCGACGTAGCCCTCGATCTTGTGCCTGCTGAAGCCGGTCTTGCGCCAGTAATTCAGCACGTCGAGCTCGACGGCACCCCGGTCGCTGTCCGGGTCCTTCGGGTCGTAACCCGTGATCGCCGAGTAAGCGGCGACGATCTGCAGGTCCGTGAGCACGACTTGCGCGCCGGCGTAGGTCGTCCACTGCTCGATCATGTGTCCCGCCGCCGCGCAAGTGCAGTCGCCGATGCGGTCGTTGCCCATCATCGGCCACTGCTTCACCTTCTTCGCGAAATCCTCCGCTGGCGGAGGCGCCGGGAGGACTTCCGCCAGGATGTACTTGGCAAACAGAAGGGTCCGCGGATCGAGGCGGGCGGCGCGCTTGCCCAGCTTCCGCTTCGCGTTATCCACTGCCATGGCGGCGCTCCCGGGTGACGGGTTCGGACGTCACTTGTACGGCCTAGCGGCTCGGTTCGGCTCCCATGGCCCGCAGCAGATCGTCCGACCACAGCGGGAGTTGTTCGCCGCCGGCACCGTTCAACTCGGCGGCCGCCCGGTCGTAGGTGACCAGCAGCTCACGCGGGTCGAGCATGCACTCGATCAGCTTGGCGCGGCCGAAGCGCCGCTCGATCACGACCGCCATCTTCCAGCCGACCGTATACCAGGGACCCTGCACGCCGAAAAAGGTCATCGCCACACGCTGACGTTCTTCGTCGGTCTTAAGCCTGCCCTCGGCGACATCGAGGAAGAAGCGCTCGAGCAATGGCAGGTCGCGGCCGACGTTCGCCACGTCCCGGTCCCACCGCTCCCGTTGCTCAGTCGGGCTCACCGCGTGGGGATGCATATCCGGCCCGCCCGCCGCGGCGAGCATCGCGAACCCTTCGCCGAAAGCCCCCATCCACTCGGCCGCCGCATGCGCGTCCGGCGGCAGGCCGGCGATGGACGCAGCGAACCGCGCCGTGACGCTCGCATAGCCGATGTGGTGCAGCTCGTGCGCCACCGTGTTCTCGAACTGCGACTGGGTCTCGACGGGGTTCAGGTAAAGGAAGATCGCGGCGTCGGTGGAGGGCTCGAACACGAAGCTGTTGGTCCGCGGCTTGATGACCGGAAAGACCTTGGCCCCGATGCGTGCGTCGGACGGCAGATAGGCAAAGGCTCGCGCCGCCGCGGCGG
>PMIK01000066.1 GCA_003157095.1 Gemmatimonadota bacterium | reverse complement strand
TCGAGCAGGGCCAGCTGCGGTTTCACCCGCGCGACCTCCCGCAGCGCCTCCTGTCCGCTTCGGGCGGTGGCGACCACGCTGAAGCCCTGGGCGTTGAGCAACGTCGAGAGGCCGTCGCGCAACAGACGGTTGTCGTCAATGAGGACGACGGGCAGCGCGCGCGGCGCGGCGCGCGGCGGAGACTTCCTGGCAGTTCGCTTCCTGGTTCGCAAAGGCATACGCTCCCCCTGCACGTGGCAAAGTGCGAGCGGATGATGCCCCCGGCCACCCCACCCTTGCGCTTGGCAAGCTAGCAACGGACATCACCCTCCGCTAGAGGGGCGACAATCTTAGGGATTAATCCCTTCGGTTGATATCCCTCACTCTTCTGCCCGCCGGCGCTAGACCGGTTTTCCACCGAATGGCCGATGGGCGGTGTGCTCTCCGGCCCGCATGTTTGTGGTCGTTTCATGACACTGCGCACAACACAGCATACAGGGCTTGCGCGGCGGAGGGCGTCCGACCCAAGCGCGTGAAGAGTTGCACGTCTCCCCGGCGTGCGTCACGTGTGCCCTTCCGCCGCCCCGCCCCGCTCCCGCCCACAGGAGGCTTTCCGGATGGCAGGCGTCACCAGACTCAACTTGCCCCGCCTGATGCTCGCCGTCGCCGGAGCCGTGGTGCTCCTGGCCGTCTACCGTGCCGTCATGGGCCGCCGTGCGCGATAAGCGGTTAGAGATAGGCCCCTATGTACTCATCGAGGCCGGCCCGAACTTGCCTGACCCTTCGCCCGCGCGGCGCTGGGCGTTCCCTCTCTGGACGGTGCGCATGCGACCTTGGGTTTTCGCCGGCATCGTGCTGGCCGCGATCGGTGCCTTCGTGCTCACGCGAGGCATCAGCTATCCGTCGCACCGCAGCGCGGTGAAGGTCGGGCGGTTCGAAGCCTCGGTGCAGGAACAGCGCGCCGTTCCCCGGTGGGTCGGCGGCGGCGCGATCGTCGGCGGGGTGCTGATGATCGGCGCCGGCATTCGCGGCCGGAAGGCTTGACGTCCGCGGCTGCCCGACTCGCAGACCCCAGCTGCGACCTGCGCAGCCCAACGGGGGGTGAGCACCGCGCAGCTCCCATCAGAACGAGGCACGCGATGGCCAACAAGCGCCGGTTCAGTGCTGATCAAGCCCGCAAGGTCGGTTTCGCCCTCAGGATAGACTGGACCAAGGTGAATCTTCAGCAGTTCCGTCGCGGCCTTGAAATCGAGCTCGAGCACGGCACCCGGAGCCCCGAGACCAACGTCACGAATGACGATCTCACCCTGACGGGAAAAATCGCCTGGGCGCATCTGAAGGAATTCCCGGACTACTACACCCGCCTGGACAAGCTGGAAGCGGAGGCCGATGCCTACTGGGCCACGCGCCGTTGAAGGCCTCGCCCGACATTCGCTGTCCATCGTCGTTGGCCGTGAAGCGCCGGTACCCCGCGCGTAGCGGCCATTGCTGAAGGAATGTCCATCACGATCAATGCAGAGGATTTTCGGGTGCGGCCCGGGGAGAAGGTCACACTCAGGGAGTGGCCCACGAGGGTGAAGCCCTTCTTCAGGTCGAAGAAGGGATATCAGGAACTGCTGCGAGAACACGTCGAGGAGTTGAGGTCGCTGCAGCGCCTTCACTACGCGTCCAACCGCTACGCGCTCCTGCTGATCTTTCAGGGAATGGACGCCGCGGGCAAGGACGGCGCCATCCAGCACGTCATGGCCGGCGTCAACCCGCAAGGCTGCCAGGTCTTCAGTTTCAAACAGCCGAGCGCCGAGGAGCTGGAACACGATTTTCTCTGGCGCTCGACATGCCGGCTGCCCGAACGCGGGAGGATCGGCATCTTCAATCGTTCCTTTTACGAGGAAGTGCTGGTCGTGCGGGTGCATCCCGAGATGCTCCGCGGCCAGGGGCTTGCGGAGGAATTGCGCGACGAGAAGACCATCTGGATCGAGCGGTACCGCTCGATCGTGGATTTCGAGAAGCACCTCCACCGCAACGGCACCCGTGTCGTCAAGGTGTTCCTTCACGTGTCGAAGGCGGAGCAGCGAAGGCGATTCCTCGAGCGCATTGACGAGCCGGACAAGAACTGGAAGGCCAGTCTCTCGGACGCTCACGAGCGGCAATATTGGAAGCCGTACATGAAGGCATACGCGGCCTGCCTTTGCGCGACCAGCACCCGTCACGCGCCCTGGCACATCGTGCCCGCCGACGACAAGGAGAACGCCCGGTTGATCGTCTCCCAGATCGTCCTCGATGCGCTCAATGCGCTCAAGCTGGCATATCCCAAGATCACCGCGAAGCGGCGGCGGGAATTGGCATCCATCCGCCGGCGGCTGTGAGCCCCAGGGAACGCGTCGCAGAGCCGAAGGAGCCGTAGGGAAGCCACGTTCGGGGCAACGATAACCGGCGGATCGGCTCCTTGCGCCGTCAACCATTTCGCTCGCAGCTTTAACCTGAGTCCGTGAGGCCGCCGCAACGGGCGGAGCCGCGGCGCCGCAGTTGCGTTGCCTGGCGAACGGCACGGACGGGGACTGCGCATGGAAAGACCATCAGCACAACGTAGGCTCGGTGAACGCCGCCGGCTGTGGGAGCGGCGCCTGCCGCTCTCTCGCCGCTCAGACGAAGACCGGCGGAGCCGCGACCGCCGGATTGCCGCGCGCCAGGTACTCGCGGAGCGCCGTGCGGGGCAGGACCGCCGCCGGGCCTACCGGCGCGCGGTGCCCGACCGGCGCACCGTGTCGGCCCGCCGGCATGGCCGGCGGCGGCACGAGACCGCCACGCCGTACACCCTCGAGGAGATCGCGGAGCTGCGCGCGCGCTTTGCGGCACCGGGCCCCGTGCGCTGCCCATCGTGCGGGAGCCGGTTCACGCTCGGACCGGCCCGGCGCCGCGGTGCCGAGATCGCCCGCCGGGTCGTGTGCCTCGGGTGCGGCAGAGCGGCGATCGTCCCGAACTCCCGCAGCGCCCGGATCCTCGTGATCACGCGGCACGACGCACTGCGCGACGCCTTGCAGACCATGCTCGCGGGCGCCGGCCATGAGGTGGTGGAGACGGCCGACGCCTGGGTCGGCCTCCTCGCGTACCGGACGGTCCCGGCCGACGTGGTCATCATTGACGTGCTGGCCCCGGGCCGGATGGAGGCGGCGGAGTTCCTGCGGCAGCTGCGGCGGACCTACCCGGATGCTCGCGTCGTGACCATGGCGGGGCGGCCTTCCTACCAGGGAGTGGACCCCCTGGCGGTCACCCAGGCGTTCGGCGCCGTCCGTACCTTCCGGATGCCGGTTTCCCGCGACGACCTGTTGCGGATCATAGAAGAAGTTCGCCCCTAGGTCTGTCGCGCCCGGCCAATCGAGGCCACGGCAGTTGAGGTGCGCGGCGCACCCGCCGATCCATCACGCTCCCCGGACAGGAGTCTCGCCATGCAAGTGACCACGACGTTTACGATCGAAGGGTACCGGATCTCCGAGTACAAGGGGCTGGTCCGCGGCCTCGTCGTGCGTGCCCCGACCATCGGCCAGGGGCTTCTGGGCGGTCTCAAGTCCATCGTAGGCGGCCAGATCGGCGCCTACGCGGAAATGTGCGAGCAGGCCCGCCAGCAGGCCTACGAGCGACTGCTCGCACACGCCCAGCAGCTCGGGGCGAACGCCGTCGTGGGTCTCCGCTACGACACCTCCGAAGTCGGCAGCCGCAATAGTGCCGCGACGGAAGTCCTGTGCTATGGGACCGCGGTCGTCGTCCAGGCGGTGCGCTGACTCCGGCCCGACGCCAGGCCGCCGTGCCCGCAACACCGCGCAACCACTTGGCCCTCCTGCGGGCCGTCAACGTCGCCGGCCACCAGATCATCGGCATGGCCCACCTGCGCGCCTGGCTCACACGCCTGGGCTTCGCTGACGTGCGGTCGTTGCTCCAGAGCGGCAACCTCGTGTTCAAGGGCGGAGCGAAGTCCAGCGCGCAGCTGGAGCGGATGCTGGAGGCCGCGGCCGCGAAGCAGCTGAAGCTGGAGACGGATTTCTTCGTGCGCTCGGCGGCGGAATGGCAGGAGGTGATCGCGCACAATCCCTACCCCGCCGAGGCGGAGCGCGATCCTGGCCACCTCCTGGTCATGTGCCTCAAGGATGCGCCGGCCGCCGCCGCGGTGCGCGCGCTTCAGGCGGCCATCACGGGCCGCGAGACGGTGCGGACCTGGGGCGCTCACGCGTACCTCGTCTACCCGGACGGCGTCGGCCGCTCGCGGCTGACGATCGCGCTCATCGAGCGCACGCTCGGCAGCCGGGGCACGGGCCGAAACTGGAACACGGTGCTCAAACTCGAGGCAGCGACCCAGGCCTGACGCACGCCGGGCGCGGGTGCCCGGCCGCCTGCGCGGAACGACATGGCACGCAACGTGGAGATCAAGGCCCGCATCGCCGATCCGGCGGCCACCCGCCGACTGGTGGCGGCCGCCGCCGGCGCGCCGCCGGAGCTCCTGGTACAGACCGACACGTTCTTCACGGTCCATCGCGGCCGCCTCAAGCTCCGCGAGCAGGCGGGGGCCGGGGCCGAACTCATCTACTACGAGCGGCCGGACCAGGCGGGTCCCAAGGAATCGCGCTTCGAGCGCGTGACGGTTGCCGATGCCGCGGCGCTGCGCAACCTGCTCGCCTCGGCGCTGGGCGTCGCGGGCCAGGTCATCAAGGAACGGCTGGTGTATCGGGTCGGGCGCACGCGGGTCCACCTCGACGAGGTGCGCGGGCTGGGCGCCTTCCTCGAGCTGGAAGTGGAAATGGCGGAGGGCGAGCCGGGCGGCGCAGGCGTCGGGGAAGCGCGCCGGTTGATGAGCAGGTTCGGCATCCTGGAGGACGCGCTCGTCCCGGAGGCCTACCTAGACCTGTTGAACCGGGAAGCCGATCCCGCCGGCGCGGGCGGCTGAGACCCCGCGCGCCGGTCCGGCGCACTGCCCGCCGTCCCCGCGCCGGGTGTATCTTGCGGCTTCCCCAGCCATAGCGGAGAACGCATGCGCCGTTTCGCTCTCACGGTCCTCGGCCTTGCCGCGCTGGCGCCAGCCGCGCTCGCGCAGGGCCGGTTTCCGCCCGACTCCTTCACCAACTTGAAGGTGCTGCCGAAGAACATCGAGCCGCGCGCCTTGATAAACACGATGCGCGGCTTCGCACTCGGGCTGGGCGTACGGTGCACCTACTGCCACGTGGGGCGGGAGGGCGCGCCGCTCGACTCGCTCAACTTCGCCTCGGACGACAAGCGCACCAAGCGGGTCGCGCGCGTCATGCTCCAGATGGTGATGCACGTCAACGACGAGCACCTGGCGGAGGTCCCCGACCGGCCCACACCCCACATCGTCGTGCGGTGCGCGACCTGCCACCGCGGCCTGCCGCGCCCGCGGCTGCTCGACGACACCCTGGGTCTGGTGCTCGCCGACAGCGGGCTGGATGCAGCGGCCAGGACCTACCGCGCCCTGCGCGAGCGCTACTACGGCAGCGGCGCCTATGACTTCCGGGACCTTACCCTGGTGGACATGGCGCAGAACGAAGCGCGGGCGGGTCGGGTGGACAATGGCATCGGACTGCTGCGGCTGGGGGCGGAGTTCAGCCCCGCGTCGGGACAGATTCCCTTCCTGCTCGGCGAGCTGTACCGCCAGAAGGGGGATACCGCCCAGGCGCTGGCGAGCTATCGCGCGGCCCTGAGCAAGGATTCGACGCTCGTCTTCGCGCGCCGGCGGATCGCGGAAATCTCCGGAGCGACGAGCCAGCCGCCTCGCCCATGAGGGTCGGGGTGCGGACGGGCCCGCTCAGGTCAGCAACGCGAGCAGGATGACGATCACCATCACCACGGCGATGACCACGGTCTGCTTCGGGACCTTCGGAAGCACGATCCGCCGCCGTACCTTCGCTCCCGCGGCAGCGTTCTCCGCCTGGGCAGCGCGCATCGCCTCGGGACCCAGCTGGCCGGAGAGAGCCCGCAGATGGCGCTCCTCGGTCGTGCGCGGAATCCAGTGGCAGCCGCATCTGCCGCACACGCTCTGCAGGATCGTGTCCGCGCCCTGGGCGCTGCCGCCCGTGCCGCGGAAGTACTCCGCCGCCACCGCCTCGGGAACGCTCGAGCGGTTGATCGGCACCGACTGGACGTTGGTCTCCCCGCACTTGGGGCAGGAAGCGGACGGGACGGCGGAGGTCATGCTTGGCTCCACGGTGACATTGACCACGACACCCATACGGTGCACCGGAAGGGGTGGCGCGGCAAGACCGTGGCGCAGGCGAAGCATCTTTCCGGACCTCACCGCGGGCCGCGTGGCCGGTCCGCGGCGGATGGCGACGGCGGCGAAGCTCAGGCCGAACCGGCGCGGGCGCCGGCCAGCACCTCGTGTACGGCCTGGCCCAGCTCCTGAATGGTTACGGGCTTGCTGATCAGCCGCCGCACGCCTGCGGCGCGGATGGTCTCCTCGGGCAGCTCCTCGATGAAGCCCGTCAGCAGCACGATGGGCACCTCGGGACGGATGTTGTGCACCGCGCGGGCGAAGTCGAGGCCCACCATCCGCGGCATGAGGTAGTCGGAGATCACGAGGTCGAAGTCGCGGGGCCGGGCGCGGAAACGCTCCAGCGCGCGCGCTGCGTCCGTATCGCTCGTCACCGTGTAGCCCAGCGCCTCGAGCCGGCGGGTGCTCATCCTGGCCAGCGTCGGCTCGTCCTCCACCAGCAGAATGCGCTCACCCTGGCCCTGCGGCGCCTCCTCCTTGCCCGGCAGCTCGGAGGACGCCGCGGATGCGAGCGCCGGGAAGAAGCACGTGGCCGTGGTGCCGCGCCCCGGCCCGCTGTCGAGGTCAATCACTCCCTCGTGCGTCCGCATGATGGTGTGCACGATCGAGAGGCCGAGGCCGGTGCCCGAGCCTTTCGGCTTGGTGGTGAAGAACGGCTCGAAGACGCGGTCGCGCACCGCCGGGTCAATCCCGGACCCGTGATCGCGCACGACCAGCACGGCATACCACCCTTCGTGCAGGCCCGGGTGCGAACGCACCACATGGTCGCGCAGGTACTGCGGCTCGACGGAGATCTCGAGCACACCGCCGCCCGGCATGGCGTGCGCCGCGTTGGTGCCGAGATTCATCAGGATCTGGTGGATGGAAGTCGCATCGCCCAGCACCTGCGGCGCCTGGGCGTGGATGCTGACCTTCAGGTCAATCGAGGATGGCAGCGTCGCGCGCAGCAGCTTCGCCGCTTCCGCCACCGTCGGCCCGATCTCCAGCGGCCGGCGCTCGGATGGCTGGCGCCGGCTGAACACGAGTATCCGCTCGACCAACTCCTTGCCGCGCCGCGCCGCCTTCATCAACTCCGCCAGGTCCTCGGCCACCGCCTCCGGCGAGCGCGTCCCCTGAGCGATCAGCTCCGCGTACCCGGTGATGCCGAACAGGATGTTGTTGAAGTCGTGCGCGATCCCTCCGGCCAACGTGCCCACGGCCTCGAGCTTCTGCGCCTGGCGCAGCTCCTCCTCGAGGTGGCGCTGCTCGTTCTCCGCCTTCTTGCGCGCGGTGATATCCACGATCGAGGCGAGGACGAACATCCCTTCCTCGGTCGCGACCGGCGTCAGGCCGATCTCGACCGGCACTTCGGTGCGGTCCTTGCGCAGCGCGTACAGGTCTCGCCCGGCCCCCATCGCCCGCACCTTCGGGGCCGCCATGAAGCCGCCGCGGAAACCGGTGTGCCCGGAGCGAAACCGATCGGGGATCACCATCTCGACCGAGCGCCCCAGCAGCTCCTCGCGCGAGTAGCCGAACAGCCGCTCCACTTCGCGGTTCACCAGCACGATGTTGCCCCGCGCATCCGTCATCAGGAGGCCGCTGGGCGACGACTCGACGGCGGCGCGCAGCCGCAATTCAACGGCTTTGGTGGGATCTGGGGTCACCCCCAAGACTCGCCCGGCAATTCCGACAATGCAAGTAGGCAATGGCCAGACAACCCATTGGTCCCGGGGATTGTTACGCTGGCCGGATGGGCGACACAAACCCGAACCATCCACCGGGCTGGAGCCCTGTCGCGCCACCCCTCCCCTTACAGCAGGCCCGCGTCGCGATGCTGTCCGCGCTGACCCTCAACCTCTCCGCAGCCCCTTCCGTGGCGGAGGGCGGTCGGGAGCGGAATTGAGAGTTGTTCGCTCCGCTTGACGGGCCGCGCGTGAGGGCGGCACTATTGCCCCATGACCACGACCGCGCCGTCTCCCCCGCCGACCCATCCGGACGCCGCGTCGCTCCTGGCCGGCCGCATCGTCGAGTTGGAGCGTGAGCGCGACCGGCTGATCACCATCATTGACATTCTCTCAGAGATCTCCGGGACGCTCCACTTCGTGGACATCCTGCAGACCATCGCGCGTCGGCTCGGCGAGACGTTCGGGCTCGACCGCTCGAGCATCTTCCTCGCGGACAGCGGCGGGCGCACGGTGCGGCTGGTGGCCTCCTATGAGGACCCGAGCATCCGCAACCTGGTCGTGGACCTCGCCCGCTATCCGGAGATCCAGCGGGCAATGGACTCGGGCGAGACGGTGTTCATCGCCGACGTCACGGCCGACATCAGCCTGCAGCACGTCTGGGACGCGCTGGAGCGCCGCAAGGTGAAGTCCATTACCGTAGTGCCCATCAAGTACCGGGGCGCCGCGATCGGCTGCATTTTCCTCCGGACCTTCAAGGACGGCGAGCCGCTGAGCGAGGGCGACATCCGCTTCACCCAGACCGTAGCCGACCTGACGGCCAAGTCGCTCCGGAACGCGCACCGCTACGAGAGCCTGATCAAGCGCACCCGGGGGGTCGAGACCGACGCCGAGGCCGCGCACCGCGCCGACGTGCAGCGTGTCGCGCTGGTGGCCTACCTCCAGAAGCTGCTCGAGGCGTTCGCGCAGCACGACCGGGCGGCGATCGAGCAGCTGCTGCCCAATGCGTCCGCCGTCGAGCTGCAGCGCCTGGTGGGCGTGACGATGGCCGTGCTGGCCGAAGAAGCCAAAGGCTAGATGGCCGAGACCCGCGCCGCCGGGCGGGCCGCGGAGCTGCGGCGCATCCTCGACCGCGCGATCCGCGCCTACTACGTGCTCGACGCGCCGGAGATGTCCGACGCCGAGTTCGACCGGCTGTTCCTGGAGCTGCAGGCGCTGGAGGCGGCGCACCCCGATCTCCGGACGCCCGACTCCCCCACCTTGCGCGTGGGAGCGGAACCGGCGACCAGCCTCGCCAAGCACCGCCACCTCTCGCCGATGCTCTCCCTGGCCAACGCCTTCAGCGACGAGGACCTCGCAGCCTGGGAGGAGCGGAACGCGCGCATCGCGCCCGACGTGGTGACGGCCGGCTACACGCTCGAGGTCAAGATTGACGGCGCGGCGGTGAGCCTCACCTACCAGGGCGGCGTGCTGGCGGTGGGCGCCACCCGCGGCAACGGTGTGGTGGGCGAGGTGGTGACGGCGAACCTGCGCACCGTGCCCGACATCCCGCTGCGGCTCGTGGGCAAGGGGTGGCCGGCGCTGTTGGAGGTGCGGGGCGAGACCTACATGCCGCGGGCCGCGTTCGACGCGCTGAACCGGAAACGCGAGGCGGCGGGCGAGCCGCCGTTCGCCAATCCGCGAAACGCGGCGGCGGGCGGCCTGCGGCAGCTCGACTCCAGGGCTACGCGCGAGCGGGGGCTGCGCTTTTTCGCCTTCGCCGCCAGCGCGCCGGATGCCAGGCTGCCCTTCAAGACGCAGGCCGAGCAGCTCGACGGCCTCGCGGCCTGGGGCTTCCGCGTCGAGCCGCACCGCCGCCGCGTGGCCGGCCTGGCCGAGGCCAGGACCGCCATCGCCGCGCTCGAGCGGGAGCTGGCGACGCTCCCCTTCGGCGCCGACGGCGTGGTGGTCAAGGTGGACCGCCTGGCGCTGCACGAGGAGCTGGGGAACATCGGCGACCGCGAGCCGCGCTGGGCCGTCGCCCGCAAGTTCGCGCCCGAGGTCGCGGTCACGAAGCTGCTGGACATCAAGGTGAACGTCGGCCGCACCGGCGCCCTCAACCCGTACGCCGAGCTGGAGCCGGTGGAGATCGGAGGCGTCACGGTCTCCACCGCCACGCTCCACAACGCCGACCTCATCGCCGCCAAAGACATCCGCATTGGCGACTGGGTCGAGGTGACGCGGGCCGGCGAGGTGATCCCGCAGGTGCTGGGTCCGGTGAGAGAGAAGCGCACCGGGGCGGAGCGCGAGTTCCGGATGCCGGCGCACTGCCCCGATTGCGAATCCGTGGTCGACGCGCCCGCCGACGAGGTGATGACCTACTGCCCCAACGTCTCGTGCCCCGGCCGCGTGCACGAGAGCATCTTCCACTTCGCCTCCCGCGGCGCGATGGACATCCGCGGCCTCGGCTACGAGAAGGTCAAGCAGTTGCTCGACGCGCCACTGATAAAGGACG
Organism: Gemmatimonadota bacterium; assembly: GCA_003157095.1. GTDB lineage: Bacteria > Gemmatimonadota > Gemmatimonadetes > Gemmatimonadales > JACORV01 > Fen-1245. Next base: position 6,874 of record PMIK01000066.1, on the reverse strand, counting down.
CCGCCGACCTGTACGGTCTCGAGGCCGAACGGCTCGTCGCGCTCGAGGGCTTCGCCGAGAAGTCCGCCGCGCAGCTCGTGCAGGCCGTCGCGGCCTCCCGGGACCGGCCGCTGTCCACCCTGCTCTTCGCGCTCGGCATCCGGCACGTGGGTGCCGGGGCGGCGGATCTGCTGGCGCGCCGCTTCGGCACGATGGACCAGCTGATGGAGGCGACGGCGGAGCAGATCGGCGAGGTGCGCGGCATCGGCCCCACCATCGCCGCGGCGGTGCAGGCGTTCTTCAGGGAGAGGCGCAACCGCGCCCTCGTCGGCCGGCTGCGGGACGCCGGGCTCCGGATGGACGAGCCGGCCAAGGTGACCGCCGGCGGCGTGTTCGACGGCCATACCTTCGTCCTGACGGGCACGCTCTCCAAGCTGTCGCGCGAGGAGGCCACCCGGCTGATCGAGCAGGCGGGCGGCGCCGTAACGGGGAGCGTATCGAAGAAGACCACGGCGATCGTGGCGGGCGACGAGCCCGGCAGCAAGATCGAGAAGGCCAGGACGCTCGGCATCCCGATGTGGGACGAGGCCGAGCTGCTGCGCCGGCTCGGTCGCTGAGCGGAGTGCCGTGCTGAGACCCGGCGTCGCGCCGCTCGCACTCGTCCTCCTCCTGCAAGCGCGTGGCGCCCCCGCGCAGCAGCCGGGCGCGGCCGCCACCACCCCACCCACGCCCACCATCAACGTCGTGCCACGACCCGACTCGGTGGAGCCGTGGCCCGGCGCCTTCGTGCTCCGTAATCCCGTCCGCATCGTCTTGGCTACACCCAGTCGCCGCCTGCGCGAGATCGCCGCGCTGCTGCAGGAGTGGCTCGAGCCGAGCGGCTACCGCGTCACGGTGGTGCACGGCACGCCCGGGCGCGGCGACATCGTGCTGGGGCTCGAGCGCGCGGCGGGCGACGGACCGGAGGCGTACACGCTCGCCGTGGCGCCCGGCGGCATCCGCGTCGCGGCGCCGTCGCCGGAGGGCGTGCTGTGGGGCGTCCAGACGCTGCGGCAGCTCCTGCCGCCGCCCGGCGAGGCGGCCGCGGCGGTCTCCATCCCGGCGGTCACGATCCGCGACGCCCCGCGCTTCGCCTGGCGCGGCGCGCTGCTCGACGCGGGCCGGCACTTCTTCCCCGCTCCCGTGGTCGAGCGGTTCGTGGACCTGCTCTCGCGCTACAAGCTCAACGTCCTCCACTGGCACCTCACCGAAGACCAGGGGTGGCGGATCGAGGTCCCGAAGTGGCCGCGGCTGACGGCAGTCGGGGCGTGGCGCATCGAGCTGGACGGCACGCGCTACGGCGGCTTCTACACCCTCGCCGACGTGCGGCAGGTGGTCGCGTACGCGCGACGCCGCGGCGTCACGGTCGTTCCCGAGATCGAGATGCCGGGGCACAGCGTCGCGGCCATCGCCTCCTACCCGTGGCTCGGCTGCACCGGCGACTCCATCCCCGTGGCCAACACCTGGGGCGTATTCCAGGACGTGTACTGCCCGCGCGAGCGCACCTTCGCCTTCCTGGACGACGTGCTCGACGAGGTGGTGCGCCTCTTCCCCTCGCGCTACGTGCACGTCGGTGGCGACGAGGTGCCGAAGGACCGCTGGAGGGCTTGCGCTGACTGCCAGGCGCTGATGCGCGCCGAGGGACTCAGAAACGAGGAGGAGCTCCAGGCCTGGTTCATGGGGCGCATCGGACGGTGGCTCGCCGCGCACGGCCGGCGCCTCGTGGGCTGGGACGAGATCACGGCGGGCCCGCTCCCGTCCGACGCCGTGGTCGAGGTATGGCGCGACACCGCGACCATCGCCCAGGTGACGCGCCAGGGGCACGACGTCGTCGCCGCGCCCGAGAGCTTCACCTACATCAACCGGTCGCCGGGCGACCTCACGCTCGCGCAGGTGTACGCGTTCGATCCGGTGCCGGCGGGCCTCGCGCCGCAGGAGGCCGCGCATGTCCTCGGAGGCGAGGCGACGCTGTGGTCGGAGGGCATCACCCCCGCCAACTTCGACCTGATGGCGATTCCGCGGCTGCTGGCGTTCGCGGAGGCGCTCTGGACCCGCGGCCCGCGCGACCTCGCGGACTTCCGCCGGCGGCTCACGGAGGGAGCGGAGCCCCGCCTCGCCTCGCTCGGCGCGGCGGTCGGGCCGGAGGACCGCGACATCCTGCGAATGACGCCCGGCTACGACAGCATCTCGAACAGCGTCGGGATACGCGTGGCGATCGGCGTGCCCGGGGTCGCCGTGCGCTACACGACCGACGGGAGCGCGCCCAGTGCCGCTTCACCGGTGTTCGGCGACTCGATCCGCTTTGCGTCCGCGGGCACCTATCGCCTGCAGGGGTTCTATCACGGCCAGCCGCTGGGCGACCCGCGGGCCGTCACCATCGCGCCGAGTCTCGCCCGCGGGCGGCCCTACACGCTCACGACCGCGCCGAGCCCACAGTACCCCGGCACCGGCGGGCGCACGCTGACCGACGGAGCGTTGGGTTCCACCAACCTGCACGACGGGCTGTGGCAGGGCTGGCAGGGGCCCAACCTCGAGGCGATCGTGGACCTGGGCGCATCGCAGCCCGTCACCGCAGTCGAGGGCTCGTTTCTCCAGGACGCGCGGTCGTGGGTCCTGCTGCCGCGCGACTTCACCGTGTGGCTCTCGGACGACGGAAGCGCCTGGCGCGCGGCGGGCACTGCCACGCACGACCAGCCGCCGGAGCGCGGCGATCCGTTCGTCTATCGGCTCAGCGTGCCCTTGCCCGCAGGGGCGCGGACGCGGTGGGTGAAGGTGCGCGCCACACCCTACGGCCTGCTGCCCGCCTGGCATCCGGGGGCCGGGCACCCGGCGTGGATCTTCTCCGACGAGATCGTGGTGCGTTGACGCGTGCCGGGGCCGCGGCGGGCGGCCCGGAGGTGCGGCGCTCGGCGGCCGGCGCGCACACCGAAGGGCCGCTCTCTTGCGGCGCCTCGCCGGAAAGGCCTAGATTCGCCCCACATGACCAACATCCCACTCTCCGCCTCATCCCTGGTCGCGGTCTCGCCGCGCGCGCTGCACGCGCTCCGCGACCGCGTGGGGGCGCAGGCGCTCCAGGAGGCCGGCTACGCGTCCGGAGAGGCGACGTTTGCCGCCTTCGCGGCCTGGCTCCCCCAGGTGGCCGGCGTGGAGCACCCGGGCGACCTCGCCGCGCCGCGCTTGGCCGAGGTGCTATCGCAGTTCTTCACGTTGCTGGGATGGGGTGCGATCCGGATGACGCCCGCCGGCGAAGCGGCTGTGGCGGTGGATGCGGACCAGTGGGCGGAAGCGGCGCCCGAGGCCCGGCTCCAGTACCCCTCGTGCTTCTTCACCTCCGGGATGCTGGCGGACTTCATGGGCCGGATGGCCAACGCGTCGCTGGCGGTGATGGAGGTGGAGTGCCGGTCGCGGGGCGACGCGCGGTGCCGCTGGCTCGTGGGTGCACCGGGAACACTCACGGCGATCTACGACCACATGATGCAGGGCGCGGATTACCTCGCGGTGCTGGGGGCGGGCTGAGCGACGGGTGGTAGTTGGTTAATGGTGGGTAGCAGGGAGTCGCCGGGCCGCACGGCGCAGGGTCAACCATCCTACGTTGCTGTTCCATACAAGTCACCGTTCCACTGAGCCGCCGCGCGGGCGAATCGCCGGGCAGGCGCGCGATCGCGACGAGCTCCGAGGCCATCTTGTGGCTTCGGGATTTCTTCGGTATCGTATTCCTCCCCCGATGGCCCAGTGAAACTCGATTCCGTGGAGAGCGACCATGACCGCCGCAGCCCCGCCCCGCTTGAAGCGCCTCACCCCCGTGCTCGTCGTGGACAGCGTCGAGCCGTGCATACAATTCTGGACCGAGCGGTTCGGCTTCACGGCCGAGAACGAGGTACCGGGGCCTGGTGGGAAGCTCGTCTTCGCGAGCGCCCAGAAGGACGGGATCGAGATGATGTATCAGACGCGTGCGAGCGTGATCGCCGACCAGCCCGGCATCGCGAAGGAGCTGGACGGCCACTCGATCGTGCTCTTCATCGCCGTCGGGGACCTCGACGCGGTGGAGCGTGCGGTGGCGGGCTCTCCGGTGGTGAAGCCGCGCCACAAGACGTTCTACGGGAGCACGGAGCTGTACGTGCGGGAGCCGGGTGGCCACACGGTGGGCTTCGCGCAGATGGGGTGAGTGCAGGCGAGTGATGGGTGATGGGTGGTGGACGGCGAGCGACCGAGGAGGAGTGGCGATGGCGAGGCGAGCGGTGGGCGGGGACGATCTCCAGCGCATTCCCGGCGTCGGGCCGAGCATAGCGCGGGACCTGCGCGCCCTGGGGGTCCGTCGAGTCGCGGATCTGCGCGGGCGCGATCCGGAGACGCTCTATCGGCAGAGCAACGAGCGCCGAGGGAAGCGCCAGGACCCGTGCCTGCTGTATGTGTTCCGGTGCGCGGTCTACTTCGCGAGCACGGCGCGGCCCGATCCCGAGCGGCTGAAGTGGTGGTGGTGGAAGGATTGCGGCGGGCAGGGGGTCTCGCTTAAGGGTGGCCGACGCCGACAGGGGAAGGGGCGTTGATGGACCAGAGGAAGACGGTACTCGTCCTGGGCGGCACCGGCCACAACGGGCGGCACATCGTCAGGAGCCTCGCGGCCAAGGGCGAACCCGTGCGGGTCCTCACCCGGAGCGCGACCCGGGCGCGCGGGATCCTGCCCGAGACCGTCGAGGTCGTGGAAGATTGCAGGGCGGCCGCACCTCGACATCGCCCAGATCAAGCTGGAGGTCGAACGACACCTCAGGTCTTCGAGTTTCAACTGGACGATCATCGGTGCGCCGCCTTCCATAGGAGATCTTCTTCGCCTTGACGCGGGGCGATAGAATGGTCGTGCCCGGCGGCGGGCCCAAAGCCCTGCCGACGATCTCACCCGTGGACCTGGGCGAGATCGTGGCGCAGACCACCCTCCGTGACGACCTGGCCGGACGACGGATCCGCGTGGCGGGGCCGGAGTTGCTCTCGTTTCCCGAGGCGGCCCGACGACTGTCGGCGGTCTACGGCAAGACGATCCGTGTCCTGGCGATCCCTCTGGTCCTGCCGAGGATCGCTTGGTACGTGACTCGGCCGCTAATCCGCCTCTCAAGCACTCTGTACTTCGTCAACGCGATGCTGGGCTTCATCCAACCTCTGAATCGGTTTCCACAAGAGATTGCCCTTCGGGCGCTGGAAGATCACAAGGATCTCGTACGCACTTTCGACTATACGCCGACGACGTTGGAGACGGAGGCAAGGCGGCGGCTGGGTGGTGGCCAGGATGACAGCGCCATCGAACAACGGCATGCAGCTGACGGCGCTTCGCACCGCAGCTGATGCCGGGCGTTCGTTAGTTTGGGGGCATCTATCCCCGTATTCTCTCCCTCATCGCAGGAGATCAAGATGGCCGAGGCCTACCGACAATTCGCATTCGTCAGTTCAGTGCTCGGCGGCTTCGCGTTCCTGTTCTTCGCCGCGATCTTGCCCGTTCCCGCGACTCACCGGTCCGCCCCCTGGGCCGCGGGGACGGCACTTGCTGCAGCGATCGGGCTGCTCACCGTGACGTTGGGCTCGACCTTCAGCGCAGCTGCCCTCGCCAACCTGCCAGTCGGCGCCAGCTCGCCGCCCGCGATTGCCGGCCATCACCGCGCGCTTTCGCTGATGTTCTTGGGATCCCTCTACTTGCTCCTGGTCAGTTTTGGGGTGAGCGGCTTCATTCGCTCCCGGCACATGGGCCAGATTACGGTGGCGTTGGCCGTCGCAGGAGCCCTGGCGGTCGCTTGGGCCATCTCTCCCTTTGTCAGCTAACGCGCTCTCGATCTCCCTGGCCGCCACGATGCCACCTGACCAGCGCATGAAGCTGCCAGGGTGCGCCGGCATTCGGTCTGGCCGGAAAAGCGTTACCCGATGACGCTCATGAAGGCGACGAGGCCGGCATGGCTCCAGTCTTGATGCATCGCAGCGGAATCGTCGGGTTGGCGATCGGTTCACTCTGGCTCATCGCAATCAGTGAGGCATTTGCGATACTGTCACTCCTCCTGATTGGAACTCCAGTTGCCACCGCCGTGCTGCTGGGCGTTGCTGCGGTTGGCCTCGGACTGATCGCAGTGAGTGTCGGCGTTATTCGCGCGGCACTTGGATTGCCGAAGAGTCCGGCTTCGAGTACGGACGAGGGCCGGAGAATTCGACGCCAGTTCGCCACGGCAGTGGGAGGGGAGATCGTTGCGCTAGCGGTGGTCAATACGGTATGCCTGGCGACCGGTCGCCAGGTCTTCATCGTCCCTTTCGATCTCCTCATCGTCGGCGTTCACTTTCTTCCCCTGGCGCGGATCTTTCGGGTGCCCCGCTACTATGTGCTGGGTGCGTTCTTCTGCTTAGTGCCCCTTGTGACCGTGATGGCGATTCCATCCACCGCACGGGTGGGCCAGGGGCTCGCCTGGTTGGTGGTGCCGAGCCTGGCCTGCGCATTGTGGGCATCGCTAACGGGAGCGATAGGCCTGCGGGAGGCGTGGCAAGCCGTGCGGACGGCTCGAGCAATTGCGCCAACCCCGCCGGCTGCATGAGGCGGCGGCTGGACCCGTCGGCGGCCGCGACGTCGCCTCGTGCTCGTCCAGCATGGTGAGCGCTCCACACGAGGACATTTCATGAACCGCACTGGCGCTGTCATCGTCATGGGTGCGTTTGCCGCCCTGTGGTGGATTGTCGGCGTCACGGCGCCTGGACACGCTTCGGTGGCACTGCGCGGCATCCCCGTACTCATCACTGCGTTGCTCCTCGTCGCGGCCCTGCGCCGCAGGGCTGTGGGCCAACGCCAGCCTCCCGGGGAGGGCGGCCGCCGAGGACGGCTAATCGGCATCAC
>PMIK01000044.1 GCA_003157095.1 Gemmatimonadota bacterium | reverse complement strand
GACGCTGGCGCACCGTGGCACCATGGCCTCGGCGGTCCGCTCGCCCCAGGGCCTCGCAGCGCTGGCCTCGCTGATCGCGGCCCAGGCGCGCGCCGTGCGCGCGGCCTCGCGCACGGCACCGCCGGTGGACGTGGTGCACGCGCACTGGTGGATCCCCGGCGGCATCAGCGCCTGGCTGGCTAGCTCGCGCGGCGGCGCGCCCTACCTGGTGACGCTGCACGGCACCGATGTCGCTGTCCTCGGCCGGTCGGCGTTGGCTCGCGCCGTGGCGCGCCGGGTGCTGCGGCGCGCGGCGGCCGTGACAGCGGTGTCGTCATATCTCGCGCAGCGGGCGGCGGAGGCGACGGGCCTCGACCCTCGAACGATCGTCGTGCAGCCGATGCCGCTCGATGCCGGTCGGTTGTCCCGCGTCAGCGCGGGCGGAGGCGGCATCGTCACCGTCGGAAGGCTGACCGGGCAGAAGCGCATCCCGCTCATCGTCGAAGCGCTCGCTGCCCTGAAGCGCCGCGGCCGCCGGCTGTCGCTGACGATCGTCGGTGACGGACCGGAGCGGCAGGTGATCGCCGAGCGCGCCGGCGCACTCGGCGTCGCCGACCAGGTCCGCTTCACCGGCGGCGTCGAACCCGGGCGCGTGCCGGACGCGATCGGCGATGCCGACGTGTTCGCCTTCACGGCGGCCGGGGAGGGGTTCGGCCTCGCCGCCGCCGAAGCGCTCGCGCTCGGCGTGCCCGTCGTGGCGATGGAGGGCGGCGGAGGAGTGACCGACGTCGTGCCGCCCACCGGCCCCGGACGCGTGGTGCCCGAGGGAGACGTCGAGGCGTTCGCGAGCGCCCTCGACGAGCTGGCGGGATCGCCCGACGCTCGCCGCCTCGCGGCGGAACTCGGCGCGCGTCTCAAGCTGCAGCTCGCTCCCGAATCGGTCGCCGAGCGCTTCGAGGCCATCTACAAGCGCGTCGCGCGCGAGGTGCACCGTGCCTAGGCGCTGGCGCCTGGTGGCGCAGCTCCTCGTGACGGCCGTGGTCCTGGCCCTGGTCGCTCGGACCGTCGCGAGCAATTGGTACAGCTACCGCTCTCTCGAGTTCGCGCTGGTGGTCCGGCCCGGCTGGCTGCTGCTGTCGCTCGCCAGCCTGTTCGTCGTATCGGCCCTGCAGATCGAGTCGTGGCGGCGCATCCTGCGAGGCTGGGCGCAGTCGCTGCGGTTCGTGGCCGGGGCGCGGATCTGGTTCCTCGCCAACCTGGGCCGCTACGTGCCGGGCAAGGTGTGGAGCGTCGCGGGCATGGTGGTCCTGGCCGAGCAGGAGGGCGTCCAGCGCTGGGCCGCAGCCGCCTCCGCGGTGGCCGTGCAGGCCATCGGGATCGGGACCGCTGCGGCGCTCGTAGCGGCCGCGACGCCGCACGCGGCTTCTCCCGTACGCCTCGCGGCCGCCGTTCTCGTGGCGGTTGCCACCGTCGGGCTGCTGGCGTGGAAGGGAGCGCTCGCCTGGCTCGGCCGGCTGTTGGGCGCATCAACCGAGTGGCGCGCGCTTCCCGCCGGAGCCGTGCTGGCCGGCTCCGGCCTCACGCTGCTCAGCTGGTGCGTGTACGGGTTCGCCTTCTGGGCCCTCGGCCGTGGGCTCGGGCTGCCACCCGCGCTGCCGCTCACGGACGCTGCGGGCGTGTTCGCTCTCGGCTACATTTTGGGCCTCCTGGCGCTGTTTGCGCCGGGCGGCATTGGCGTTCGCGAAGGCGTGTTCTACGTGCTCCTCACCCCGTACCTGGGCAGCGGAGGGGCGCTCGCGCTGAGCGTCGCGTCCCGACTCGAACTGACCGTGACCGAAGCCGTGGCTGGGCTCGGAGCGCTCGCGCTCGGCAGGCGAAAGGGAAGGGAGACGCTTGACCCACGATCCTGAGATACCGGCCGCCGGCTACGAGCCGCGGCGCCCCACCCTCGTGGCCACCGGATTCTTCGCGCTGTGGGTGGTGATCCTCTCCCTCCCAATGCTGGCGGGGAGGTGGCTCGCAAACCCCTACAGCGACCAGTACGCTACCGGCTACGCCTTCCGCGCCTGGGGAGCGGAGTGGTGGAAGCGCTTCGGCCACGTGCCGCTGTGGGAGCCGGAGCTGTTCGGAGGCATGCCGTTCGTCGGAGCCAGCCACGGCGACATCTTCTATCCGACGTCGTTCCTGCGGCTGATCCTCCCCGTCGCGACGGTGGTGAACCTCAACTTCGTGCTCCACACTATCCTGGCTGGCCTGTTCACCTACCTGCTGCTGCGGCGGTTCCGCGTCGCCTGGAGCGGCGCGGTGGCCGGTGGCCTCGCGTACGAGCTGACCGGCCTCCTGGCCTCGTACCCCTCGCCGGGCCACGACGGGAAGCTCTTCGCCGCGACCGCGCTGCCGCTGGCGCTGCTCGCCCTGGTCCTGGCGCTGCGCGAGCGCCGCTGGGAGGGCTACGGCCTGCTCGCGTTCGCCGTCGCGCTCGCCCTGCTGGGCCACTTCCAGATGGCGTACTACGTGCTCATCGCGGCCGGCCTGTTCGCGCTGTATCTGACCTTCGATCCGGAGACCCCGGGCGAGCTGCGCGCGCGCGCCGGCCGGCTGAGCTTCGCCCAAGG
>PMIK01000213.1 GCA_003157095.1 Gemmatimonadota bacterium | reverse complement strand
AAGTGGCCCAACGACGTGATGGTGGCGGACCGCAAGGCGGGCGGCGTGCTGTGCGAGGCGCGGTGGTCGGGAGCGAGCCAGGGCTGGGTCGCGGTCGGCGTCGGCGTCAACGTGCACGGGCCGGTGCCGGCCGAGGTGCGGGGCAGGGCCATCGCCCTGGCGGAGGTCGCGCCCGGCGTCACGCGTGCCGCGTTGCTGGCTTCGCTCCTGCCCCGGATCTGGCCACTGGCGGAGCGGCCCAGCGCGCTGGACGAGGGTGAGCGCGAGGCGTTCCGGCGGCGGCAGTGGGTGGAGCCGGGGGGTGGGGCCGAGGAGGAGCCGGTGGGCGTGGATGGCGACGGCGCCCTGCTGGTGCGCTCGGCCGATGGCGTGCTTGACCGTCGCCTCATCCCGGTCTAGCCTATGGCCACCATGTTACTCGCCCTGGACATCGGAAACACCGAAATCACCGTCGGCCTGTTCGACGGCGACGAGTTGGAGCGCAGCTGGCGGCTCACCACGCGCCGGGAGCAGACGCCCGACGAGTGGGCGGTCGTGGTGCGCGCGCTGTTCGACCAGGCCGGCCTCGACATCACCCGGGTCACGGGCACGGTGCTTGCTTCCGTCGTGCCCAGCGCGACCGACGCCGTCGCCGACGCCCTGCTCATCGCGACCGGCACCGCGCCCACGATCATCGGTCCCGAGTCGCCGCTCCCGATCAAGCTCGACGTGGACGAGCCGCTCTCCGTCGGCGCCGACCGGGTGGTGAACACCGTCGCGGCGATGCACCTCTTTCGGGTGGACGTGATCGTCGTGGACTTCGGCACGGCCACCACGCTCGACTGCATCACCAAGGACGGCACCTTCATGGGCGGCATCATCGCGCCCGGCCTCCGGACCAGCGGCGAGAACCTGATCCGGCGCGCGGCCAAGCTCATGCCTACCGAGTTGGGGCCGCCGGCCCGCGCCATGGGACGGCGCACGGAGGACTGCATCCGCGCCGGCCTGGTGTATGGCGCCGCCGACGCGGTGGACGGCCTGGTGCGGCGGCTCAAGGCGGAGTGGCCGACCCCGGACGTGCCGAAGGTGATCGCCACGGGAGGCTACGCCGCGCTGGTCGCCAAGTACTCCAGCGAGATCGAGGAAGTGCACCCCGACCTCACGCTGCGCGGCCTCCAGATCGCGCACCGGCTCCTGTCGGGGCCCGCGGCGCTGTGACGGCGAGCGCGCGCNNAGCGCGCGCGGCAGCCGATGACAGGTAACCCGGCTCACCCCCTGAAGGCGAGCGCCCAGACCCGCAACCTGTGGCGGCGGATGGGCTACCGCCTGCTGCCCGGAGACGGCTTCTCCTACGTGCTGCACCTCCGGCCGGCGGAGTGGCCGATCATGGTGGCGCACACCGTCCTCGGCTTTGTCCTCGCGGTCGGGCTGGTGCCGTTCCTGCACCGCGAGCGGTGGGGTGCGGCCGCGCTGGCGGTGGCGATCTGGGTCGTGTGCCTCAACGGCGGCACGCTCGCGCTGAACAGCGTCTTCGATCAGGACGAGGGCGACATCGGCTACCTCAGGTCGCCGCCCGCGCCACCGGCGCACCTGCTCGCGTTCTCGCTGGGGCTCCTCGTGGCGGGGCAGCTGCTCGCGTTCCTCCTGCCGCTGGGGTACGCGGCGATCTACGCCGTCTGCTTCGCGATGAGCGTGGCGTACTCGGTGCCGCCGTTTCGTTTCAAGGCGGTGGCCGGCGTGGACTGGGTCATCAACATGTGGGGGTTCGGCACATTCACCCCGTACGCCGGGTGGGCGGCGAGCGGTCGGCCGCTGGACCTGGTGCACGGCCTGGTGCTGCTGGGCTTCTGTCCGCTGTTCGCCTCGTTCTACCCGTTGACGCAGATCTACCAGTTCGAGGAGGACGCGCGGCGTGGCGACCGCACGCTGGCGCTGATCCTCGGCCTCAGGCTCAGCCTGGTGGTGGCGATCGCGGCGATGGCGCTGGCGTTCGTGCTCTTCTTCGTCGCGGCAGTCCTGGGCTACGCCGGCGTGTGGCAGTGGCTCGGGCTCATCGTCGCGCTGGCCGCGTGGCTCAGGGTGCTGGTGCCGTGGTACCGGCGGCGCGAGGCGATGACGCCGGACGATCACCAGCAGGGGTTCTACGCCGCACTCACGGCGTGGGCGATCACCGACGTCGCGGTGCTGATCGCCTTCGCGCTGTAGCCTCGGTCCCGCTCGGGGGGCAGGCTCGCTGTCCGCGGGGCCCGGGGCCGGACCGGGCGGGCCGCGCCGAGGCTCCACTCCAAACTCGCAGACTCTCGCTCGAGGCGCGGACGGGCGCCGTTGCAGAGCGCGTCGCGTCATCGGTTTCGCTCTACCAGAACCCGGCCAGCCTGGGTATCGTAGGGCGTCCCATTCACACGACAGGATGGTTGCGACCCCGCCCCTCTGCGGGGGCTTCCGGGTTCATGCCCTCCGGTCCAGTCACTTCACCATGCGGAGGGCGTCGAGTATGGCCAATTACCTGGTGGTGCGGCACAAGGTCGCGGACTTCGCGACGTGGAAGAAAGCGTACGATTTGCATCGCCCCAAGCAGAAGGAAGCGGGCCTGACCGAGCGCCATGTGCTGCGCGGGGCCGACGTGCCGAACGAGGTCATCATCATCTTCGAGGCGGCCGATCTGNNTGCACGAGACGATGATGCGCGCGGGCGTGCAGGACAAGCCGGACGTCTACTTCATGACGAGTGTCTGACGCCGGCCCTGCCGTCATAAGACCGGTGGCAGGGAGGGGCCGCGCTTCAGCCTGGGCGGCCCTTGCCTGCATCCGAGAGACCTCGTGTTGGGGCATGGCACTCGTCCCGGTACCCGGCGGCTGGTCCCGGTTCATGGCGGCCGGCTCGTCGGCCGTCCCGCTGCACCCTTCCTGATGTCCGGCGCTGCCGGCGCGTCCGCAGGTCCGCTGCGCCCTTCCTGGTATCCGGTGTCCGCAACCCGTCCAGCGGTCCAGCAACCGCCGGCCCTTCCATCCTGGCCCCAGTCCGGGTAGCATGCACTGGGGATCGCGCGTGGCAGTCGCCCGCCGGAAGAAGGTTTTCCGAATGATCGTCGATCTCTCGCACCCCNNATACGTCGTGGCGGATTCGTGTACCCCGGCTTCCCAGCGCCGGAGGTCGTGCCATTCCGCTCGCACGTGCAGAAGGGGCGGCCATACGGGCCCAACACCTCGTTCGCGATGACGCGTGTCAACGCCGTCACGAACATCGGCACCTATCTCGACAGCCCGTATCATCGGCACGAGAAGGGCCCGGACTTCACCGGCGTGCCGTTGGAGCACCTGGTGAATCTCGAAGGGGTAGTAGTGGATGCCCGGCGCCGGCCGGGCCGGCGGCTGCCGGTGGCGCTGTTTCCGCGCCGCCAGCTCCGGGGCCACGCGGTGCTGATCCTCACCGGGTGGTCGGAGCGGTGGGACACGCCGCGCTACACGGAGCCGGGGCCGTTCGTGGGGAAGGATGCCGCTGCGGCGCTGCTCGAGGCGGAACCGGCGCTGGTGGGGATAGACTGCATGAACATTGACGACACGGAGGATCCGGAGCGGCCGGCGCACACCCTCTTGCTGGGGGCCGGCATCCTGGTCTGCGAGCATCTCACCCATCTCGAGCGGCTCGCGGGGAAGGCCTTCCGGTTCTTCGCCGCGCCGCCGGCGTGGGAAGGCGTGGCGAGCTTCCCGGTGAGGGCGTTTGCGATTGTTGAGTAGGTGGCGGGCGCTCGCGGTGCGGGCGGTGGTGGGTTGTGGTTGTAGTGGATGTGTGACGGAAGCCGGTGTTGGGTCGCTGTGACCCTATCACCGACAACTACAACGTGCCAACCACAACCGGTCGTATCACGATGTCCGGCCCTGCCGGCAACCGGTGTCCGGCATCAGGCGTTGAAAGGGTGTTTGTCTGTTCCCGTCTCCCGCGCTCAGAGCGGTAGTGACGTTCGCATCTGAAGCGCAATTCGTCAGACTGTGGCAGGAGGATATGACAGCTCAACCTCATTCGGAATTCATCACCTCACTTCTGGCGGAGTTTCCCGATCTCCGCGACGACCTCGAGCAGTGCGACGGCGTGCTCCTGCAGCAGATGGAGGCCTTCGCCCAGTTCACCCAGGCGGCCAAGATGGACGGCGACCTCGCGACCTACGAGCGCTGTCTCCAGTTCGCGGACCGGCACTACGCCGGTGCCGACGCCGCGCTCTCCGGGGCGTTCCGCATGTCGTACCTCGAGCATCTCGAATTCGAGGGCTCGCGCGGTCCGGCCGCGTGGCAGTTGGTGCCGTCGCGGCTCCAGAACGTGTGGAATCAGATCGCGGCCGAGAACCGGCGCCTGCAGTCCTTGCCGCAGAAGCATGGAGGGCAGCGGCCGCACGAGCGCGACTTCGCGCCGAGGCCGCAGGGCCGTGAGGGTGGTGGCAAGCCGCAGGACCGGGAGCGTGGGGGTGGCCGGAAGCGCAACCCGCGCAGGGGTCGGCGCCGATAGAATCTGGGCCGGCGCTAGTAGCGCCGGGGCCGACGCCCGGTAGTAGCTGGGCCGACGCCCGGAGCACCGGGGCCGCCGCCGATAGCACCTGAGCCGACGCCGGGTAGTAGCTGGGCCGTCCCAAGCACGTTTTGTAAAGTCGTTCGAGTGTCGCGGCCGGATCCGTCGCAGGCCAGCGCCTGTCGTGGAAGGCACCTGGTTGCGCGGAATCGGTTATCGTGCCGCTTCGGCTCGCTGCAGCCTTCCCGCATGAGCGATCCGGAACCAACTCCGATTCTCTCCGAACGGGCGCTTCGGCACATTCGACGGATGCCGATGCTGCCCGATCCCGTCGGGCCGACAGGCTCACATACGGGCGGTCGCCGAACAGAACCGTTGCCCGTCGGGATTCCGGCTCGTTCGGGCGGGCGGGGCCGCGCTGAGGTCCACATCGCCGCGACGGGTCGGGGGACGTCCGCCTCAGATGCGTCCCGCGTGCCCGCGCCGCCCAAGCTTCTGCTGCGTCTGCGGCGCGCCATCCGGCTCCATCACTATTCTGTGCGGACCGAGCAGGCCTACGTGCACTGGGTGCGGCGGTTCGTGCGATTCCATGGGACGCGCGATCCGGCGCTCATGGGCGAGGCCGAGATCACGGCGTTCCTCACCGACCTCGCGACGCGCAGGCATGTGAGCGCCTCGACGCAGAACCAGGCGTTGGGGGCCATACTCTTCCTCTATCGTGACGTGCTCGGCCGCAAGCTCGCGTGGCTGGACGGCGTGGTACGCGCCAAGGAGCCGGGGCGCTTGCCGGTCGTGTTGACCCACGAGGAGGTGCGCGCGGTGTTGGCGCGGCTGACGGGCGAGTGCTGGCTCGTTTCGATGCTGCTGTATGGTTCGGGCCTGCGCCTGCAGGAGGCGCTGCAGCTGCGGGTGAAGGACGTGGATTTCGGCCGGCGGGAGATCCGGCTCAGGACGGGAAAGGGCGGCAAGGATCGCGTGACCGTCCTGCCCGACGTGGTGCGGGAGCCGTTGCAGGCGCAGCTCGAGGCGGTGCGGCGGCTCCATCAGAAGGACCTGGCCGCGGGAGGCGGCGCGGTGGCGTTGCCCGGGGCGCTGGACCGCAAGCTGCCCGGGGCGGCGCGGGAGTGGGCGTGGCAGTGGGTGTTCCCAGCGACGCGGCGTTTCCGGGATGACGCGAACCGGGAGGTGCGGCGGCATCACCTGGATCCGTCGGGGGTGCAGCGCGTCTTTCACGCGGCGGTGTTGGCGAGCGGGCTCTCCAAGCGGGCGACCTGCCACACATTGCGGCATTCCTTCGCCACGCA
>PMIK01000248.1 GCA_003157095.1 Gemmatimonadota bacterium | reverse complement strand
CTGCTCGACACCTACAACGACCGGCGGCGGGCCTTCCTGTTCGGCGTCAATCCGTTTGGGATCCAGCAGGACGGCGTCCGCAGCGACGCCTACGCCGGCGGCGCCGGCGGCACCTACGGGGGCGGCGGCGGCTTCAGCTCGATGAACATCCTCGACGGGAACGTGGACCTGAACCCCGACTTCGTGTTCGAGTCGCGCGGGCGGCTGGTCCCGGGCGGCTACGACGTCGAGATCAGGATCCCGTTCAAGAGCCTGCGCTTCTCCGGCGGCAAGGTTCAGATCTGGGGCATCAACGTCCTGCGGCGGGTGCAGCACTCCGGCTACCAGGACTCGTGGGCGCCGGTGGTGCGCGCCAGCGCCAGCTTCATGAACCAGTCGGGGTGGATTGACGACCTCACGGATCTCCGCCGCGGCCTGGTGCTCAACCTGACGCCGGTGGCGACCGAGCGTGTGAGCGGCGCGCCGGACTCCGCCGGGAAGTACCGTTACGAGAGCAGCCCACAGCTCGGGCTCGACCTGCACTACGGCGTCACCCCGAACCTCTCGCTCGACGGCNNGCGACGGCACCATCAAGCCCGACTTCTCGCAGGTCGAGGCGGACGTCGGCCAGGTGACGCTGAACCAGCGCTTCCAGCTCTTCTACCCGGAAAAGCGGCCGTTCTTTCTCGACGGCCTGGAGCTGCTCGACACCCCCAACCAGCTCATCTACACACGGCGCATCGTGAGCCCCGACGCGGGCGCCAAGCTGGCAGGCAAGGCGGGACCCTGGACCATCGCGGCCATCGTGTCCTCCGACGCGACGTCGGAGTCCGCTACGGGGAGCCACCCGGCGTTCGGCATCACGCGCCTGCGCTACGACCTCGGCCCCACCTCGAACCTCGGGTTCGTCGGCACCGATCGCGAGGACGGCGGTCAGTTCTCGCGCCTGGCCGGCGCCGACATCCACGTCGTCCACTCGAAGCTGTACTTCGTCGAGCTGCAGGCCGTGGCGAGCTGGCTGCACGACGCCACGGGCTTCCACCGCGGCACGCTGACGCAGGCCACGTGGGACCGCACCGGCCGGAACGAGGGGTTCAACTTCGGCCTCACCGGCATCGCACCCGACTTCGACGCCGCCGCGGGTTTCGTGGCCCGCACCGGGGTCGTGAACGCCCACGCCTTCAACCGGTTCACCGGGTACGGCGCGCCGGGCGCGCTGCTCGAGACCATCTCGAGCTTCCAGTCCATCTTCCGGACGTGGAAGTACGACGGGTTCGGACACCAGTCGCCCATCGAGGGCAACGAGAGCGTCAGCGTCCAGGGCACGCTGCGCGGCTGGTGGCAGCCGAACTTCAGCGTCACCCGGAACTTCTTCCGCTTCGACGCCACCTCCGTCGGGTACCAGGGCACCACGTACGGCGGCTATCGCGTGCGCGCCACGAAGCTGCCCACCGATACCGCCACCGTCCCGTTCGCGATCCCGGCGCTGCTCGACAACCTCTTCTCGGTGGGGGCCGGCCTCACGACGCCGACCTGGCGGCAATTCACCGGAACGGTCAGCGCCTCGTACGGGGCCGGGGCGAACTTCGACGAAGCGGCCCGCGGCACGGGCACGTCGCTCGGCGCGGCCGTGGATCTCCGGCCGACGCCCGCGGTGCGGATCTCGGCGCAGTACAGCCGCCTCACGCTTCACCGGCGCGACGGCAGCTGGTACTCCACCGAGGACATCCCGCGCCTGAAGCTCGAGTACCAGGCGACACGCTCGATCTTCTTCCGGGTCGTCGGCCAATACACCCACCTGACCAGCGACGCGCTCCGTGACCCCACGACGGGCAATCCGATCGTCATCGGCGCCAGCGTCGTCGGCCCCAGCGCGTCGAACGATCTGAGGGTGGACTGGCTGTTCTCCTACCGCCCAAGTCCCGGGACGCTCATCTACCTCGGTTACGGCGCCTCGTGCTCGGACTTCGACGTGGCCTGCGCCGTCGGCCGGCAGCGGACCCGCACCGAGGACGGGTTCTTCGCGAAGCTGTCCTACCTGCTCGGACTGTAGCCCGTGTCGCTGCGCGACCCGGGAGCGATCCTCCTCGTCTCCTGCTATGAGCTTGGCCATCAACCGCTCGGGCTCGCCTTCCCGATGGCCTTCCTCGAACGGGCCGGCTTCCGCCCCGACGCCGTTGACCTCGCCCTCGATCCGCTGGACGCGGACCAGGCCCGCCGCGCCAGCCTGGTGGCGATCTCGGTGCCGATGCACACCGCGCTCACGATCGGCGTGCACGCGGCGGAGCAGGTCCGCCGCCTGAGCCCCGCAGCCCGCATCTGCTTCTACGGGCTGTATGCGATCCTGAACCGTGAGTATCTGCTCGAGCACGGGGCCGACGCCGTGCTCGGCGGCGAGTCGGACGAGGCGCTGGTCGCTCTCGCCGAGCGGATCGAACGAGGCGAGGCGCCGGAACCCGACCGCGGGCCGCACCTGGCCAGGCTCGACTTCCCGGTGCCGAGCCGNNCGCGTCGCGGGAGCCGTGGAGGCGAGCCGCGGCTGCCTGCACCAGTGCCTGCACTGCCCCATCCCGCCCGTCTACGGGGGACGTTTCTTCGTCGTGCCGCTCGAGGTCGTGATCGAGGACGTCCGCCGCCAGGTCGCGGCCGGCGCCCGTCACATGACTTTCGCCGACCCTGATTTCCTCAACGGTCCCGGGCACGCTCTCCGCATCGTCACGGCGATGCACGCGGCGTACCCGGACCTCACCTTCGACTTCACCGCGAAGGTGGAGCACCTGCTCGAGCACCGCGCGCTGCTGCCCAGGTTCGCCGCAGCGGGGTGCGCCTTCATCGTTACCGCGGCGGAGTCGCTGAGCGACGCAGTCCTCCAGAAGCTCGACAAGGGACACACCAGGGAGGACCTGCAACGGGCGCTCGACGCGGTGCGTGCCGCCGGAATCACGTTGCGCCCGTCGTGGCTCCCGTTCACGCCGTGGGCTACCCTCGACGACTACGTGGAGCTGGTGGATTGGCTGATCGCGGAGGACCTGGTGGACTGCGTGGAGCCGGTGCAACTCGCCATCCGGCTCCTGGTCCCTCCAGGCTCAGCGCTGCTGGGCCGGCCCGAAATTCTGCCGTTCCTGAAGGAGCTGGACGCCGAGGCGTTCACGTGGCGGTGGGAGCACCCCGACCCGCGGATGGAACGGCTGTACCGGACGGTGAGCGAGATCGTGCATTGGGCGAACCACACCCGCAAGCCTGTGGCGACGACTTTCCGACAGGTGCGGAACGCGGCCTACGAGGCGGCGGGCAGACGCCCTGCCGAGGCGCTTGCGACCCACGCCGAACGCCGGCCCGTCGCGCCGCGACTCACCGAGCCGTGGTTCTGCTGAGCGGAGCCGACGGCGGGCCAGTTGGGCCCGGTGCTCAGCTGAATCTGGACGGACGGCGGAAGCTCAGTCCGGCTCGCCCAGTCGCCTGCGAAACCGCTCCCGCAGGCTCTCGGGCAGGGCGGAGAGACCGGCGAGCCGCCGCAGCAACTCGCCGTCGGGGCGATCCGTGCCGTAGGCGCTCACGACCTCAGCGACCGTGACGGACCCGGCCTGCCGCTCGGCGACCACGATGGCGTCACCGGCCCTCACCTCGCCCTCGCGCGCCACCGACAGGTAGAAGCCGGTCCG
>PMIK01000063.1 GCA_003157095.1 Gemmatimonadota bacterium | reverse complement strand
CCGCCTGGATCACCACCTCGAACAGCTGGCGAGGAATCAGCTCCCGCAGTTTGCCCGCGAGCTTCTTCCCCCACTCGTACGCCTTGTCGCGGTGGATGATCACGTTGAAGGCGTCCACCGGGTCACCGTTGATGAGCATGTCGAGCTTCACGAGGTCGCTGGGCCGGTACTCCGCGAACTCGTAGTCGAGNNCAGGGTCTTCAGCTTGTCGTAGAAGTCGAGGATGATCTCGGCCAGCGGGAACTCCCACTCGAACTCGACGCGCACCGGGTCGAGGTACTTCATCCCGAGGTACAGGCCCCGCCGCTCCTGGCCGAGCCGCATCAAGGCGCCGATGTACTCGGCGGGCGAGATGATGCGGGCGCGCACGTACGGCTCCTCGATCCGGTCCACCTGCGAGCCGGTCGGCATCTTGCTCGGGTTCTCGACCACGACCTTGTCGCCGTTGGTGAGGTACACGTCGTACTCGANNGTCGATATCGAATTCGCGCTCCAGGCGCTCCTGGACGATCTCCATGTGCAGCAGCCCGAGGAAGCCGGAGCGGAAGCCGAAGCCCAGCGCCACTGAGGTCTCGGGCTCATAGTGCAGCGAGGCGTCGTTGAGCTGCAGCTTGGCGAGCGCGTCGCGCAGGTCTTCGTAGGCCTCGGGCGCCGTGGGATAGAGGCCCGCGAACACCATGGACTTCACGTCCCGGTAGCCTGGCAGCAGGTCCGACGCGCGGCGGTCGGCGTCGAAGATCGTGTCGCCTACGCGGGTGTCCTTCACGTCGCGGAAGTTGGCGACCACGTAGCCGACCTCGCCCGCCGACAGCTCGTCCGCGGGATGGTGCTCGTTCTGGAGGTATCCCACCTCCGCCACCTCGTAGACCCCGTCGTGGGAGCCCATCGCGATCTTCGTCCCCGGCCGCACCACCCCGTCCACCACGCGTACCGACGGGATCGCGCCCCGGTAGCGGTCGTAGTACGAGTCGAAGATCAGGGCCCGCAGCGGAGCGGCGGGATCTCCCCTCGGCGCCGGAATGCGCCTCACCACCGCCTCGAGCAGCTCCGGGACGCCACGTCCTTCCTTCGCCGAGACGAGGAGAATCTCGTCCGGGTTCGCGCCGATCAGCTCGTGCAGCTCGGCTTTGCGCTTCTCCGGCTCGGCCGACGGCAGATCGATCTTGTTGAGGACCGGGATGATCTCCAGGCCCGCGTCGAGGGCGAGAAAGAGGTTGGAGACCGTCTGCGCCTGCACGCCCTGCGCGGCATCCACCACCAGGATCGCGCCCTCGCACGCCGCGAGGGAGCGCGAGACCTCGTAGGTGAAGTCCACGTGGCCCGGCGTGTCAATCAGGTTCAGCTCGTACTGCTGGCCGTCCCGCGCGGTATACGCCATCCGCACGGCGTTCAGCTTGATGGTGATGCCGCGCTCGCGCTCCAGGTCCATCGTGTCGAGGACCTGGTCGCGCATCTCCCGGCGGGTCAGCGTCCCCGTCGCCTCGATCAGGCGGTCGGCGAGGGTGGACTTGCCGTGGTCGATGTGGGCCACGATGCAAAAATTTCTGATGCGGGCGGCATCCATAGAGGGCAGAAAGATAGCGTGCTGACGTCAGATTAGTTGCGAGACGCCGAGTTGCGAGTGGTCGCGAGTGGGCCGGTCGCAGCCGTCAGAACAGGCTCGGCGCGTCCGCGTCGCTCGCCGGCGCCTCGGCGGGCTCCGCGTACGGCTCCAGGGCGTCGCGATAGGTCGCGTACAGCACCGGCGGAGCCTTGGCCTTCTTGTGCTCCAGCATCGCGCGGATCATCAGCGCGTTGGCCGGTCCCTTTCCCTCGAAGTGGTTGTTGCTGATCACGTACACGTCCGCCACTCCGTCCGTCGCCGCCAGCGCGCGGATCCGGTCCACCCATGGCGCCAGCTCCTTGGCGGAGTACAGGTAGTCGTAGCGCTGCGCCGCCTCTTCCTGCTCGCCGAACCAGTGCTCGTAGTTGCGGCCGTGGAACCGCACGTAGCCGACGTCGCTGGTGGCGTTGGCGGCGGGCGTGAGCGACTGCCCGATCAGCGGCTGATCAATGTTGGCGATGCCGACGCCGAGGTCCCGGAACCTTCCGAGCTCCTCGGGCTGTCCCCATCCGCCGTGCCGTACTTCCACCACCAGCGGCCATGCGCGGAACGTCTCCGCCAGCCGGTCGAGCACCTCGTGGCTCGCCGCGCCAGGCTTGAACGACCAGGGGAACTGCGCCAGCAGCGCCCCGAGGCGGCCCGCGTCCCGCAGCACCAGGAGCCCGTCGGTGACCTGGCGGATCTCGTCCGCGTTCCACGGTGCTGCCCGCTCGTGGGTGAAGCGCTGCCACAGCTTGACGGTGAAGCGGAACTGCGCGTTCCCCGACACCCGCTTGACCCAGGAGGCGAAGGTGCGGGCGGGTTGCGGCCGGTAGAAGGTGGAGTTGACCTCGATGGTGTCGAAGTAGGCGGCGAGGAAGTGCAGCGCGTCGAACCGGGCGGGCACGCCAGCCGGGTACAGGTGGCCCGGCGAATCCGGGTACGACCAGCCGGCCGGCCCGAGGCGGATCACAGCCGGTGGGCGCGGCGCGCGGTCGCCGCCACGCGGGAAGCGGCTTCCACAGAAGCGAGTGCTGCGGGATGCCGTGCCATCCGGGCCTCCGCGAGGAGGATGCACGGCCAATATCCGAAAGACGGGCGTCCTGCGGAAGAGTGATGGGGCTAGGGGCTAGGTACGAGGGGCTAGGGGTTTCGCATTCCCTAGCCCCAAGCCCCNNAGCCCCTAGCCCCTAACCCCTAGCCCCTGCCAGCGGCCCCGCGCTACTGCCCTGCCTGCAACACGATCCGCCGGTAGCTGTCCGGGTTCCACACCGGCCGCGACGTCGCGTTGGCGACGGCGAGGCCGAGGTAGAAGTCGAGCCGGATGATCCGCGCCTCCTGCTCGGCGTCAATCTTCTCCACCGAATCGGTCGGGCGGTGGTAGTCGCGGTGCAGCCCAGTCGTGAAGAAGAGGATCGGCACACCCTTGCGGGCGAAGTTGTAGTGGTCGGAGCGGACGAACAGGTTCTGTTGCGGCATGGTGTCGCCGATGACGCGCATGCGCAGCTCCGGGTGGCTCGCGGCGACGCTGTCCACCAGCGGCCCCAGCGACGAGTGCTCCTTCCCGATGCCCATGACGGCGTTGCTCGGGTTACGCCCGATCATATCCGTGTTCAGGTCGGCCACCGTGGTGGCGAGCGGGAACTCGGGATGATCGGCGTAGTACCCGCTGCCCCATAGGCCCCGCTCCTCGCCCGAGACCGTCATGAAGACGATCGAGCGCCTGGGCCGCGGATCGAGTCGGGCGTAGGCCTGCGCCAGTTCGACGACGGCGACCGCGCCGGACGCGTCATCGTCGGCTCCGTTGCAGATCGTGTCGGCGCCCGCCGCCCGGCACCCCTCGTCGCCGCTCGCGGTGCCGAGGTGATCCATGTGCCCGGTGAAGAAGACGTACTCGTTCTTGAGCTGTGGATCGCTGCCCTCCAGCACGCCGATGGTGTTGGGGGCCGACGCGTCGCTCTCCACCGAGCGCCGGATGTCCACCGTGGCGGTGAAGCCGGTGAGCGCGCGTACGATCGGGGCGGCGCCGGGCGCCAGCAGGACGGCGGAGTTCTCGCCCGCGGCGCTGAGTAGCTCCGCCGCGCTGCTCTCCCGGACTTCATAGATGGAAATGCCGAGCGGCCCCGGACGGTGCCGACCCGCCAGTTCGTACTTGGGCCGCAGCGATCCCCCGGCGAAGACGGTGAACTGGGCGACGTTGCGGTTGGACACGAAGATCCAGGCCTTGACGCCTGCAGCCACGCCCCGGGTCAGCAGCGGGAGGAGGTTGTTGGTGATCCGGGACGTGTCCAGCACCTGCAGGACGATGGTGCCGCGCATCGGCACGTCGCCGAACGGGCGCGCCGTGTCGGCCGGCAGGCCCGCCATCAGGACAATTGGCGCCGTGATCGGTTCGGCGGGCGGATCCCCGAAGAGGAGCGCGGACTCGCGGCCCAGGAGCCAGTGGCCGTGGGCCCCGCGGCCCATCGCCATCACGAACGACGTGGAGTCCACCCACAGCCGGCGGATGCCGTAACGCTGGATGAACGAGCCGCTGTCGCCGCCCGGCGCCAGTCCTGCCTGCCGGAACTGGTCTGCGACCCAGGCCGCCACCTCCTCCAGCTGGGGGCTGGGCGTCGCGCGTCCCAGCATCGAGTCGTCGGCGATGATGCCGATGCGCTGGCGGACGTCGGATTCCGTGATGGATTCCGCGGCCCGCCGGATCGCGGCGGCGTCCCGGCGGGAAGTGGCCTGCGCCAGGAGCGGCGGAGCGCCGGCCAGCAGAACCGCGCCGGCCAGGAGGAGAACAGCGGAGCGATGCGTCATGTGAGCGGGTTCCGGGGTGGCGGGAAGAAGCTGGGCATCAAATGCCAATGCGCCCGGTCGTAAGATACCGCCGGGCGCATCGGGAAGTTTCACGCGGTGGGGCGCCAGAGGGGCGCCTCCACCCGTCACCCACGCCGTCGCACCAAGGCGGGCGCGGATCGGGGTGCCGGAGCGGCGCGTGGCGCCGCCCGCGCGGCGGGGGGTGATGAACTGGGGCCTCCGCCTCGAGGCGCGTATCCGGATCGCGGCGCCTCGCGCGGGACGTATCCCGTTGCGCCGCGCGACTGCTGCGGCGCTCCGTAGCCCCGCGTGCCGCGCGACTCCTGCTGCGGAGCGGCCTGCGGGATGTACCGCTGGTTCTCGCGCTGCTCCGGACGTCCGGCCGTGCTCGTCGGTCGCGTGCCGGGATCTATGTAGACGCCGCGCTGGCGCGGTTGCGCCGGGGCGATGTCCTCACGCGACGGCGTCATGGCCGAGGGCCCGACGACCCGGGGATTCGTGATGGGCTCCGGTACGGCGTCGCGCACCGCGCGCCGGCCGTTGTCCTGCGGCCATCCGCTGAAGAGCCGTTTCTGGGCAGGAGGCCCGCTCAGTGTGGACTCGGTACCGCCCCCGACCATCCGGCGGCCGCCCTGCTCTATGCCACCGCCCACGGTCCTGCGGCCGCCGGGCGAGGGGATGCTCCCCACACCGCCGACATCCATGCCGCGCACTCCGCGGTCCGGCGGCTGCTGCATCCCGGCGCCGCGCCGGTCGCGGTAGACCGTGTACGGTGCGCCGCGGTCGGACCGTGTCTGGAAGACATACTGCCGGCCGGTCAGCCCCGGCCGCACGTACACGACGTTGGTGCCGCCGTAGTAGCGCGTCGGATACCAGTAACTCGGGTAGAAGTAGAATGGGTTGTAGTACACGGCCAGCGAGAACCTCGGGCACCACGCGGAATACGGGTCCCAGGACGCGTACGGAGTGTAGGCATGGCAATCGTAGCACAGGAAGCGCGGATAGTCGTGCTGCTGCTCGACGTCATACGGCAGCAGGTGCGTGTCGTAGTCCGCGTACCCTTGCGGCATGACCTGCTGGACCAGGTCCTGCAGCGACGCGTACGGATCGCCATGGACCCGGCCGTCGCTCAGGCTGGCGACCGCCTGGAAACTCCACTGGTCGTTGGCAGTGAAGGCGTCGTAGTCGAACGGGTCCTGGCTCGCCACGGCGAAGACGTAGCCCACCCCCGGGGCGTCATCCACGACGAACGCGTCTCGGTCGTCAACGCCGGGAACGGTATATGTCTCGCCGCCGCGCGCGAGGTTGGGATCGCCGGGCTCGTGCGGAAACAGGACCCGCACCCGGCCGTCCGTGTCCACGCGCAGCACGGTCACGTAGGCGTCACGCTCGGTGCGGAAGAAGACCTGGACCCGCTCGGCGTGCTGATACACCTCGCCGTGGTTGGTCCAGATGCGGACGCCGGGAGGCTGGGGCGCCCGGGACGCCGCGCGAGCGGGCTGCCGCGCCGCAACGAGCGTTGCGGGCGCGATGGAAGAGTTGTCGCGCCGCTGCTCGACGTCATACGGCAGCAGGTGCGTGTCGTAGTCGGCGTACCCTTCCGGCATGATTTGCTGGACCAGGTTCCGCAGCGACGCGTTCGGGTCGCCATGGATCCGGCCGTCGCTCAGGCTGGCGATCGCCTCGACACTCCAGTGGTCGTCTTCGGTGAAGGCGTCGTAGGCGAACGGGTCCTGGCTCGCCACGGCGAAGACGTAGCCCTCGCCCGGGGCGTCGTCAACGACGAACGTGTCGCCGCTGTCACTGCCGGGAACGGCGTATGTCTCGCCGCCACGCGCGAAGTTGGAATCACCGGGCTCGGGTGGAAACAGAACCCGCACCCGGCCGTTCGTGTCCACGCGCAGCACGGTCACGTAGGCGTCAACCTCGGTGCGGAAGAAGACCTGGACCCGCGCGGCGCGCCGATACACCCCGCCGTGGTTGGTCCAGATGCTGACCGCGGGAGGCTCGTGGGCCCGGGAAGAGGCGCGAGCGGGCTGCCCCGCCGCGAGGAGTCCTGCGAGCGCGAAGCAAGTGCCAAGGAATGTGCGGGCGAGCATCGTAACCTCCGGACACGTGGTCCACTGACTGGCAATGGCATAGAGCGTGCCAACTGACGCCACATAGCCAACTGCCAATTCCCCAAGCACTTGGCGCGTCTTGCCGGCCTCGCCTAACTTTGGTCATGTCCTGTCCAAGTGACAACGAGTGGCCTTGCCGTCCCGCGTAGCGCGCGATCGCCTCGATCTGCTCGACCCGCATGAGGTTAGCGGCCTCGGCGGAATCGAGCTGGTGGCCGAGGGTGTGGTGGAGGGCTTTCTGTCGGGGCTGCACCGCTCGCCGTACCGGGGGTTCTCCGTCGAGTTCGCGGAGCACCGGCCCTACCAGCCGGGCGACGAGTTGCGCTACCTGGACTGGAAGGTCGTCGGACGGCGCGATCGCCTGTACGTCAAGCAGTACGAGGAAGAAACCAACCTCCGGGCCACGATCGTGCTTGACGTGTCCCGCTCCATGGCGTGGTCGGGAGATCCCGAGCGCCGGCTCAGCAAGTTCGACTACGCAACACGCCTGGCCGCGGCGCTGGCCCTGGTGCTGCTCCGCCAGCGTGACGCCACCGGGCTGATCGGATTCGACGACGAGGTGCGCTGCGCGATCGCGCCGCGCGCGCGTCCCGGGCAGTGGCACCTGCTGGTGCGCGCACTGCTCGACCTCGCGCCCGGGGGCGGCACGGCGGCCGAGCAGGCCCTGGGCCGGGTGACGGGGCTGCTGCGCCGCAGGGGTCTGGTGGTGTTCATCTCCGATCTGCTCGTGGATCGGGACCTGGTACTGCTGGCGCTGCGCTATCTGCGGCACCGGGGACACCAGGTGGTGGTCTTCCACGTGATGGATCCGGGTGAGTTGGATCTGGATGCGGCGGGGGAGGCGCGCTTCGTGGATCCGGAGACCGGAGAGGGAGTGGTCGCGTCGCCGCGCGACCTCCGGCGCGACTACCGCGCCACCGTCGAGCGCGTCGTGACCGCGTGGCGCCGGTCGCTACGCACCGGCGGGATCGCCTACCACCACGTGTCCACGGCGACCCCGTTCGGACACGCGCTCCGGCGCGCCGCCGAGGGGAGGGCCCGGCTGGGCTGATGGTCTTCCTCCAGCCCCTCGCGCTCCTGCTGCTCGGCGCCGCCCTCGTGCCGCCGCTGCTGCACCTGTTCCAGCGCCGCCGGCCCCCCGACGTCGTGTTTCCCGCCATGCGCTACCTGCGGCAGACGGAGCGGGAGGCGAAGCGCACCATTCGTCTGCGCCATCTGCTCCTGCTGCTGCTGCGCGTGGCGGCGGTGGCGCTGGTCGCGCTCGCCGCCGGCCGGCCGGTGGTGCCGGCCAGAGTCGGGGCGGGCCACGAGCCGACGGCGCTGGCGCTGATCCTGGACCACTCGCTTTCTTCCGGCGCCGTCTCGCGAGGGGTGCGGACGTTCGACGACCTCGCGGCCCGGGCCGGGGAGACACTGCGCGCCGCGCAGCCCTCCGATGCGTTGTGGCTGATCGGCGCCGACGGTGTGGCGCGACGGGGATCCCAGGAGGCTCTGCTGGCGGTGGTTACGGCGGCACGGCCGGAAGCGGTGCGGCTGGACCTCTCGGCGGCGGTCGCGACCGCCGCGCGTCTGGTGCGCGCCTCAGGCTATGCGCGCGGCGAGATCCACGTGCTCTCCGACATCCAGCTCAGCGCGTTTGGACCGCCCGACAGCGCGGCAGCCGGGCTGCCGGTGCTGGTGTACCATCCGCCGGCCGACCCGCCCCCCAACCGCGCAGTCGTCTCCGCCCGCGCCAGCCCCGCGACCTGGCTGGTAGGGAGCGGCACCGTCGCCGCGGAGATCGGCGGGGCTCCCGAGCCGGCCGACGCCAGGGTGGCGGTGACCGTCTCGATGGGAGGGCGTCCCGGTGCACGCTCCCTCGTCGCGGCGCGCGACGTCGCCCTGCTGTCCGTCACAGCTCCGGCCATCGGATGGGCGACGGGCGACGTGAGTCTCGAGCCGGACGAACTCCGGGCCGACGACCGCCGTCCCTTCGCGGTTCGCGTGGTGCCGCCTGCCACCGTCTCGTGGGATCCGGGCGAGGCCGGGCCGTTCCTCGCCGCAGCCCTGGGCGCCCTCGAGCGTGCCGGTGAGGTCCATCCCGGCACCGCGCTTGCCGTGAGGCTGGGCCCGATGGCGGCGGAGCCCGGCGGGGCTGCCGTCGTGTTCCCACCGCGGGATCCCGTCGGGCTCGGCACCGCCAACCGCGCCCTCGCGGCCGCCGGCGTGCCGTGGCGCTTCGGGCCGCGCGTCGAGCGCGAGGATACCCTCGCGGCGCCACGGCTCCCGGAGATCAACGGCGCGCGGGTCGAGCGCCGCTACCGGCTGGAGTCGTCGTCCGGCGTCGAGGCGCGCGGCGTGCTGGCCCGAGCCGGCGGAGACCCGTGGCTGGTGCGTTCCGGCCGCACGGTCGTGGTGGGGAGCCGCCTCGCGCCGGATGAGACGTCGCTTCCCCTGGCGAGCGGCTTCGTGCCGTTCGTCGGCCTTCTGGTAAACCGGCTGGCGCGCGGCGACGAGGGCATTCTCGAGGCGGCGCCCGGCGAAACGGTCCCGCTGCCTGACAACGTCACGGCCCTCACGCTGGGCGACGGCACCGTGCGCCGCGTCGAAGGCGCGCGCGCGATCGCGGCGCCTGCCGCGCCTGGCGTGTACTTCCTTCTGGCGGCCGGCGACACCGCGGGCGCGCTGGTCGTCGCGCCCGACCCGCGCGAGTCGGACCTCCGCCGCGCCGCAGCGTCGGATATCGCCGGGCGCTTCCCGGGGGCCAAAGTCACCATCGCCGCGAGCCCGCAGGCGTATGCGGCGGAGCGGTTCCGCGGGTCGGGGCGCAGCGAGCTGACGGGCTGGCTGCTCGCCGCCGCGCTGCTGGTGCTGGTGGCGGAAGCGCTGGTGGCCGCCGGCACGCTCGAGCGGAGCGCGTAGCCGATGCCGCTGCCGCGCCTCGTCGCCGCGTTCCGCGCCCTGCCCGCCGTCGGCGACCTGATGCGCCGGGTGCGCGAGCCGCGCGCCCGCAATGCGCTCGCGCCGCTTCCCGGCTCCTCCGGCGCGGTGCTGGTGGCGACGCTCGCCCTGGAGTGGCCGGATCTGCTGACCGTGATCGTCGCGCCGTCGCCCGCCGACGCCGAGCGCTGGCTGGCGGACCTCACCGTGCTCCTGACGGACGAGCACGTCGCTCTCTACCCGCAGCGCGAGGGCCTGGGCGAAAACGAGCCGCACTACGAGATCGCGGGTGAGCGCGTGGAGACGCTGGAGCGCCTGAACCGCGGCGCGGCGCGGGCGGTGGTGACGACGGCGCGCGCGACGGCGGAGCGCACGCTGATTCCAGCGGCGCTGGAAGCCGCCCGGCTCGAGCTGGTGGCCGGCGCGTCCTTCCGCGACGCGGTGGCCCGGCTCGAGCGGATGGGCTACGCCCGCGTCCCGATGGTCACCGACGTCGCCGAGTACTCGGTGCGCGGCGGGATCGTGGACGTCTACGGCTTCGGGATGACGCAGCCGGCCCGCGCGGAGTTCTGGGACGACGGGTGCGTCGCGCTGCGCACGTTCGACCTCTCCACCCAGCGGTCCACCGGGCCGGTGGACCGGGTCACCGTCCTGCCCGTGGATCCGCGAGCCACCCTGGGCGACGTCCCCGGCGAGGTGCGGCGCAGCCTGCTCGACCTGCTCCCCGCCGGCGCGCTGCTGGTGGAGGACGACGTCGCTCGGCAGGACGAGGAGGTGCGCCGCGCGTGGGCCGAGGCCGAGCACCACGCGGCCATCGCGCGGCGGCTCGGCGAGGAGGTGCCGTCCCGCGCCGAGCTGCTGGTGGAACCAGCGGCGTGGACCGCGGCGCGCGAGGGCTTCGCCCGGCTCGCGCTCGGCGCCCCCGACGGCGAGGCGCTCCCCGTGGCGCCGCCTCCGGAGATCGGCCGCGACCTCGCCCGGCTCCGGCCGCCCGAAGACGCCGAGGCGCTGGTGCTGTGCGACAACGAGGGCCAGCTCGAGCGGCTCGAGGAGCTGCTGGGCGAGGGGCGCCGCTTCCCGGAGCGCCTGCATCTCGCCGTGGGCGCGCTCGACGGGGGCTTCACGCTCCCCGGACTCGTGGTATTCACCGATCACCAGATCTTCCGCCGGGCGCGCCGCATCCGCCGCCCGCGCCGCTACCGGCAGGCGTCGCCGGTGGGCGCCGTTGCGGCGCTGAAGCCGGGCGATGCGGTCGTGCACCTCGAGCACGGCATCGGGATCTACCGCGGGATGCAGACCATCCCCGTCGCCGACGGGACGCTGGAGGTGGCCGCCGTCGAGTACCACGGAGGCGACCTGCTGCACGTGCCGTTGTACCGGATTGACCAGCTCGAGCGCTACCGCGGCGTGGAGGCCGAAGGCAGCGAGGCGCCACCACCCAAGCTCGACCACCTGGGGGGGAAGCGGTGGGCCCGGGTGCGCCGCCAGGCGGAGGAGTCGGTCCACCGGATGGCGGCCGAGCTGCTGGACCTCTATGCGCGCCGCCGGCTGGAGCCCGGGTACGCGTTTCCCCCCGACGGCAAGTGGCAGCGCGAGCTGGAATCCTCGTTCCTCTACGAGGACACGCCCGACCAGCGGAAGGCGACGGTGGAGGTGAAGGCCGACATGGAGGCCGCCCGGGCGATGGACCGGCTGGTCGTCGGAGACGTGGGATACGGCAAGACGGAGATCGCGGTGCGCGCCGCCTTCAAGGCGGTGACGGCGGGCAAGCAGGTAGCGGTCCTCGCGCCTACGACGATTCTCGCGGAGCAGCACGGCCGCACCTTCGGCGAGCGGCTCGCCGACTACCCCGTCCGCCTGGTCACGCTGTCGCGCTTCCGCACCCCCGGGGAGCAGAAGGCCGCGCTGGCCGACCTGGCCGCCGGCAAGCTCGACGTCGTGATCGGAACCCACCGGCTGCTGTCGCCCGACGTCGTCTTCCACGACCTCGGGCTGATCGTGGTGGACGAGGAACACCGCTTCGGCGTGGAGCACAAGGAGCGGCTGAAGAAGCTGCGCCTCGCGGTGGACGTGCTCACCCTGACCGCGACGCCGATCCCGCGCACCCTGCAACTCTCGCTCGCGGGGCTGCGCGATCTCACCCTCATCGAGACGCCGCCGCGGGACCGCTCCCCGGTGCTGACCTTCGTGGAGCCCTGGGACGACGAGCTGCTCGAGGAGGCCATCGCCCGCGAGCTCGACCGCGGGGGCCAGGTGTACTTCGTCCACAACCGGATCGAGACCATCGAGACGGTGGTCGAGCGCATCCGCCGGGTGGCCCCGCGCGCGGTCATCGGCGTGGCCCACGGTGACATGCGCGCCCGCGACCTCGACGAGGTGATGCGCCGCTTCGTCTCGGGCGAGGTCGGCGTGCTGTGCTCCACCATGATCGTCGAGTCGGGGCTCGACGTGCCCAACGCGAACACCATGATCGTGCACCACGCCGAGCAGCTGGGCCTGGCGCAGCTCTACCAGCTGCGCGGCCGGGTGGGGCGGAGCCATCGCCGCGCCTACTGCTACCTGCTGGTGCCCGACGGCGTGGATCCCGCCGCCGAGAAGCGGCTCGAGACGCTAGTGCACTACAACGAGCTGGGCGCCGGCTACCGGATCGCGCTCAAGGACCTCGAGCTCAGGGGGGCGGGGAACATCCTGGGCGCGGAGCAGTCCGGCTTCGCCCTGTCGGTGGGGGTGGACGTGTACCTGCGGATGCTCGAGGACACGGTGCGGAGCCTCAAGGGCGAGGCCCGGGGCGTCGTCGCGGCGCCGCCGGAGGTGCTGCTGGACCGGGCCGCCCTGCTGCCCGACGCCTACGTCCCGGACGACGCGGCGAAGCTCGACCTGTACCGGCGTCTGGCGCGCAGCCAGTCGAGTGGCGAAATTGAAGAGTTGCGGGAGGAAATGGTGGACCGGTTCGGCCGGCCTCCCGCCGAGGCCGAGGCGCTCGTGGCACTCACCCAGCTGCGGGTGATCGGCGCGCGTCTCGGCCTCGAAACGGTTCTGGTGCGGGGTGAGGAGGCGCGCCTGGTGTTCCGCGCCGGCGCGGTCCCGCGACTCGCGAACCTCACCGCCGCGATGGACGAAGTGCAATTTGACGCCGACGTGCGCCGCGCCGCGCCGCTGGTGATGAAGCTCCGCCGGCTGGGCGGCATGCCGCTCGTGGCGGGACTGGTGCGCGCGCTGTCGCGCGCGGTGGACGAGACAACCCAATAGGAGACACGATGCTTCGTCGCTTCGCGCTGCTTTCCATCTTCGCGCTCGCCGGCTGCTCCGGCCTGCGTGACGCGATGACCGCCCACCAGGACGTCGTCGCCCGGGCGGCCGGACAGGAACTGACGGCGACCCAGCTCGCGCAGCTGATCGCGCCGGTCAAGCAGATCCCCCTCAATCGCACGGTCGTGGACCGCCTCGCCGACCTGTGGGTGGACTACCAGCTGCTGGCTCAGGCGGCGGCCCGGGGCGACAGCCTCACGGACAGCGCGACCATCATGGCGGCGAACTGGCCGATCGTGATGCAGCGCCTCGTTGATCACTTCCACGACAGCGTGATCGTCCGGCGCGCCAAGGTGACCGACCGGCAAGTGGACAGTGCCTACAATGTGGGCGACCTGCGCTGGCTCGACCACATCCTCGTCCGGGTGGCGCAGGACACCACGGCGGCGATCCAGACGGCGAAGCGGCACGTGGCGGAAGGGTACCTGGCGCAGCTCAAGGGCGGGGCGAACTTCGGCAGGCTCGCCCAGCAGAAATCCGACGACCCCGGGAGCGCCAAGAGCGGCGGCTCCCTGGGGCTGGTCACGCGCGGTACGCTGGTCAAGTCGTTCGAGGATGCGGCGTGGGGCTTGAAGCCCGGCCAGATCTCGGACGCGGTGCGGTCACCGTGGGGCTACCACATCATCTGGCGGCCGACCCTGGCCCAGGTGCACGACTCATTCGCGGCCGGCCTCCAGGGCGTGCTGGTGCAGCGGATAGACTCCGTCTACGCCGACAGCGTGAATCGGGAGACCGGCATCAAGGTGAGGGGCTCGGCCCCCGCCGCGATTCGCGCGGCGGCTCAGAATCTGCGCGACGCCAAGACGAGCGGCCGCGTGCTCGCGACATACCGGGGTGGTAAGCTCACCATGCGCGACTTCGCGCGCTGGCTGGAGGCATTCCCGACCCAGACGCGGTCGGCGGTGTCCCAGGCGCCGGATTCGACGCTGCTGCAGTTCGTCCGGTCCATCGTGCGGAACGAGCTGATGATCCAGGCCGCCCGGACGATGGGGATCACGATCACCGCGGCGGACCGCGACACCATCCGCCGGATGTATCGCCAGGACCTCACGACGATGGAGGCGCACCTGGGGGTCTCCCCCGAGTCGCTGTCCGCCGGGACAGCCGCCGGGAGAGGCCGCACCGAGGCCGCCGCCCACCGGGTGGACGAGTACTTCGCCGGCATCATCTCGGCGCCCGCCACTCACCCGTTCTTCGAAGTGCCGCCCTTCCTGGCGGACCTGCTGCGCGGGCGCTCCGCGTGGAGCATCTCGCCCGCCGGCGTGGATCGGGCCGTGGAGAAGGTGACCGAGTTGCGCGGCCCCGCCACCCCATCGGGCGGCGCCATGCAGGTGATGCCCGCGCCCAGCGGGCCGCCGATCGGCGCGCAGCCGCGGCCGGGGCAGCAGCCGGCGGCGCCGGCCCCGTCCAAGCGGGGGAAGTAAGCCGGTGGGGCGCGGGCGCACCGCCGCCTGGGCGCTGATCCTCGCGACAGCGCCCGCGCCCCTTTGTGCCCAGCAGGCGCCGCAGCTCATTGATCGCGTCGTCGCGGTGGTGGGCGTCCAGCCCATTCTCCTCTCCGACATCCAGGAGAAGCTGCTCATTCAGCAGGCGCAGAACGGGCTGCAGCTGCCGCCCGACTCCGCCGGCAGGATGACGCTCCGCCGGCAGATGCTGGAGAGCATGATTGACGACGAGGTGCTCTACCAGAAGGCGCGGCGCGACACCTCGATCTCGGTGAACGAGGCCGAGGTGCTGAGCAAGACGGACGATCAGGCCAAGACCATCCGCGGCCAGTACCGCACCGAGGGGGAGTTCCGCTCGTCCATCGCGCTGGCGGGCTTCGGGACGCCGGAGGAGTGGCGCCGTTGGCTGGCCGAGCAGCAGCGGCGCTTCCAGTACCAGGATGCGTACCTCAACAAGCTCCGGCAGGACGGGAAGCTCCACCCGGGCAACGTGACCCTGCCCGAGCTCCGCCAGGCCTTCCAGGAGTGGCAACTGTCCACCGGGCAGCGCACCAAGCGCCCGGCCATGGTGTTCTTCAAGCAGATCGTGATTGCCCCGCGGCCCACCGCGCAGGCCCGGGCTGCGGCGCTGGCGCGCGCGGAGTCGGTGCTGGTGCAGATCAGGAACGGCGCCGACTTCCAGACCCTGGCGCGCCGGTCCTCCGACGACCCGGGCTCCCGGGAGCAGGGCGGCGATCTCGGCTGGTTCCGGCGCGGCTCGATGGTGGACGCCTTCGATCGGGTCGCGTTCCGCATGAAGGAAAACGACGTCTCCGACCCCGTGGAAACGGCCTTCGGCTTCCACATCATCAAGGTCGAGCGCGTGCAGCCGGGCGAGATCAAGGCGCGCCACATCCTCTTCGTGCCCGCGATTGACTCGGCCAACCTGGCGGTGGCGCGCGCGCGCGCCGATTCGGTGGCGGCCCTGCTCCGTGCGGGAGCGAACTTCGACTCGCTGGCGCGGCTCTACGCCGACACGACCGAGCAGACGCACGTGGATTCCGTCGAGCGCGCCAAGCTGCCGCCGATCTACGCCGCGGCGTTCGAATCGGCCACCATCGGCCAGGTCATCCCGCCCTTCTCCGTGGGCGTCGAGTCGGTGAACCGCACCAAGTTCGTCGTGGCCATTCTCACCGACCTGCAGCCCGAGCGGGACTTCACCTTCGAGGACCTGCGGGACACGCTGCGGCGGCAGCTCGCCCAGCAGAAGCCCGTTCAGGAATTGATCCGAACGCTCCGCAATCAGGTATACGTGAGCGTCAGGCTCTGACCGTTTGCGGAGTTGCGGGTTGACCACTCGCAACTTGCCGTCTGGCAACTCCACGGCATTCTGTGTTCTGATTGCGGTTCTCTGAGGGGGGCCCGTATCGCCATTCCCCGGCTGGCCATCACAGTGGGCGATCCCCGCGGGATCGGGCCGGAGGTCGTGGCGGCGGCCATCGGCGCGGCGGATGCCGAGACGACGGTGGTCGGCCCCGACGACGTGATCGCCGGCATAGGCGCCGACCACGCGGAGGGCGTCGGGCGCTGGGACGGGGGCACGGCGGGGGGAGAGGAATCCCTGACGCTGGCCGGCCGGCTCACGGGACGGGCGGTGGAGGCGGCGGTGCGGCTCTGGAAGGAAGGGCGGGTGGACGCGATCGTGACGGGCCCCGGCGACAAGCGGGCCCTCAACGCCGCGGGCTACCGCTTCCCCGGGCACACCGAGCTGCTGCGCGATCTGACCGG
This sequence comes from Gemmatimonadota bacterium, assembly GCA_003157095.1. GTDB lineage: Bacteria > Gemmatimonadota > Gemmatimonadetes > Gemmatimonadales > JACORV01 > Fen-1245. The sequence continues at coordinate 1,818 of PMIK01000063.1, read as the reverse complement.
CGCCCGGCAGGTGGCCATGATGCTCGCCTCGGACCGGCTGCGCGTGGTGCTGATCACGACGCATCTCGCGCTCCGGGACGCGCTGTCCATTCTGACGCGGGAGCGGATCGTGGAGGTGGGCCGCGTGACCCAGCGGTACCTCACGGCCTGGTTCGGTCTGGCCGAGCCGCGGCTCGCGCTCTGCGCGCTGAACCCGCATGCGGGCGAGGGCGGCCTGTTCGGGCAGGAGGAGGAGCGCGTGCTGGGGCCGGCTGCCCGCACCCTCGGCATCGCCGGGCCGCTGCCGGCCGACACCGTCTTCGTGCGCGCGCTGCGAGGGGAGTTCGACGCGGTGCTCGCGCCGTATCACGACGTGGGCATGACGGCCATCAAGGTCGCGTCGTTCGGCCGCGCCGTGAACGTGACCCTCGGCCTGCCGGTGCCGCGGACGTCGCCGGACCACGGGACCGCGCTCGATATCGCCGGGAAGGGCATTGCGGATGCGTCGTCCATGAAGGAAGCGATACGCGTCGCGGCGGAGATTGTCAGGAGACTGCAAAGTGAGGGGTGAGAAGCTCGAATGCGTGAGAGGGGCACCTCTCACCCCAACTTCTCACCTCTCACTTGACCCTCTCACCCCTCACCTCTGACTTCTCACCTTTACCACTCACGAATCTCGCTTCACCAACTTTCCTGCCGTCCATCGCCGTGATCTCGAACGCTCCTCCCTCGACCGCGACGCGGTCGCCGGCCTTCGGCAGCCGTCCCAGCTTGCCGAACAGGTACCCGCCCAGCGTCGTGTAGTCGTCGCTGGCGAGCGCCAGGCCGCAGCTCGCGTTCACCTCGGCGAGGGTGAGGCCGCCGGACTGCGTGGCCGTCGGGGGCGGCGTCGCGCCGCTGGGCCGCGGCTCCGCCGGCCGGTCGTACTCGTCGTAGATCTGCCCGACGATCTCCTCGAGCAGGTCCTCCATCGTCACCAGCCCGGCGGTGCCCCCGAATTCGTCGAGCACGATGATCATGTGGACGCGCTTGAGCTTCATGTCGGCCAGCACNNGGCGGGCCGGGGCTGCGCAGGGCGGCGAGCACGTCCTTGGCGTGGACGATGCCCACGATGTCGTCGAGCGAGGCGCCCGTCACCGGATAGCGCGAGCGCCGGGCCGCCGCGATCCGGTCCGCGGCCTCGGCGAGGGACGCCGTGGCCGGCAGCGCCGCCATCGCGGTGCGCGGTGTCATCACATCGCGCGCGGTCTTCTCCGAGAACTCGAATACCCCCGCCAGCAGCCGCGCGTCGTCGCGGTCGAGGTTGCCGCCCTTCGCGCTCTGGTCCACCAGCATCCGCAGCTCCTCGGCGGAGTGCAGGCGATCGAGGCGGGTGGGAGTGCGTAACCCGAAGATTTTGAGCACCAGGTTCGCGCTGCCGCGCAGCAGCCAGATGAACGGGTTGGTCGCGACGGTGAACGCCAGGAGCGGGCCCGCCACCCAGGCGCTGGTCCGTTCCGGGTAGATCAGCGCCACCGCTTTCGGCGTCAGCTCTCCCAGGACGATGTGCAGGAAGGTGATGGACAGGAACGCGATGGTGCCGGCCGCGCCGTGGGTGGCGAGCGGGGCCAGCACCCCCGGCAACGGTGCGAACAGGCTCTCCAGGGTGTGCGCGATCGTGGGCTCGCCCACCCATCCCAGGCCGAGGCTGGCCAGTGTGATGCCCAGCTGCGTGCCCGAGATCGAGCGGTCAATGGAGAGGACGGCGCGGCGCGCCAGCTTGGCTTTTGTGTCGCCCCGTCGTATCATCGCCTCGATGCGATTGCGGCGGGACGAGACGAGCGCGAACTCGGCGGCGAC
>PMIK01000137.1 GCA_003157095.1 Gemmatimonadota bacterium | reverse complement strand
CCGCCGGGATAGGAGACGCTCGAACGCACGACGTGCAACGCCGCCCACAGGATCGGGATGAGGGCCACGGAAACGCCGAGATCCTGCGCCCGGAGGATGAGGAGGGTCTCGGGGGCTCTCAGGGAAGCGGCGAGCACCAGGATCCAGATCGTCGCGGCGAAACGACTGGGGCTAGGGGCTAGGGGCTGGGGGCTAGGCGCCTCGTCTTCCCTAACCCCTAGCCCCGAGTCCCTAGCCCCTGCCACGCGCACCGCTACCCAGGCGAACGCCACCGCCACCATTCCCGGCACCGCGGCGATCCAGAAGACGTGCCGCATGGTGACCCCGGCATAGATCAAACCCGCCGCGCACAGCGGCCCGAGGATCGCGCCAACGTGGTCCGCGGCCCGGTGCAGGCCGAACGCGCGGCCGCGCATCTCCGATGCCGTTACTTCGGCGATCATCGTGTCGCGCGGGGCGGTCCGAATGCCCTTCCCCACCCGGTCCGCGGCGCGGAGCCCGATCACGTGCCAGGCGGAGCTTGCCGCCGCGATCAACGGCCGGATGGCGGCGGCCATCGCGTAGCCCGCGACCACCAGCGGCCCCCGAAGCCTGGGACGGTCGGCGAGGTACCCCGAGATCAGCTTGAAGCCCGCGGCCACCGCGTCGGCCGCGCCGTCCAGCACGCCCAGGGCCAGCGCGCCGCCACCGAGCACGCCCGTCACGAACGCGGGGAGCAGCGGATAGATCATTTCCGACGCGAAGTCGTTGGCGAGCGACGTCGCGCCGAAGAAATAGACGGCGCGGGGAAGTTTGGTGGGTGCGGCAGCTGGTTGGATCTTCATCCGGCCGTCGTGCGTGAGAAGTGAGAGGTCGAGGCGAGAAGGCGCGCACCTCTCACGCCTTCGCTCCTCTCACCTCTCACTTGAACCCCTCACTTCTCACCTTTCACCGCTCACGATTCTCCCAGTCCCATTCCCCATCTCATCAGGGAAACGGGCAGCCCTCCATAAGACAGGACCTCGTCGTGGAACTTCCGCAGCGTGAAGCCCGCCCCGGCGCGCCTGCGCCAATCCTCCCGCAGGCGCAGCAGCTCGCGGCGGCCGACGGCATAGCTCAGCGGGTTGCCGGGGTTGGCACAGTAACGCCGCACCTCCGCTTCGGCGCTCTCCCGGGCGAGGTCGAGCTTCTCCATCATGAAGCGCACGGCCTGCGCCACGGTCATCCCCTCCGTGTGCAGCCGCACGTCCAGCACGATGCGAACGGCCCGCCACAGCAGGTGCAGCCGCTGGAAGAAGGCCTCGGCGGGGTCCAGGAAGAACCCCTCCTCGCCCATCATTTCTTCGCAGTAGAGCGCCCAGCCCTCCACCGACAGCGGGGTCCACACCACGCGCCGCACCGGGGAGGGCTGCGCCTGCGCCATCAGGTGCTGGAGGTGGTGACCCGGATACCCTTCGTGGAGCGCGGTGAGGGCGAGTTCGTGCGCGCTGTGTTCGCGGAGCTGCGCCTCCTCCGGCACCGACACGTAGAACCATCCGGTGCGGGGCTCGGCGAAGGCACCGGGCGGATCGTACGCTGCGAACGGAATCAGCGGCTGCATGAACGACGGTGTCTCGACCACCTCGAGCGGCCCATCCGGGACGGTGACCAGCCCGCGCTCCGCCACGAATCGGCGGGCGCGCTCCATGGCGCCACCGTAGGCGGCGACCAGCCCGTCGCCGCCGGGATGGTCCTGCCGCAGGCGCTCGACGAGCGCGCGCCATGGCACGCCCGGCGCCAGCGCCTCGGCGCGCCGCTCGAGATCGAGTTCAGTTTCCCTGATGAGCGCCTCGCCGTAGCGCAGCAGCGCCGGCGCCGTTTCCCGCAGGGCGTGCCCGAAGTGGAGACGGAAGTCGAACTGGTCCCGCCCGATCGCGAAATCCGCATCCGAGCGGTCCGCCAGCTCGCCCCCGAGGAACGCGACGAATTCCTCCATCGCCGGCCGCGCCGCCTCGAGGGCTTCGAGCGCCGCCGCGCGGGCGATGGGCGAGAGCCGCGCGGCGAACTCGGGGATCGCTTCGCCGAACAGCGCCCGGCCGCCCGCCGCCACGGCCAGCGCGGTCTCGCTGAAGACCTGCGCCGGCCGGCCGAGCGTGGCCTGCGCATCCTGGAGGAAGCGCGGAGTCTCACGCAGCCGCCCGGTGAGCGCGCGGCCCCGCTCCTCCACGCTCCGGTCGGTGCGCAGCAGCAGCGCGAACAGCCCGTCGAAGAGATGCGAGAGGTGGAACTCGGGATTCAGCTCCTGCGGCTTCTCCTTCTCGAACCGCGCGATCGTGACGCGCAGATCGTTGAGGACCGCCGTCTGGTCCACCTCCTCGTCGAGCGACGCGGGTTCGCTGTACTCGAACGCCGCAGCCATGGCCTTGAGCGCCGCGAGCGCCACCTTGATCTGCGGCCTGGAGAAGTCGCCAAGCCGGGCGTCGTGCCCGCCGACGCCGGCCTGGGTCGCGGCAACCGGGTCGAGGTGCCAGCGCAGGTCGAGATACGACCGCACCAGCTCGCGGTAGTCCGGCCGGGGCATGCTACGCGCCCACGCTCATGGGAAGGGCGTGACATTGGTGGGAAGTCTGTGCGGACGGCGACGGCACCGGTACAGTCTGCGCACGCGTCCGAAGGCCGTCAAGCGCGCTTGCAACCTCCTGGAGCGCGGGTTAGCGTCCGCACATGCGCCACGCCGTTGACGCCGTCGCCGCGCTGCCGGAGGTCCGCCAGGCGCACGCCTGGCTGGAGCGGTTCGACAGCGACACCCTGAGCTGGCAGCGCGCCCTCGCCGCGGTCCCCGCGCCGACGGGGAACGAGCGGCGCCGCGCCGACGCGGTGGCGAGCAAGCTCGCCGAGCTGGGCGTCGGCGACGCACGCCGCGATGAGGCGGGCAACCTGATCGGATGCGGGGCCGCGAGCGACGGCGCGGGAACGGGCGTCGTCATCGCCGCGCATCTGGACACTGTCTTCCCCGAAGAGACCGACCTCACGGTGCACCAGAACGGCGCCAGGCTCGTGGCACCGGGCATCAGTGACAACGCGCGCGGTCTGGCCGGCATTTTGGCACTGGCCGGGGCTTGCCGCCACGCCGGTATCCATCCGCCGGTGCCCATCACCCTCGTCGCCACTACCGGAGAGGAGGGTGCCGGCGATCTGGCCGGCGCCAAGCACCTGTTCGCCGACCCCGGCTTCCGCCCGGTCGGGTTCATCGCGCTGGACGGCGCCGGAATCGAGCGCGTGGTCCACCGCGCGTTGGGCTCGCGCCGGCTGCGCGCCGTGTTTCGCGGGCCGGGGGGCCACTCATGGGCGGCCTTCGGCGTCGCCAACCCGATCCATGCCGTCGCTCTGGCGTCCGCAGCCATCAGCGAGCTGGCGCTCCCGACGACACCTCGCACTACCGCCAGCGTGGTGCGGATCGGAGGCGGCTCGGGTCTCAACACGATTCCCCAGGAAGCGTGGCTCGAGCTGGACCTGCGCTCGGAGGGCGAGGCCGCGCTCGACGCCCTGTACGGCAGCGCGACCCAAGCGCTCGCGCGGGCGCTGGACACGGCCAATCGGCGGCGCGCCGCGGGGACGGGGCCGCTCACGCTCCAGATCGTGCCGCTCGGCTATCGGCCGAGCGGCGTGACCGAATCCGGCCACCCGCTGGTGCAGAGCGCGGTCGCGGCGACGCGCCTCGTGGGCCACACGCCGGACCTGGCGGCGGCTTCCACCGACGCGAACGTGGCGATCAGCAGCGGGGTGCCGGGGATCGCGCTCGGCGCCGGCGGCCGCGGCGGCAACACGCATCTCGTGACCGAGTGGTACGAGAACGTGGACGGCCCCTCCGGAATCTACCGGGCGCTGCTGGTGGCCTGCGCCGCCGCGGGCCTGGGACGATCCTAGATGCCGATGGCCCGCCCGGCTCATTGTTCTCCCCCGCGCCGCCGGCCGGCGTAGGCCAACGCCGACCACGCACCGTGCCGCCCTTCGAGAAGACACCAGCCGACGTCCAGGAGCTCCTCACCAAGCCCATCAAGGAGCTGGGCCTGAAGCTCGAGGGCTCTCCGCTCGAGAAGTACGTCCATGCGCTGTACCGGGACATCGAGCGCAAAGGACTCCGGCACTTCCGGCCGGCATGCTACCTCACCGACGAATGGGGCTGCCCCTCGGGCGAGCCCGTCGTCGGCATCCCGTTCTACCTGGCCGACCCAAAGCTCGCCGCGCTCGAGCGGGACATGAACGATCTCGAGGACGAACGCGAGATCCTGATGTACCTGCGCCATGAAGCCGGGCACGCTTTCAACTACGCCTACGAGTTGTACAAGAGCGACGAGTGGCGCACCTTGTTCGGGCCGTTTCGCCGCGCCTACAAGGAGCACTACCGCCCGGTGCCGTTCAGCCGGCGCTACGTGCGCCACATCGCCGGCTGGTATGCCCAGAAGCACCCCGACGAGGATTTCGCCGAGACCTTCGCGGTGTGGCTCACCCCGCGCTCCGGGTGGCGGCGCAAGTACCGGGGCTGGCCGGCGCTGCAGAAGCTCCGCTACGTGGACCGCGTCGCGCACCGCGTCGCCGATCAGCCGCCGCTCCGCCCGATGGGCGCGACCGACGTGACCGTCGAGGAGATGGACGTCACGGTCGAGCAGTTCTACCAGCAGCACGCGCCCGACGAGGCGCAGGCCATCGCGGAGCTGGCGCTCGACGCCGACCTGGCCGACATCCTGCTCAAGCCCTCGTCGCGGCGGCGCAAGGGCATCCGGTCCGCGTCGGGGTGGCTCGCGGAGCATCGCAAGGAGATCGTGGACAAGGTGACCTACTGGACGGGGGTGCGGCGGCCCCTGGTCCGGGCGCTGGTCGAGTCGATCGAGCAGCGCGTGCAGGCGCTAGGGCTCGCGGTGGAGACGGCGCGGGAGAGCGCGCAGCTGGTGGAGATGACCGCGTATGCGACGACGCTCGCGATGAACTACCTGACCCGGGGACGCTTCGTCCAACCGTGAGGGGCGCATGAGCCAAGCGGGCCTCAAGATCGCGATCCTGTATGACACCTGGGAGGACGACGCCGAAGAACCCGCAGCGCCGGCCGAGGAGGTGCCGCCCCCGCGCCGGGCGAAACGGAAACGGAAGTCCAGCAAGCGGGCGCGGCGCCCCAAGCTGGATCGCGAGGAGATCTTCGACGCCCTCGGCAAGCTCGGCCACGAGCCGTCGTATCTCGTGCTGGACGGCCGCGACCAGAGCCTCATGGCGGTGGCGCGCTGCAATGCCGACCTGATCTTCAACCTCACCGAGTCGTACGCCGGCGACGACACCAAGGACATGAACCTCGCCGCGTACCTCGAGCTCCTGGATCAGCCCTTCACCGGCGCCGGCCCGCACGCGCTCTACCTCGCCCAGGACAAGTCGCTTGCCAAGAAGGTCTTTCACTTCCACAAGATCAGAACGCCGTTCTTCGCGGTCTCGTACAAGGGGCGGCTCGACCACGCGCACGACATCGAGTTCCCGCTGATCGTGAAGCCGCTCTCGGAGGACGGCTCCATCGGAATAGACGCCTCGTCGGTCGTCGGGAGCGTCAAGGAGCTGATGGAGAAGATCCACTACATCCACGAGCAGTTCGACTCGCCCGCGCTGATCGAGGAGTACATCGAGGGGCGGGAAATCTACGCCGCCGTCCTGGGCGAGGAGAAGGCGGAGGCGCTCCCGCTGGTCGAGCTCGATCTGTCGAAGTTGCCGGAGGGCACGCCGAAGATCGCGAGCACCGACGTGAAGTGGGAGAAGGACTCGGAGGCGTACCGGAAGACCCGCTCGAACGTCGTGGAGGACCTGGACGAGAAGACCACGGAGCGGATCCAGGAGAAGGCGGTGGCCGCGTACCAGGCCCTGAAGCTGCGCGACTACGGCCGCATTGACATGCGGCTCACGGACAAGGGCGAGATCTACGTGCTCGAGGCCAACCCGAACCCCTGGCTGTCGTCGGGCGCCGAGTTCGCGATGGCCGCGCGCAAGTCAGGTCGCACCTATACCGACCTGATGCGGGACATCGTGGACCTCGCGATGGCGAGGTACGCCTAGCGCGCCCGCACCTCGCCGTGCGAGCCGATGGAGGCGGAACCCGTCAGCCCTTCCAGCAACACTTCGTCGCCGAGCAAGGCGCCGTCGAGCCTGACCCGCTCCAGCCGGCAGTTCCGCCCCACGATCGCGTTGGTCACCACGCTATCCCGCACGATGGTCCCCGCCTCGATGGATGCGAACGGCCCGACCGTCGAGCGCTCGAGGATCACGCCGGCCTCGATGCAACACGGCTCGATGATCGTGACGCCCTTCCCCACCGTGGGCGCGGGCGGCCGCTTTTCGGGGTGCAGCTCGAGCAGGAGGCGATTGGTCTCGAGCGTCGTCGCGACGGTGCCGCAGTCGTACCATCCTGCGACCTCCGCGGTCTTGATCCGCGCACCACGCTCGATCATCCACTGGAACGCGTCGGTGAGGTACCACTCGCCCTTGTGGTGGGGCTGCGCCAGCACGTGCTCGATGCCCTGCCACAGCTGGTCCACCGCGCGCACGTAGTACAGCCCGATGTTGGCGAGCTTCGAGATCGGCTCGCGCGGCTTCTCGACGATTCTCGTCATGTAGCCCGCCGCGTCCGTCACCACCACGCCGAAGCGCTGGTAGTCCTCGACCTCCTTGGCCCAGATAATCCCGTCGTCCTTGCTGGACGTGACGACCGAGAGATCGGCGTCGAAAACCGTGTCCACGAAGATGATCATCACCGGCCCGTGCACGTGCGGCCGCGCGAGGTGGATCGCGCCGGCCGTGCCGTCCTGCACCTTCTGCTCGATGAACCGCGACGCAACCGGGTAGCGCCGCCGCGCATAACTCTCCACCTGCTCCTTGAGATGCCCGGTGATGAAGATCAACTCCTCCACGTCGAGCCCCTCGAGCCGGTCCATCACCCAGTCCATCACCGGGCGGCCCGCGACCTTGATGAGCGGCTTCGGCACGAAGTGGGTGTGCGGCCGGAGCCGCGTGCCCTTTCCCGCCAGCGGAATGATGACCTGCACGCTAGGCCCTCCCGTAACGGTCCTTGAGGCGGACCACGTCGTCGAGGTGGGGGGTGGAGGCCTCGAGCACGTCGGTGTGCTCCAGCGCCTCGAACTGGTGAACCAGGCCGGTCGGCACGTGCTGCGCCTCGCCCGCAATCATCTCCCGGTCCACCAGCGCTCCCGCGGCGTTCCGGTAGCGGAAGATCATCCGCCCGCGGAGCACGTAGATGGACTCGTCCTTCCGGTTGTGGTACTGCAAGCTCAGCAGGTGGCCGGCCTCGATGTGCAGGAGCTTGCCGACGTACTGGTCGGTGACCGCCCAGTGGATCTCGTACCCCCAGGGCTTCACGACGTGCTTCGGCTCGAAGCGATGCTCGTGCTCGGTCAAACGCCCTCCGGAAGGGTGAGGGTGAACGACGACGGGGTGGTCACGCATGCCCGCACGCAGATGCCGCAGCCCACGCAGGCCGCGCCGATCACCGGGCGGCCCGCGTCGTCGAGGTCCAGCGCGGCGGCCCCGACCGGGCACACCCGTGCGCACACGCCGCACTCGATCCCCTGAAACGCGATGCACCGGCCGGTATCGAGGGCCAGCCGTCCCATCTTCTCGCTCGCCCAGCCGTCCACCGGCGCTATCAGGGCGTCGGTCGGGCAGACCGTGGCGCAGAACATCCCTTCGCAGACGACGCACGGCTGCACCAGCGGCTCGATGATCGGGGTGGCCGCCGCGAGGCCCGCGCTGGCCGGTGCGCTCACGATCGCATCCACGGGGCAGGCCTCGACGCAATAGCCGCAGCGCGTGCAGGCGGCGAGGAACGCCGGCTCGGTGAGCGCTCCCGGGGGCCGAAAATGCCGCCGCGGCGCATAGCGGTCCGCGAGCAATCCGCCCGCCTGCTGCACGACCAGCTTGAGCGCTTCCGACAGGAAGCCCCGGCGGCCCATCGCATCGTCGCCGCCGATCAGAAGGCCTCCTCCAGGCTCCACACCACGCGGAACTTCATCACGCCGTCCCGCGCCGCGCCAGCGACGGCCGCGGCGGGCCGCGAGACGAGCAACGGGAGGTCCACCCGGGTCACGAAGCTCGTCGGGCCGACCCGGTGCGTGGCGCGGATGCCGACGCCACAGTCGGCTGCGGCATCCCGGCCCATCGCGTTGCGATCGAGCAACGCACCGTCGGCGAAGGCGGCCACGCTCATCGTATTGAACAGGCGGTGCTGAGGCCGCTCGAACAGCCGTACCCCGCCCTCCACGCCGAACCCCACCAGCCACGTCGCGGCCGTCGCCGGGCTGAAACCGCGGAGGCCGCCGCCGCCGGGGGCCTGGTAGTGGACGCCGTCGCGCGCGAACAGCGAACCGGCGCTCCTCAAGAACGGGTTGGTGAACGTCTCGTATGGATCGGCACCGGAGAGGAAGATGCGTCGCTGCAACGGCACGGCGGTTCCGCCGAGCACGCCGGCCGCGACACCGCGGAGCCGGACACCGACGACCCCGAACGTCCAGTCGCGACGCGACTCGGCCAGTCCGCGGGCATAGGCGGCATAGGTGTTCTCCCGGATGCCAGGCTCGCCAACCGGGCAGAGCGCTATGGCCAGGTTGCATCCCCGGGCAGGACTGTGCGGCGCGAACGCCGCCCCAATGGATAGCTCGACCCGCGAGCTGGATGCGCCGCCGTCGAGGGCCTGCGATCGCGACGCCCAGGAAGTCAGCTCCACGGTATTGACGTCGCTCCAGCGGCTCCGGTCCAGGTAGCGCGCGTCGGTGACCGTCATCAACGTCAGCGCGGTCCCAACGTGCATCTCGACGGTGCCCAGGAAGTGCGGGCTTCGGTCCAGCTCCGCGGCCAGCCGCTCTCCCGTGCGCCCCTCGACCGACCAGCTCGCCAGCTCCGTCTGCCGCCGCGGAGCCCGGCTCGCGACCGGGTTCCGGAGCGAGACGTAGTAGTCCGGCCGCCACCGGCCGCGCGCCAGCGTGTCCCCTCCGCTCCACGAACCGGTGGGCCAGGTGAGCTGTGCCTGGTTCAGCTCGAACCGCCCCATGTAATTCGAGCGCGACTGGAGTCCCAGCGTCACCCCGCCCGCGTCGTTGAACCAGGCAAGCGGCAGCCAGTTCACGACCAGCCGATCGCGCGACGCGGGCGTGGTGGCCGACCAGCCAAGGTGCCCTTGCTCGAGGCCCCGTCCGACTGAGCCGGCGAGAGGCCAGTGCCAACCCTCGACGTTGTTGAGGTAGTTCCAGTCCATGGTCTGGCGCGCGGGATCGAGCTCGATGCGCCCAGGCTCGAGCGCGGTGCGGACCTCGACCGTTTCCCGCCGCTCGAAGCCCCGCGCCCGCACGATCACCGTCGAGTCCCCCACCGGCACCGCGATGTCCACCGGCATGATGCCGTCCGACAGGCGCTCGATCTCGATGTCGGTGATCCAGCCGTCCCCGGCCCTGCGGCGCCGCACCTTGTGGAGACCGTAGTCCACCAGCGGCTCGCCGTGCAGCCACTCGGCGAAGAACCACGAGAGATCCTGGTGCGACACCGCTTCCGCGACCTCTTCGAAGCGCTCCGAGGTGACGTGCTTCAGCCGCCACCGCGCGTAGTACTCCCGCAACACGCGCTCGAACGTCTGCTCTCCCAGAACGTATCGCAGCATCTCGCAGATGAGCTGGCCCTTGGTGTAAATCATCCGGGAGTAGGTCGCGTAGTCGCGGTAGTCCTCGGCCGGCTGCACGACGGGTTGGCTCCAACCGTCGAGGTCCAGCCCCAGCACCAGCATCTGCGTCTGCCGGCTCGGCACCCCGAGGGCGCGCTGCTGGAAATTCCAGCCCGTCTGGAAGGTGGTGAACCCCTCGTCGAGCCAGCCCTCCTTCCACTCGTTGTTGCCGAGGATGCCGTAGGTGTAGAGGTGCCCGAGCTCGTGGAAGATCAGCGACTCGCCCGCCCCACCCAGCATCACCATCATCGGGAACTCGGTGCCGCCGTCCTCGATCCGGTGCAGCAACGTCGCCTGCGGCCAGGCGTAGGGACCGTAGATGTGGTCGAGCCACGCCAGCGCGCGCGCGGCGCGCGTGACCGCGACGCCATGCCCCCAGGAAAGGCTGTCGGCTGGCAGGTAGAGCGCGTGGATCACCGTGCCGCCGGATCGGCCCTCCTCGTAGCGGTAGTCCGGGTTGCACGAGAAGGCGAAATGCTCGACGCTGTCGGCGTAGAAGCGGACGAGTTTCCTGCCCGGACCCACGCTCCGCGACGCCGAGAAGTTGGGGCTAGGGGCTGGGGGATAGGGGCTCGGGGAGGTCGAGGCCCCGTACCAGTCGGACTGGAGGGTGACCGGCGTCTCCGGCGTGGCTCGCGCCGCCCACCACCCGGGATCGCCCTCGACCGGAACGCCGGTGGCGCCGCACACCTGGTCCGCCATCAGGTCGAGCGTGACGTCGTATGTCCCGTACTCGCCGAAGAACTCGCCCTCCGGGTAGAGCGGATGCGCCTCCCAGCCGAACCGGTCGTACACCGCGACCTCGGGATACCACTGGGCGAAATCGTAGCGCCGGCCGCGACGCCCCTGACGCCGGGGCACGACGCTGAGCCGCGCCTCCCACTCGAGGTCCACCGTGAGCGAGTCGCCGGGCGGGAGCGGCCTGGGCAGGGTGAACTCGGCTACCGTCGAATCGGGCGCTCCCGGGTAGCGGACCTCGACCTCGGCGCCGCCCACCGCCACCCGGCGCAGGCGCTCGTAGGCATAGTACGGATCGGGCAGAATGGCGTACCAGCTCCGGCCCTGTTCGGCCGTTTCCCGCGCCGCCCACTTCGAGCCCGGGCGAAAGGCGTTGAGGTAGAGATGGAACGCCATCGTCGTGAGGGTATCGGGACTGTTGTTCCGGTACAGCATCCGGCCGGAGCCGGTCAGCGCGCCCGAGGGCTCATCCAGCCGGGCCGTGATCGTGTAGCGGATATCCTGCTGGAAGTATGGTCCGGGCACCGCCTGGGGTCCGGTCTGCGCTGCATCAGCCTGCTGAATGAGGAAAGTGGCCAGGGCGATGAGGGCGTGCACCCCTCAAGCTTACCTCGCGCCGGCGCCGCGGCCTAGTTGCCCATGCAACATCTGGTGCTTGAGCAGCCGGAGTCGGCGCCGCAGCGATCCGTCGAACACCCAGTCGCCCGAACGAACCACCACCCCACCGACGAGCTCGGGCTCGGTCCGAAAGTGGGCCCGCACCGCTTTCCCGAACACGGCGGTGAGCCGCTGGGTGATGGCCCCCTGCAGCGCCGCGTCGGCCGGATGCGCGGTGGTGACGACGGCGTGCAGGCGCTTGAAGTGGATGTCCACCAGCTGCTCGTACTCGGCCGCGATGTCTGGGATCATCCCCTGCCTGCCGCGCTGCACGATCCCCTGAAGGAAGCGGACGAACGGCACGGGGGCCACGTCCTTGAGCGCCCGTTCGATCAGCCGTTGCTTGGCGGCCTTGGCGATGCGCGGCGACATGAAGATGCCCTGGAGCTTCGGGTCGGCCGCGAGCACGCCCGCCACGCCGTCCATCAACTCACCGCACCGGTCCACCACGTCGTGGCGTCGCGCCATCGCGAGCAGCGCCTCGGCGTAGTTACGTGCGACCGTGGCGTTTCTCACGTGCTCGTGTTGTGCAGGCTGTCGAGGTACTCCCGGACCAGCCGCCGGTCGGCCTCACTATCCAGGTTCCGCTCCAGCACCTTGCTCGCCGCGGCCAGCGACAGCTCCACCGCCTCGCCGCGCAGCTCGGCGATCGCCTTCTCCCGCTCGGCCACGATCTCGCGCCGCGCCCGGTCCATCAACTCCTCGTGCTCCGCCCGGGCACGGGCCGCGATCTCCTCGCGCACCTTCTCCGCCGCCTGGCGGCCGGCGGCCAGCAGCTCCTGCGCCTCGTTTCGCGCGGCGGCCAGCTTCTGTTGGTGTTCGGCCAGAACCCGCTGCGCCTCCTGATTGGCCTTCTCCGCCCGGTCGAGCTGCTCCTGAATCTTCTTCTCCCGCTCTTCCACCGCCTTGAGGATGGCCGGCCACGCCGTCTTGGCGAGGATGACCACCAGCAGCAGGAAGATCACCAGCGTCCAGATCGAGACGCCGGGATTGATCGCGAACGGGCCCTTGGGCGCCTCAGTCGCAGCCTGCAGGGAAGCGAAGAGCGGCATTACAGCACCTTGAAGAGCAGGGCGAACACCACCGCCGCCAGCGCCACTCCCTCGACCAGCGCCGCCGTCAGGATCATCGCGCCACGGATGTCGGCCGAAGCCTCCGGCTGCCGCGCGATCGCTTCGACCGCCTGGCCGCCGATCCGGCCGATGCCCAGGCCGGCGCCGATGACCGCGAGCCCCAACCCCAGGCCCGCGCCCAGGAGCGCATTGTTGTTCTTCGCCACCGCTGCCGCGTCCGCCACGGCTTGCATCATGGACATCTGACTTCCTCCCCCTTGGTTTGACCGGAACGCCTAGTGCTCGTGCTGCATCAGCCCGATGAAGGTGGACGTCAGGAGCGCGAAAACGTAGGCCTGAATGAACGCCACCAGCAGCTCGATCGCCATCATGAACAACACGAAGACCACCGACCCGCCGGCGATCGCCCAGCGAAAATACGCGATGTTGCCGAACAGGAAGATCAAGCTCAGGAGCGAGAGCATCACGAAGTGGCCCGCAGCCATGTTGGCGAAGAGCCGCAGCATCAGTGCGAACGGCTTCACCAGCTTCCCGATGATCTCGATCGGGGTCATGATCAGCGTGAGCAGCACCGCCGTGATCCCCGTCGTGCCCGGTGGCGTGAACACGATCGTCTTGAGGTAGCCCTTCGCCCCCAGCGTCACGAACCCCGATATCTCGATCGTCAGGAGCGCCGTCAGGGCCAGTGCCCCCGTCACCCAGAAGCTGCCGGTCGGCTTCTCCCCGTACGGCACCAGGCCGAGCAGGTTGCAGTACAGGATGAACCAGAACAGGGTCAGGATGTACGGGGCGAACTTGGCGCCGTTCTTATGTCCGATGCTGGCGATGGCGACGTCGTTCCGCACGAACAGCACCACCGCCTCGACCATGTTGGCGAAGCCGCGCGGAGCCGCCGCCCCCCCGCCCTGCTCCCGCTGCCGGGTCAGCGCCCGGCCGGTGAGCCAGAGCGTGAGCCAGACCAGGAACGCGGCGACGAGCAGGAACACCACGTTGCGGGTGGGCGACAGGTCAATCGGCGTTCCGCCGACGTTCACGATCCAGCCGGTCGGCAGCTGCAGCGGCCGGATCTTGAGCAGGTCGCCGAACGGAATCTCGATCTCGTGCGCATCTCCCGTGCGCTCGAGGATCATCCGTCCGATATCGGGCGTCTGCATCATTCGAGAAACCGCATCTCCGCGTAGAGGAGCGTCAGCAGCACCACGAGGAATCCCAGCGCGGTCCACAGCGGCGGCAGCACCGCCCTGGTCGCGAACAGCACACCCGCCATCACGACGGCGCTGCCACCCCTGATCGCGATACCCGTGGCCCAGCGCCGCACGAATTCGGGGGTGCCCGCCTTCATGCCGGGCCGCAGCAACGCGACCGCGGCAACCTGCGCCGAGGTGGCGATTCCGCCGCCCACCAGGGCCGCCACGAGCCCCGGCGCACCGGCTTGGAACGCGGCTAACGCCGCCACCACCAGCTCGGCGGCGCCACCCACCAGCGCCATCCGGACGACCCAGCTCACGTCACGCCGCCGTTCGCACCGCCGCCGGGCTTCTTCCGTGGCGGCGACTCCGCAAGCACGCGGACGATGAAGGCGTACA
The DNA here is from genome assembly GCA_003157095.1 of Gemmatimonadota bacterium. GTDB lineage: Bacteria > Gemmatimonadota > Gemmatimonadetes > Gemmatimonadales > JACORV01 > Fen-1245. The sequence continues at coordinate 14,122 of PMIK01000137.1, read as the reverse complement.
TCCCCGCGCCAAGACCGACCAGCACGCCGATCAGGGTGAAGATCGGGCGGGTGTGGAGCCAGCGATCCACCAGGACGCCCGCGCCGAGGAACAGCAGGACCGCGAAGGCCAGCGTGAACCCGGCCGCCACGATGGAGTACCCCGCGCCGAAACCGCGGCTTTCAGCGCTCTCGTCCGGTTCCGTGGCCATTCGGGCGGCGGAAATATAGCCCTTGTGAATTCCGCAGCAAAGCTGCGGGGTTTCGCGACGCCGAGCGGCTTTCGTCAGGCGAACTGCAGTACCGCTGGAACAGGGAGGAGGCGCTCCGCGCCCGGTAGCGTACAACCGGCGCGGGGCGCTTCCCCGGTCAGAAGATGTGAACCAGCGTCGGCCTGCTGGTCGAAGTGGTGCCTCCGTCGCCCAGCTGGCCCGAACCGTTGCTCCCCCAGCACCAGGGAGCGCCCGCGCTCGTCACCGCGCAGCTGTGGGACTGGCCGACACTCAGCGACGCAAACGTCAGGCCGCCCGGCTGGAGAGCGGGAGCGAACCCGTACACGGGAATCTGCCAGTCGGTGGTGCTGCCCCAGCAGTACATCGGGCCACCCGTCCCGATGGCGCACGTCTGGTCCCCACCCGCGGAGATGGCCGCAAACGTCACCCCGCCGGCGACAGCTGCGGGCACGCGGCGGCTGCCGTACCCCGCGCCCGTTTGCCCATTCCCGTTGTATCCCCAGCAGTACGCGGCGCCAGCCGGCGTAAGGCCGCAGGTGTGACCCGTTCCAGTGGCGATGGATGCGAACGTCAGCTCCCCCGATACGGCGACCGGAACCGAGCTGCTGTCGAGCAGCGAGCCACTTCCGAGCTGGCCATAGTAATTGGCGCCCCAGCAGTAGGCGCCTCCTTCCGTGGTCACTCCGCAGCTCACGCTCGAACCAACGGTCAGGGAAGCGAACACAAGGCCGCCGCTGACCGCAACGGGAACGGCGCTGGCGCTCGTGGAACCGTCGCCGAGCTGCCCCCACTCATTGGCGCCCCAGCAGTAGGCGGCTCCGGTCGTCGTCAGTCCGCACGTGTGATCGGTCCCTGCGCTGACGGTCCGGAACGTGAGTCCCCCGGCGACCTGAACCGGCGTGAAGCGTGAGACGTTCGAGCCATCGCCGAGCTGGTTGTACTGGTTGTCGCCCCAGCAGTACGCGGCGCCGCCGGCTGCGACGCCACAGGCGTGCCAACCCCCGACGTCAACCGAAACAAAGCGCTGAGCGCCGGACACCACGACCGGAGTCAGGCTCGCCCGATCGGAGCCGTCCCCGAGAGTGCCGTGCATCCCCCAGCATTCGATCGCGCCGTCAGGCATCAGCGCGCACGTGCGACGGTCGCCAGATGAAACCGCGCCGACCGGCAGGAAGATGTTGAAGGCTGACGAGGTCGCGACCCGGGATCCCTCCTGCGCAGCGAGGACATACACGCCGGTCTGGTTGATGTGGAGGCCGGGGAAGGTCGCCACGCCGCCGACGGCGTTCTGCGTGACGGCCCCAGCGAGCGTTCCGAGTCCCTGCGAACTCGAGTCGAGCCTGATCGTAATGGAGGCCGCGATCGGAACCCTGTTCCCCATGTTGTCCTGGACGGTCACCCTGACCGCCGGATCGATCGCCGCCCCGGGAGCCGCAGCCGCCGGCTGAGTGGAGAAGGCGAGCTTCGCAGGCGGCCCTGGCGAGACATCGAAGGCCGCGCTCATCACGGTTGGCACGCCGTCCGCGATAACCATGAGCGTGTAGCCGGTGCCCGCGGAGTCGATGCTCAGGTCAGGGAATGTCGCCACGCCCCCGGAAGCGGTGGCCGAAACGGCGCCGCGCAGATGCGCCCCCGCCGTCCCGCCGCTGATCCCTGCCCACACGAAAGCGTGCGAGGTGTCAACGATTCGTCCCTGGGAGTCTTGCACCACGACCGTAATGGCAGGGTTGATCGACGCCCCGGCCACGACGCTCGCCGGCTGCACGCCGATGACCAGCTTGGCGGGAGAACCCGCGATAAGGGGCTTGGTCGTCTCGCCGCTGCACGACACCGAGCCGGCGGCGAGAGCAGCTGCCGCCACCCAAAGGCACATCGTCCGGACATTGGAGAGATCGCGCTTCATAGGACCTCCGCCTTCGACATCTGCGACGCCACCCAGCAGAGCGCGATTGGATTCTAGCGCTCCGGCGTTAGGGGACCGTCACTCCATATTCCACCGTACGGCCCGCGTGTTCGGCGGGCAAGGTGAGGAGCGCCCAGATCGCCGACAAGAGTGCTCGACTTTCGGCGGGCGCGTTGACCCAGGCGCCGTCGGCGGGGTAACCTAGAAACCAATGAGCACACTCCCGTTTCCGGCCAAGGCCGAGGGCGACATCGAGCTGCTGGAGCGGCTCGCGGCGGCGCGCGCCCGGCTGCTCGAGCAGGTAGGCAAGCGCATCGTGGGGCAGCGCGACGTGCTCGACGGCATCCTCACCGCGCTGCTCTCGGGCGGTCACGCGCTCCTGGTGGGTGTGCCGGGCCTCGCCAAGACGATGATGGTCTCCTCTGTGGCGGAGGCGCTGCATCTCAAGTTCTCCCGCATCCAGTTCACTCCCGACCTGATGCCGAGCGACATCACCGGCACCGAGGTGATCGAGGAGGACAAGACCACGGGCGGGCGCGCGTTCCGGTTCGTGCCCGGGCCGCTGTTCGGCAACATTGTGCTGGCCGACGAGATCAATCGCACGCCGCCCAAGACCCAAGCGGCCCTGCTGCAGGCGATGCAGGAGCACGCGGTGACGGTGGCGAGCCAGACCTACCGCCTCGCCGAGCCCTTCTTCGTGCTCGCCACCCAGAACCCGATCGAGCAGGAAGGAACGTACCCGCTGCCCGAGGCCCAGCTCGACCGGTTCATGTTCGAGCTGCACGTCGAGTACCCGTCCGCGGAGGAAGAGGAGCAGATTGTCGAGTGGACGACGGGCGAAGCCGTCACGGCGCTGAAACCGGTGCTCACGGGCGACGAGTTGCTCGAGCTGATGGGCCTGGTGCGGCGGGTGCCGGCGCCCAAAGTCGTCGTACAGGCGGCCGTGACGCTGGCGCGGATGACGCGCCCCACCGACGCGCTGGCGCCCGAAGGGGTGCGGGAGTACGTGGCGTGGGGTGCCGGGCCGCGGGCCAGCCAGTTCCTGGTGCTCGGGGCCAAGGCGCGGGCAGCGATGGACGGCCGACCGATGGCGGATCTCGAAGACCTCGACGCGGTGGTGCTGTCGGTGCTTCGTCACCGGATCGTCGTCAACTTCCACGCCGAAGCGGCGGGGAAGAAAGCGGACGACATCGTGCGAGAGGTGACTGAAGCGGCGCGGCGCGCCTAGGTCGAGGCAACGGCCGGCCGAGCGGGCCGCGCCCTCTACTGCCCCGGCACCTCGCCCAACCGATTGAGCAGCGGGCGCAGGACGTCGGCGGACAGGCTGGTCTTCACCGTCACCAGGATGTTCCCGAGGCTCGCCGTGCCAGTGGACCACGGGTACGCCTCGGAGGCCGGCATGACCCGGAGCGCCGTCACGACGACCGGGCCCGGCCCGCCGCGCACCGCCGCACCAGCCCGGGTCTCGGTGAGGACGATCCGTTCGCCGGATTGCGTGATCTGCGCGATGCGCACCCGCGTCCGGCTGCCCGCGGTGGACTTGGAGATGCTCTCGATGGGGAGTCCCTGGATGGCGCCAAGCGTGCCACCCAGAATCGAGGTCGCCTCAGCGCGGTCTACTGCGGCCCATCCGCCGGCGGATAGCTCCCGGTCCGGCTCGCCGGCCGTCGCGGCGACCACTGGGGCGGCGGGGGCGGGTCGAGGAGCCGCCGGAACCTTGCCGAGCGTCAGGTCGGCCGGCACGGTTGCGCCGGCCGTCGCCCGCACCTGAGCGCTTCCCGCGACATATCCGTCGGCACTGATCTGCAACGCGGCTTGGCCGTCGGGCACGTCCCGGATCTCGAAGGCGCCTGATCCATCGGCTACCGCGGAGAGCGTGGTGCCGCGCACCGACACCCGGGCGCCCGCGACCGTGCCGCCGGCGGCATCGTGCACCACACCGCGGATGACACCGACGGTCGGAGTCGGTGGCTGCGCTCTCGGTGCGGCGGCTGGTTGCGCCGCCACCACGGCGGGCGGTGCGCGCTGCACACTCGCCTGCGCGGTGGTGCGCGGCTCGGGCTTGGCCGGCGCGGCCGGCGCAGCGGTGCGCAGCTCGGGCGCCGGATGGGCTGCCAACTCCGGTTTGGGTTGCGCCGCCGATGCCGCAGTCCGCGGCGCAAGCTCCTGGGCCGCGACCTTCTCCGGCGCACGCGATGCGTCCGGGCGGGCGCTGGTCCGCGACTGCGCCTGCGCCGCGGTCGGAGCGAGCGTGCTGGCCGCGGTGGTCTCGTCCGGCCGACCGGCGCGCCCCGGCTTGCCAAGCTGTCCAGCCATGTAGCCGATCAGTGCGACGCACGCGATCACCGCCGCAACGGCGAGCGAGCGCAAGGGGAAAGCCTGCCGCGGAACGGCTGGACTCGCGCCCTTCCCGCCGTCGGTCGCCTGCGCCCCGCTGGGGCCGCCGCGGAATCGCTCGATCCTGCGCGACTCGGTCCGCGCGATCACTCCATTGGACGCAGCGGACCTCGCCGTTGGCGAGCGCCGGTCGGCGGCGGGTCTTGCCGCAGGCACGTCGACAGTCCCTTTGGCCTGAGCGTCCGTCGCCGCAGCCATCGCGCGCAGCTGGGTCTGCGAGGCGCGGATCATCTCGAGCGACTCACGTGGGCTCACGAGCCAATCGAGCCCTCCGCTGTCGGGCTCCGTCCCCGCCGAGCCCGGCGATGCCGCCTTTCCACTCGAGGGGGGCACCTCGGGCGGGGACAGCGACGGCGGCGGTACGGTTGCCTCCGCCGCCGACGCGACGGCCATCACCGACGCCCCAAACGACGTGGTCTCGCCGGCCGACATTTCGGCGGCCACAGCCGCGTCCGCCGGCACCTCAGGGCCCGGTTCGAGCACCTGGAACTGCTCCAGCTCGGTCACCTCGGTCCCCGGATCCGCCGACCACGCTGCCGCTGCGGCCACCGCCTGGCCGGGACCCGGGAAGGCATCGGCCCCCCGGCGATCCCGCGGCAGGTCCACCCTCCGATCGTCATCGCGGCGCGGCCCCTTCCGCCGCTCGATGCTGCGCTGCCCCGCGGAAAGGCTCATCGCATGGCGACGATCGCGGCCTGCCCGACGGTCGACTGCGCGCCGGTCGCGGCCGGTCCTGCGCTCGCGGTCCGGCCAGTCCACGACCGCCGGCGCCTCGGCGACGGCGCGTTGAGACGTGGAGGGCGCGTGCTGCGGCGCCGGCGTGATCCGCGCGGGTTCCGCGATCGTCGCGGGTTCGTCCACGGCGGCCATGCCCACCCCCGTTGACCGCCGCACGTGGATGCTGCGCAACCGTTCGGCGCAGGTTTGGCAATCCACGATGTGCCGCGCCGCTTCTTTCCGCCGCTGCGGATCGGTGAACTCGGCCTCGCGAACCACGTACGCCAGCAGGTCGCGGTACTCCAGGTGGCGGATGTGCGCGCGCCGCTCCACGATCTGGATCAATCCGGCCGTGACGAGGCCGTACAGCGCCTTGCCGACCTCGAACTCGCTCATGGCGGTGACGTCAATGATGTCGGCCACGTCGCGGGCGCCGTCGAGCAAAGGCAGAATGCGCTTTTGTTCGTCGGTGAGGCCGGCGGCGGATGAACCGAGCTTGTCCCTGGTGCTGCGGTACACGAGGTCGAACGAAGGGATCTTCTTCTGGATCAGGCTCCACTCGTCCACCCGGCGGGCGCCCTCGAGCAACAGGCCTTCCGCATCGAGCGACACGAGGAGAGGCTGGTGCGGCGGCAGCCGGTCCGACGTGAAGCTGAACGTGCCCTGCTTCCAGGTGAACAGGTAGTAGACCGCCTGCTCGACCTGCAACCGGATGAAGCGCTCCAGCTCGGCGCGGTCGATCTTCCCGGAATCCACGAGAATCCGGCCAAGCTGCCGGTGGCCGGCGCGCCCCTGCTCCTCGACCGCCGAGCTCAGCTGCTGCTGCGTGATTCGGCCGTTCTTGACCAGCATCTCGCCGAGCCGATCGAGGCGATTCGCCACCGTGGCGTAGCTGATCCGGCCGACATCGAGGTAGATGTGCCCTTGCGTCTCCCCATCCACCAGGGTGAGACAGCCGCTCTTGCGCCCCAGCGACAGCAGCTGGAGGACATCGGGCAGGCCTGCTTCTTCGATGTTGCCCTGAATCGGCACTTCTCAGTTTCCTCGAGGCCGGCTGGTGTCCGGCCGCCGTCGCGGCGTGTGCGCGACTGCATTATGGCACTTCGGCGCGCGGTGCGACACCCCCACCTGACCGCCGCCGCCGCCGCTCACGGGCGCGGTTCCAGACGCAGCTCCAGGTCCTCGAACCGCTTCTCGCCTGGGCCCGGCGGGACGAAGATCGAGAGTGGAGGCGCGAACGCCTTCAGGCGGTCGAGCACGGCGTCGGGCAATGTGACCTCGTAATCTCCCGGCGGCACGGCGCCCTTGTAGAACGCCCCATCCCCGAACGTGACGATGTTGATTTCCACCCCGGTGTTCAGCTCGCGTAGAACCACGGGCACGCCGGCCACAGCCTGGTCGCCGATAACCACGAAGCCCGCGATTTCGGCCCCGACCACCACCGGCAGCTGGACGGCGCCGAACGCGTTCGGCGTGGGGCGCACCCGGATGACCGGCGCCGGCAGCAGGAAATGGGGATCCGGCAGCGACAGCGTGTCCACGTCAATCTGGACCGGCTCGGATGGGAAGAAGCCCCAGGCGGCGAACCTGCCCTCCGAATCGGTCTTGGCTGCGAAGCCGCCGACGCTCACCGGGATGCCGGCCAGGCCCGGCTCGCCGGGGTCGCGCACGCCGTTGCCGTTGTCGTCGCGAAACAGGACGCCGGAGATGCCCGCGCGGTCGAGTCCCGCCCCGTCGCCCAGCTTGACCACGCGCGTCCGTGGGTCCCAGGCCACCGACCCGGACGAGAACGTCAGCTCCTGCGAGCCTGTCTGCGAGAGCCGGCTCCGGGTCCCGGCCTGCGGCCCCCGCGTGGCCGTGGTAAGGCCCAGCTCGAGAGTGAGACCCCCCGCGCGGAACCAGCCCACCGCGGCATCGAGACGGAGCAATTCCGAAATCCGCCGGCCGATGCTCGCGCGCAGCGCGGTGAGCCCGTGCGCGGGCTCCACCGCGAGCTGGCCCTGCACGGTGGAGGTGCGGAGCCACTTCCACGGGCCGAGCAGGACGGCGTCGGCGCTCGCATCAATGGCAAATCCGGCGCTATCTCCCGCCGCGCCCCGATACAGCGTGTTGTAAAGGAAGCCGAGCGAATAGCGAATCTGGCCCACCTGGGTGGTGGCCGAGATGCGCTCCACCAACTGCCGCAGGCCGGGACTGTTGGACACCAGGCCGGTGCCGGTGAGGAACAGTGCACCGTGCATCCAGCCTGGCCGCCAGAACAGCGACCCGTCCGACTCCGAGGTCTGCGAGCCGGCACCGCTGAACAAGGCGCCCGCCGGGGCGAAGCGTGTGATCGTGGCGTTGGCCCGCAGGTCCTCCGACGGCGAGTAGTCGGCCGAGGCCCGGAGATGCCCGTTCACCACCGCCTCGCCCGTGAGCCCGAGCGCGGTGATCGGCGCGGCCGAAACCACCGCGTACGGCTGCCACAGGGTGCCGCGCTGCCCTTGGAAGTACGCGTCCGACCCCCCCTGAACGGTGATGTGGCTCGAGAGGCCGTAGCGAAAGTCGGCGCTCATCAGCCCGTTGCACGGATCGTACTGGCACCGCCCCGCGGCGAGCGCGTACTCGAACTGGCCGTCGGGCAGCCGGCTGTCCGGGACGCGGATCGTGCGCTTCTGCTGCACGGTCTCGCCCGAGGGCCCGTAGAGCACCAGATTGAACGGGTTCTCGCCGTAGCGGAGCTGCAGCGGAACGAGAAACGCGCCGACGGCGGTCGCGTCGGCGTAGCCGAGCAACCGTCCGTTATTGTACAGCTCCGCTTCCCACCCGGCCGGCACGTTCCCGATGATCGGCTCGATATCGAACTGCGCGGAGCGGATGAACGGTGCGTTGGTGATCACGGCGCCCTGCACCAACATTGACCGCAGCCCGTTGGTCGGCACGTCTCCGAGCCGCGCCTGCCGGATCCAGTATGACCCCGACCACGCGCGCGTCCACGATGCCTGCAGTTGGGCGCTCGAAACGCCGTGGTCGCTCCACAACTGCGGCCGCAGCTCGGCGCTGCCCCCGAGCAGCCCCGTCCCGAACCCGAAGTTCAGCGACAGCTGGTTGGTCGGCCCGCTGGTGGCCGCCGTGGCCGTCCAGGTGAAGACCGCGCCGTCCACGACGCGCTGCGGCAGCCGAACATCCAGGACCTGCGCGGCCAGGGCGGGCTGGTAGACCAGCTGGTGCCGGCGCTCGCGGCGGGTGCGCTGGACCACCGGCAGGCCGGCGGACTGGCCGACGATGGCCGACAGGTTCGCCCATTCCACGCTGGTGTTGACGCCCAGCAGCCGATCGAGCAGGCCGGTGGACACGAATAGATCGCCATCCGACCACGCCACGTCGGCCGTATCGTAGGGGACGGAGTCGGCGCCTCGCATCAGCACGCGCGCGCCAGGAATGAACCGGAGCAGGACGTGACCGGGCTCGAGCACCGCCACCGCCGAGTCGTGCAGGGCGATCGTGTCGACGTGGATCTCGGCCAGATCGAAGAAGCGGTGGAGCGGCAGCAGCAGCGTGGAGTTGTATTCCAGGGCCGGTACAACGGCCGATGGACCGTTGTCGATGTTGAGCTGGATTACCGCTTCGACATATGCGGTGTCACGCCCGGTACTGCCGTGCTCGATGACCGGCGCGCTATGAAGCGCGAGCTGGGCGAGCGATGGCGCAGCCACCCCGAACGACAGCACGCAGACCAGCGACACCAACGCAAAGTGCGGGCGCCGATGGGTGCCGGCCGTGGGTGGCCTCCGGGGCGGAGCGGCGCTCATGGATGGCCTCAGCCAACGCGGACCGCCACCGAGTCAGTCACGGTAGGGGCCGGCAGCACCCGATCCGCAGGCAGGTCCGGACGCACAGCACGGAGCCGCAAGCGGACGAGATAGTCGCCCGGCGCGATCGAATCGAGCGGGAAGGAGAAGCGCCGCCGCATCGGGACGTACACCGAAAGCGCGGTGGCCCAGCTGCGCACCGTGGAGCCGCCTCCGTTCACCAGCTCGACGTCGGCGCTGCCCAGGAATGCGGCGTTCCCCTGGCGGTCCATGTGGGCCCAGAGCGTCAGGGAGTCTCCCTCCGCCTCCGCGCTGAGGTCGCGCAGCCCGACGCCGGTCGAGACCTTGCCCTTGCGGTACGTCACCGATGCCACGAGCCGGATCACGAGGTTCACGCCGGCCCGCACCACGCTGTCCGCTCCCGCGACCGAGATCGAAGCGCCGCGCCCCGTGATGATCAACCGGCTCCAGTACTCGCCGTCGGGGAGGTTCTCCGGCGGCCGCGCCAGCAGCCGCACCACCTGCTGCGACTTGGGCTCGAGGCGCACGCGCTGGGGAAATGCCCGGATCCACTCGGCGGCGGACGGCAAATCGGAGCCCGGATCGTCCACCATCCGCACGAACGGGGTGCCCGCCGAGTCAACGTCGGGGAAACCGAACCTGAGCTCGACCGTCGCTTCCTCGGGAGTGTCGCCCGAGTTGCCGATCGTCACCTGTGCCGATGCCGACCGGTCGTCCATGAACACGGCCGTCGGCGCCACGTAAATCGCTTCGATGATGGCCGGCGCGAGGACGGCCAGCAGAATCGTGCTGGCGGCGATCCGCAGGGCGGGGGTGAACCGGTGGCGCATCCTCAGCTTCCCAGGTTGTACACGGTGATGGAGATCGTGGCGCGATAGGTGCCGCCGGCCTGCGGTCTCCCGGGCAGCACCGTGCCGCCCAGCCGGATGAAGAGACGCCCGTCCGAACCGAGCGCCGCGATCACGGGCGCATGGGGGTCGAACGGGACGGTGTGGCTACCGTACTCCGCGGACCCGTCCGCGTGTCCGAAGCTGATGGGGAGCAACGCGCCCTCGTCAGAAATCAGCGCGGCCGGCAGCACGAGCTCGACCCGCACGCTGGCGCTGGCCGGCCCCTGGATCTCGAACAGGCCGGCGTGATATGCATCGTGCACCGACACCGTAGACTGGATGCCGGGAAGAACCGAGCTGAAGGTGAGGTCGTTCAGGGCCAGTGCCGTCAGCGGTGGCACCACGAGCACAGGCAACGGCCGCCTCTGCGCCTGGAGGGGCGAGGCCCAAACCGGCGCCAGCATCGACGCCGTGAGCATGGCGATCGCCAGTTTGCGTCTCATATGTTACCAGCAACCGTGCCGGCCGAAGCACCAACATATTCAGACCTCTGCTCGTTGGCCGCTTCCGGACCGGCACGGTGGTCGCGAGAACTACCCGCGATGCTGGCTTGCTGCTAGTACGAAACCGTAAGCGTGATCGTCCCCGTGTAGAGCCCGCTGACCGTCATGGCCGGCGGCGACACCGTGCCCGAGATGCCGATCACGAGGTTCCCGGTAGCGTCGAGGCTCGACGCGAACGGCGACGACGGGCTGAACGTCGAAGACGTCGTCGGGTACGGGTGCCACACCAGCCCGTCCGTCGAGGAGAAGGTGATCGGGATCGTGGCGGCGGCCGGACCGGTCAGCACGGTCGGGAGCGTGAACGTGATCGTTACCGGCGTGCTGGGCTGGCCGGAGATGTTGAACCGGCCGTCGTTCGACGGGCCAGCCGGAGTCTTCGGTGTTCCTGCCGTGACGACGCCGAAGTCGAGGTCGTTGACGCCGGCGGCAGTGAGCGCCGCGATTCCGGACACCGAGGCCTTGGCGTTGATTGACGCCGTGGCCGTGGTCTGTGCCGCTGCGGGCGCGGCCAGGATGCTAGCGCAAAGCAACCCAGCGAATGCCCCAGCAGCGAAGCGCTTCGTAAGCAACATCTACTCCTCCTGTGCGGGACGATGGGACTGTGGTTACCAGTCGGTTCGACTGGGTGGACGTCACACGAACAACCTATCATGATTGCAAGAGGTAAGCCAGAAATCGCCGGTCCGCATGCCCAGTAGACCGGCAGCTAACTCATTATCGTTGAATAACTTGGAAGAAACGATCGACGGTTCCGCACGTTCGTGGGACGGTGGTACAACGCCACCACTGTTGCGTCGGCGCGATAGACGGGCAATTCCGAGTGGCAGAATCCCGCAGTAACAACCTCGTGGCTGGGCGCGCGCAACCGCTGTTCGAGAGAGGATTGCGCGGCGTTCAGATCCGCGACCGCGGCTCTCCGGGGAGCACAGCTCCGCGATGCAATTACGCCCACGGAGGTCGCACTTTCGCTTGCGCTCGGAGCCATCCTGGTGACACCTAGATGACGCTTCGCGATAGTCATTGCGCAACTCAAAGCACGGCAGTGCGACAGATGAATGCCACTGGCAAGACCCGCCCTCGGGCGTACGAGTATCGTTGTCTCGGCCCCGTGACCCTCACCGGTCCGGCGGGAGAGCGAGTGGTATTTCGCACGCGCAAGCAACTGGCGCTCTTCACTCTGCTGGTGCGCCGGCCTGGTCAGCCCCAGTCCCGCGACGGGTTGATAGACCTGCTCTGGTCGGCGGACAATGTCGGCCGGGCGCGCCACTCCCTGTCGCAGTCGGTGTCCCTCATCAACAAGAGCCTGCACTGCGAGGCGGTCGTCGCTCGGTCGAAGGATGAGATGGTTCTTGGCGAGGGGCTCATCTGGGCGGATGTGGCGGAGTTCGAGCGGTGCGCCGCGCAGCGCCGGCAGCGCGACGCGCGGGCGCTGTGGCGCGGCAACCTGCTGGAGGGAATCTGGTTCACCCACGCGCCCAACTTCGAGCGGTGGCTGGAGGCGGAGCGCCGGCGTCTTCTGGAGACGATGCGGAGGGCGCTGCACGGGTTGCTCGTAACCAGCCGGTCGGAGGGCGACTGGGAGGGCATGCGGTCGGTGGCCGACGCGCTGCTGGATCTCGACGGGCTCGACGAGACGGCGATGCTGGCGCATCTGTCGGCGCTGACGCTGCTGGGCGACCGAACCTTGGCGCTGCGCCGTTTCGTCGAATTCGAGGCGCGGCTCAAGGACGAACTGGGCGCTGAGCCGGGGCCCGAAATGCGTGACTGGGCGAAGCGCCAGCGCTGCGGGGCACTCGCGCCGTCGCGTGGAGCCGGCGACGGGGCGGCCGCGGCATCCCGCGTCAGCGAAACGGTCGTTCCGCTGGCGCTGGCCCCGCTCTACGGCCGCACGGCGGAATTCGCCGCGCTGTGGCAGGCGTGGGATGCGGCGCGCGGGGGGCGTGGCGGCTGCGTGGTGCTTCTCGGGCCGCCGGGGATCGGCAAGACCGCGCTCGCCACGAAGCTCACGGATCAGGTCCGGGTCGCGGGCGGGGCGGCGTGCGTCGCGCGCTGTTTCCGGACGGAGAAGTGCGTGCCGTTCGCCCCGGTTTCGGCGCTGGTCAGGCAGATGGCCGGTCTCCCCGGTTTCGTCGCGCTGGGCGAGGTCTGGATCAGCGAGTTGGGGCGGCTGGCCCCCGAGCTTCGGGAGCGTTTCCCGAACGCGCCGCCGGCCGCCGCCGCGGACGACTCGGCGCGCCACCGGCTGTGCGAGGCGACGTGTCGCGCGGGAGAGTCGGTGTCGTTCGAGCAACCGCTGCTGATGGTGGTGGACAACGTCCAGGACGCCGACGAGACCACGCTCGCGCTGCTGCACTACTACGGGCGGCAGGTGTCCGGCCAGCGCACCTTGCTGGTCTGTGTGGCGCGCTCCAACGACGACCGCGGATGCGACGGCGGGGACTTTGCCGACCAGGCGAGGGCGCAGGGATATGCGCAGGTCCAGCGGCTCGGCGACCTCGAGGAGGCGAGCCTTCAGCGCATCGCCACCGACGTCTTGATGCAGCGCGGCCTGGAAGCGTCGCCGCCCATCGTGCAGTCCATGGGCCGGTTGGCGCGGGGCAATCCCCTCCACGCCACGGAGCTGGCGCTCGCGATTCCCGCCCACGACGGGCGTCCGGCATCCGACTGGCTGCTCGGCATGGCGGACCAGGCGCGCACGGCCGCGGAATCGTTCGAGGCATCGGCCTCGACGCGTCTGGCTGCTCTGTCCCGCGGTGCGCGTTCCGTGACGGCGGCGCTGGCCGTGGCGGCGCGGCCGCTGGTGGAGCACGAGATCCTCGCCGTGACGCAGCTGGCGCCGGCCGAGTTGGCGTCGGCCGTGTTCGAGCTCGAAGGCGGGCGTTTCGTGCGACGCGAGGGGGCGAGCTTCGGCTTCGCTCACGACAGCTACGCGACCGTCGCGCGCGGCTCGCTCGAGGAAGAGGAGCAGGGGCGGATGCACGCGCGGCTTGCGGCCGTGCTCGCGGAATCGGCTGCCCGCAACCCCGCCGCCCGCATCGAGGTCGCGCTCCATCTGGAGCGGGCCGGGATCCCGGGCGAGGCCCGTGCGCACGCGGTGGCGGCGGCGGACTTCGCCGGGTCGGTGGGGGCGGTGAGCGAGCGTGCCGAGGCGTTGGAGCTGGTGCGCCGCGTGTCGGGGCAGTACGACGGCGCCGTCGCCGCCGCTCTCGCCGACTGCTACCTGGGGCTGAGGGAATTCGGCCAGCTCGACGCCCTGTGCCGCGAGGCTCGTGGCCAGGCGGAACTCTCGGCGGACCTGGCGGGGGAGTTCCGTTATCTCGAGATCGCCGCGGACCACCATTCCGGTCGCGCGCCGCTCTCGGGTATCTGCGATGCGCTCGAGGACCTGCTGGGCGCCGACGGGCCGGGCGACTTCGCGCATCGCAGCGACGCGATGACGCTCCTGATGCGCACGGCGGACAAGACGGGCGCATTCGGCGTGGTGCGGGCAACGGCCCGCGCTCAGCGCAGGGCCGCGGCATCCTCCCCGACTGGCGAGCCGTCCGCTCATGCGCTCTTCGCGAGCGCCTACGTCTTCGCGAAGTACTACTGGCCGCAGCGCGCGCTGCCGCTGCTCGAGCGGGCTCGTTCCAAAGCGGAACACGAGCAGAACTGGGAGTTGGAGCACGCGTGCCGGGATGGCATCGGGG
>PMIK01000148.1 GCA_003157095.1 Gemmatimonadota bacterium | reverse complement strand
TACCGCGCGGCCACCGGCGAGCTGCCCTTCCGCTCCAGCGACTGGTACGAGCTGGCGCGGCTGCACGTCGAGGAACCCCCGGAGCCCCTGCGCAAGAAACGCCCCGAGCTGTCCCGTGCCTTCGAAAAGATCGTGCTGACGTGCATGGCGAAGGACCGCGACGAGCGGTACGCCAACGCCTCCGATCTGGCCGACGATCTGGAGGGCCTGCGCTCCGGCAAGCGATCCACGACGGGGGTGGCGATTGATGCGGTCAAGAAGATGCTGGGAAGGTGATGGTGAGTGGTGAGGCGTGAGAACCGAGAGGTTCAAGTGAGAGGTGAGAAGATGAAGTGAGAAGTCGCGGCCTCCTCCTCACGCCTTTCGACCCCTCACCTCTCACCTGACCTTCTTACTTCTCACGCATCACCTCTCACCGGAACAGCCTCAAAAAATCGTTGGCCAATGCCAGCGCCATGAGCCCCACGAGGACGAAAAAGCCGATCTGCGTCAGGCGCTGCCGCTGCTCCAGCGACAGTGGCCGCCCCCGCACCGCCTCGACCGCCAGGAACAGCAGGTGCCCGCCGTCCAGCACGGGAATGGGCAGCAGGTTCAGGATCGCCAGATTGATGGACAGCAGCGCCACGAAGGCAAGGAAGACCTGCGGTCCAGCCCGCACCACCTCGCCGGCCAGTTGGCCGATCAACACCGGACCACCGATGTCGCGGGCCGAAACCTGGCCCGTCACCAGCCCCTTCAGCGTGAAGAGGATGAGCCCGGCGCCGCGGCCCGCCTCGCGGAATCCCTCCCCCACCGATCCGGCCAGGCCGAAATGCCGCACCTCGAGGTACGGGCCGACACCGATCCGGCCGACGGTCCGGGCCTTGTGGTCCACCGGGTCCCGCACCGCCGTCGGCAGTGGCGTGACCGCCACCGTGAGTTCGCGCTCCTGGCGTTGGAGCACGAGCTGAATCGTGTGCCCGGGGTTGCGCTCGATAGCCCTGACCAGCCGCTCCCACGAGGGTATCGCCTCGCCGCCGGCCGAGAGGACGCGGTCGCCGGAGCGGAGCCCCGCGGCCGCCGCCGGGTGCCCGGCCAGCACCTCGCCGATCACCGGCTCGTGCCACGCCTCGAGCGCGTTCACCAACGCGGCCCGCGAGGCGCTCTCCGACCGCGGCACGTCGAGCAGGATCGGGCCGGGCCGCCCGGCCACCTCGATGATGATGCGCGTGCCCGCGGCGGTGGACAGCTTCTGCTGGATGGACCGCCAGCCCGTCATCGAGTCGCCGTTGATGCGCACGATACGGTCGCCCGGCCTGAGGGAGGCGAGCCCCCTGGCGCCGAGCGGCAGGGCGGTGCTGTCCACGCCGCCCACGGTGATCGTGGTGTCAACGGCGGCGCCGTAGGCACCCGCAAGCGCGATATAGATCAGCACCGCGAACAGCGCGTTCATCGTCACGCCGGCGAGAATCACGAACACCCGGGCCCACAGCGGTTTGGCGTCGAAGGTCCGCTCCCGTGGCACCTCCGCCTCCAGCCGCCCGCCCTCCATCGCCGCCGGTGCTCCCTCCTCCTCCAGCCCGGCCATCTTCACGAACCCGCCGAATGGTATCCAGGAGAGGCAGTAGTCCGTTTCGCCGATCCTGACGCCGATCGGCGTCCGTGGCCCGAGGCCGAACGAGAACCGGAGCACGGCGATGCCCACCGACTTGGCCGCCAGGAAATGGCCCAGTTCGTGAACGAAGATGAGCACGCCGATGACGACGATGCCCGCCACGATGTCCACGAGCGTGAAATTGGCGTTCAGGAACACCGCAGCAGCTCCTCGGCGCGCCGTCGGGCCCAGGCGTCGGCCTCCAGCACCGCCTCGACGCTCGACACGTCCGTCACGATCTGCTCCTCGAGCACCACGGCGATGACCTCGGCAATCCGGCCGAACAGTGCGCGGCCCGCCAGGAACGCGGCCACCGCGACCTCGTTGGCCGCGTTGAACGCCGCCGGCGCCGACCCGCCGGTGCGCCCCGCCCGCATCCCCAGCGCGAGCGCCGGGAAGACCTCGGTCCGCACCGGTTCGAAGGTCAGCGGCCCCGCGGCCACCGGGTCGAAGCGCGTGACGCCGTCGTCGGGAACGCGGTCCGGGTGCGTCAGCGCGTAGAGGATCGGCAGCTCCATGTTGGGGAATCCCAGCTGTGCCATCACCGAGCCGTCCACGAACTCCACGAACGAGTGGATGACCGACTGCGGGTGCACGACCGCCTCGATGCGGTCGTACGGCAACCCGAACAGGAAGTGCGCCTCGATGACCTCGAGCGCCTTGTTGGCGAGGGTCGCGCTGTCCACGGTGATCTTGCGCCCCATCCGCCAGGTGGGATGGTTCAAGGCCTCGTCCACCGTGGCGTGGCGCACGCGCTCCGCGTCCCACGAATGGAACGGCCCTCCCGACGCCGTGAGGATGAGGCGCTGCACCTCGGCGGGGCTCCGGCCGGTCACGCACTGCAGCACCGCGGAGTGCTCCGAGTCCACCGGCACGATCTCGCCGCCGCGCTCCCGTGCGGTGCGCGTCACGAGCTCGCCGGCCATGACCAGCGTCTCCTTGTTGGCCAGCGCCACCCGCTTGCCGGCCGCGAGCGCCGCCAGCGTGGCTTCGAGCCCCGCCGCGCCGACGATGCCGTTGAGCACGATGTCCACGTCCGGCCGGGTCACGGCCTCGACCAGACTCGCGCGGCCCGCCCGCCAACCGTCGGTCCCGGCGCCGCTCACCAGCCCGACGAACGCCGGCCGGAACGCCGCCACCTGCGCCTCGAGCCGGTCCTTCTGCCCGAAGGCCGTGAGCGCGACGAC
Source organism: Gemmatimonadota bacterium (assembly GCA_003157095.1). Classification (GTDB taxonomy): domain Bacteria; phylum Gemmatimonadota; class Gemmatimonadetes; order Gemmatimonadales; family JACORV01; genus Fen-1245. The sequence continues at coordinate 3,566 of PMIK01000148.1, read as the reverse complement.
CCGGAACCGGTCGCGCTGGCGCGCCAGGACCTTGAGGGCCGAGGTCCCGATCGAACCCGTGGACCCGAGGACGGCAACGCCGGGGATCACGTGAGGCCGAAGAAGCGGAAGATACCGGCCGTCACCGGGAGCACGAACAGCAGCGAGTCCACGCGGTCGAGCATGCCGCCGTGGCCGGGAATCAGGGCGGAGCTGTCCTTGACGCCCACCTCCCGCTTGAGCAGCGACTCGGCCAGATCGCCGATCTGCCCGGTCACGCTGATCGCGGCGCCCGCGATGAGCGCGGCCACGAGCGGGAGCGAGCGTCCGAGCGGCGCGAGGACCCACACCGAGTACGCCCACGCCGAGAGCAGCGTCGCGCCGAGGCCGCACACGGCACCGGCCCACGTCTTCCGCGGCGAGAGGACGGGCGCGAGCCGTCTTCCACCGATCAGCTTGCCCCCCGCCATGGCGGCCGTGTCCCCGATCCACGTCAGCGCGAGCGGGAAGAAGAGCAGTGCCGTCCCCACACCGGAGTCGAGACCGACCCCGCTGGGATGGCGCAGCACGATGGCGAAGCACAGCAGGCCGGGAGCGTACAGCACCGCGAAGACGGTGACCGCAATGGCGGCCAGCGGCCTGCCGCCCGGGCCGCGGCGCCACGCCGCCGCGGTCACGACGGCCAGCAGCCACAGCGCGCCCAGATAGATGGCCGGCTCGGCGAAGTGGATCTCGGAGCCCTTGGCCCAGAACGTGGCCAGCGGAAGCACCGCCGCCGCCGCAATCCCCGAGCGGCGCAGCGGGTCGATCCCGGTCGCAGCGGCGAGGTCGTAGATCTCGCGCGTGGCCAGCACGCCGATCACGGCCAGCAGCGCCGCGAGCACCCATCCGCCCATGTACGCGGCCACGACGGCCACCGGTATCGCAACCGCGGAGAACGCGACGCGGTGTCCCATCCGCTCCGCAGGCATCAGGCCGTGACGCGACCGAACCGGCGCTCGCGCCCCTGGTAATCGAGAATGGCTTCGAACAGGTTCTGGCGGGTGAAGTCGGGCCACAGCACCGGCGTGATGTACAGCTCGGTGTAGGCCAGCTGCCACAGCAGGAAGTTGGAGATGCGCTGCTCCCCGGAGGTGCGGACCAGCAGATCCGGGTCCGGCAGGCCCGCGGTGTACAGGCGCACACTCACGGCGTCCTCGTCCACATCCTCGAGGGCCAGACGCCCCTGCAACACGTCCTCGGCCAGGCGGCGCGCGGCGTGCGCGATCTCCGCGCGGCTCGAGTACGAGATGGCAAGGTTCAACCGGAGCTTGGTGCCGCCGCTCGTCTGGGCGAGCAGGCGTTCCACCGCCTCCCGCGCCTTCGGATTGAGGCGGCTCAGATCGCCCAGCACGTGCGCCTCGACGCCATTCGACCGGAGCTCGGCCGCCTCCCGGCCGATGTACTCCTCCAGGAGCGACATCAGGGCCCCGATTTCGACCGGCGGCCGGTTCCAGTTCTCCTCGGAGAACGCAAACAGCGTCAGCACGTCCACCCCGGCCGCGATGCATCCTTCGACCGCTTCCCGTACCGCCTTCATCCCCTCGCGGTGACCCACCGGCCGGGGGAGGTGCCGCTCCTGGGCCCAGCGGCCGTTGCCGTCCATGATCACGGCCACGTGCCGCGGGACGTCGCCCCCCGCGCGGATCCGGTCAACCAGCGTGGCGGCCGCGCTCACACTTCCATGATCTCCGCTTCCTTGGCCTCGACCATCTCGTCGAGGTGCGTGATGTGGTCGTCGGTGACCTTCTGGAGATCGTGGTCCGCGCGCCGCTGGTCGTCCTCGGAGACGTGCTCGATCTTCTTGAGCTGCTCCTTCGAGGTGTGCCGCGCGTGGCGTACCGCGACCCGGCCCTCCTCGGCGAGCTTATGCACCACCTTGACCAGCTCGCGGCGGCGCTCCTCCGTCAAGGGCGGCAGCGGGACGCGAATCACGCCGCCCTGCGTCACCGGATTCAGACCCAGATCGCTCTCCCGCAGCGCCTTGTCTATCGCGCCCGACAGGCCCTTGTCCCACGGCGTCACGGTCAGCAGCCGGGGCTCGGGCGCGGACACCGACGCCACCTGGTTCAGCGGCATCTCGTTGCCGTACGCGCTCACCCGCACCAGGTCCAGGAGCGACGTGGTGGCCTTGCCGCTGCGGATGACCGCGAATTCGCGCCGCGTGCTCTCCATGGCCTTGTCCATCGCGGCCCGCGCCTGCTTGACGACGTCCTGGAGTGTCATCGTGGTCACCGCACGATCGTGCCGATGCGGTCGCCGTGGAGGATCCGCAGCACCGCGCCGGGCTGGTTGATGTTGAAGACGTTGATCGGCAAGCCGTTGTCCTTGCATAGCCCGAAGGCGTTGGCGTCCATCACGCCGAGCCCCCGCACCATCGCGTCCAGGAAGCTCACCTCGGGGATGAACTCGGCGTTCTTGTCCTGGTGCGGATCGGCGGTGTAGACGCCGTCCACGTTCGTGCCCTTCAGTAGCACCTGTGCTTCGATCTCCAGCGCCCGCAGCACGGCCGCGGTATCGGTCGAAAAATACGGGTTCCCGGTACCGCCGGCGAAGATGACCACCCGGCCCTTCTCGAGGTGCCGGATGGCGCGACGCCGGATGTAGGGCTCCGCCAGCGCCTCCATCCGGATCGCGGTCAGGACCCGCGTGTCCACACCCTTGCGCTCGAGCACATCCTGCATGGCGAGCGCGTTGATGACCGTGGCCAGCATCCCCATGTAGTCGGCCGAGACGCGGTCCATCCCCTCCCGGCTCGCCACCGTGCCGCGGATGATGTTGCCGCCGCCGATTACCAGGCCGATTTCGGCCCCCTCCTGGCGCACCGCCTTGACCTCATCGGCCAGCCGGTGGATCACGCCCAGGTCGAGGCCGAACCCCCGCTCTCCGGCGAGCGCCTCGCCCGAGAGCTTGAGGAGCGCGCGCCGGTAGGCGAGACTCACACGTCCTCGCCGAGCTGGTAGCGCACGAAGCGGCGCACCACCACGTTCTCTCCCGTCTTGCCGGAGAGCGCCTTCACGACGTCGCCCACGGTCCGGCTGTCGTCCTTGACGAACGGCTGCTCGAGCAGCACCACCTCGGCGTAGAACTTCTTGAGCTTGCCCTCGACGATCTTGGCACGGATCGCCTCCGGTTTGCCCTCCTGCGCCACCTGCTCCGTGTAGATGCGGCGCTCGCGCTCGACGACCTCGGCCGGGAGCTGGTCCGCGCTCACGGCGAGCGGCGCCGTGGCGGCGACGTGCATCGCCACCTCCCGGGCCAGCTGCCGGAATTCCTCGGTGCGCGCCACGAAGTCGGTCTCGNNCCTTCTTGCAGTCCATCATCCCCGAGCCGGTGCGCCGGCGCAGCTCGGCCACGTCCTTCGCGTTGATGCTCGCCATTGTATCCGTCACGATCCTCACCTGGGTTCGCCTGCAAAAACCGCCGCCCACCCGACCGGGCAGAGGCGGCGGTGCTCCAACTCCGGCCGGAGGCCGCCGCTAGGCGGGGGCGTCCTCGCCTGCCGCCGAGGGCACCGCGGCAGTCGCGGGAGCCGCGGGAGCCGCGGG
>PMIK01000038.1 GCA_003157095.1 Gemmatimonadota bacterium | reverse complement strand
TCCCGGTCGAAGGCGGGTAGCCGCGCGTGCTCGGCGCTCGCGACCACGCCCACCGTTTCCTCGAACGATCGTGCGCAGTCCACGCCGGTGAGGTCCACCCGCGGCGTCATCACGTCGCTCACCATCGTGTCCGCCAGGGCGAACACGCCGAGCAGCATGTCGCGCTGCGCGGGGTCGGGCGCCGTCCGGCCGCGCGCCGCGACGCCGAACAGGCGCGCCAGGGCGCGATCGAGAATGCCGGCGGCGACGCTGAGAGGGACGAGGATGGCGAGGGACTTCGCGGCCGTACGGATCGCCGCAGGACCGAGGCGGGCCCCACGCCACAGGCCGAGGGTGCGCGGGCCCAGATCGCCCAGCGCGGCGATGAGGACGACGACCAGCCCGAGCACCAGCGCGGCCCGGGTGAAGTCGGCGTGCCACCACGCCAGCGCGCCCGAAGCGCCGACCGCGGCGAGGGCCAGGAAGATGATCCGGCTCAGCGCCAGCGCGCGACGGAACCGCTCGGGCCGCTCGGCGTAGGCGCCGGTCAGCGTCGTCTCGGCGAGCGCCGGGTCCGCCGCCAGGGCGCCGTCCGCCAGCGACAGCAGCGCCGCCCAGGCCGTGGCGAGGGCGGCGCCGGCCAGGGCGACGGCGAAGCCGCCGCTCATCGTGGCCGGCCGAACCGGGCCAGGAGCTGTTCCTGGCGGCGCCACATCGCGCTGACGGTGCGCCCGGCACCGTCGGGGTGGTCGTACCCCAGCACGTGCAGCACCCCATGCACCAGGAGGCGACGCACCTCATCCCCGGGCTTCGTGCCGAACCGCGCGGCCTGCCGCGCCGCGACCTCCGGTGCGCAGTAGATGTCGCCCACCACCAGCCCCCGCACGCCGCCCAAGCCGAAGGCGAGCACGTCGGTTTCACGGTCCTTCCCGAGATGCCGGCGGTTCAGACTGCGGATGCGGCGCCGCCCCACGAAGGCGATCGAGAGAAACGCGTGGCACACGCCCTCGGCGCGCAGCACCGCGCGGGCGAGACGCTGGGCCTCCGCCTGTGGCAGCGGCGTGCGCGGGCGGGCCGACACATGCACCTCAACCGTGGTCAGCGCTCTCCCAGTCCGCGGTGATGCCGCCGGCGTCTTCCGGGTACTCCACGCGGTTGTGGTACATCGCGGCGTAGGCTCGCACGAACTCCCGCTTCACCACCTCGATCTGCGCGAGGGTCAGCGGCGCCTCGCGCAGCTGCCCGCTCTCCACCCGGCTCTCGATCAGGTGATCTATGGCGGCGGCGATGGTCTCCGGCGTCGGATCGTCGAGCACGCGCAGCGCGGCTTCCACGGCATCGCCCAGCAGCGCGACCGCCGTTTCCGCCGTTCGAGGCAGCGGCCCCGGATAGCGGAACACCTCGCCGTGGGCGAGCGCGGCCGGCTCCTCATCACGCGCCTGCTCCAGGAAGAACGCGATGGGCGACGTGCCGTGGTGCTCCGGGATGAACGCCCGCAGCACCTCCGGCAGACGATGCTCGGCCGCAAGCTGCAATCCGTCCTGCACGTGCTCGCGGATGACCGCCGCGGAGACGCTCGGCCGGAGCTGGTCGTGCGGATTCTTGCCGTGGGTCTGGTTCTCGGCGAAGTACTGGGGGTGCTTGAGCTTGCCGATGTCGTGGTAGTAGCACCCCACTCGGGCCAGCAGCCCGTTGGCCCCGATCGCGTTGCAGGCGGCTTCGCACAGGTTGGCCATGGCCACCGAATGCGCGTACGTGCCCGGCGCCTCCGTCGCGAGCCGCCGCAACAGCGGGCGGTCCGGATCCGACAGCTCGAGCAGCGTGAGATCCGTGGTGCTGCGGGTGACCCGCTCGGCCAGCGGGAGGACGAGCATGGCCAGCGCCGCCGAGACGAGCGCGTTGAGACCACCCAGGGCGGCCGATTGGCCGATGCCGGCTGCCGGCTCGGCCCCCGCGGCGCCCGAGACCACGGCGGCGACGGCGTAGACGGCCGTCACGATGGCGATCGAGTAGTACGTCTGGGTGCGCCGGCGGATGCGCTGCACCGAGAGGGCGGCGGCCGCGCCCCCCACGAAGGTGAGGAAGAGGGCCTCGGTGCCCCCGAACGCGGGTTGCACGCCGATCAGCGCCGCGAGCACCATCGCGGCGACGGCTGCGATGCGCCCGTCGAACAGCACCGAAAAGAGGATGGCGGCCAGCGCCACCGGAATGAGTTCGGGGCGGGCGGGCGCCCAGCGCGCCACGAGCCCCGCGGCGACGAGCACCACGGCGAAGCCGGCGGCGAAGAAACCCAGCGCCCGCGCAGACCAATACAACTGCGGACGGAAGAAGTAGCAGACCACGCCGAACAGGACGCACAGCAGGGTCTCCAGTCCGATCACGCCGAGCACCGCCAGCGCGCCGCGCACCCGCCCCACGCCGCCCCGCTCCATCGCCGTGCGGTACGCCGCCAGCTTGGCGGCCGCGTTCTGGTCCACCACCTCGTGCGCCCCGATGATCTTCTCGCCCGGCTGGACCACCGCTTCCACCGAATCCACGGTCCGGCGGAGCGCGTCACGGCGCCGCTCGTTCTCGGCTCGCTCATACACCAGCGTGGGCCGGAAGAACGTGCCGAGCAGCCGCTCGTAGAGCTGCTCGGCGAAGGCACCGCGGCGTTCCGGCCGCCGCTGCACGGCCGCCTCGAGAAAATCGCCGAACGGGTGCAGGCTGTCGCTCGTCACCACCCGCTCGTCGCTCCCGCGCCGCAGCACCACTTCCCGGCCCAGCTCCGCCGTGGAGAGCCCGGGCGCCAGGTAGCCGCTCGCGGAAAGCCTCAGCGCCGACAGCACGGCCCGCCGCAGCGCAGCCCGCTGGCCGGGGCTCGCGATCGCGCCGAAGTCGCCGCCGCCGAGCACGCCCCCGGAGGCCCGGGCCGCGTCCTGGAGCGTGGCGCCCGCGGCGACCGCCGAATCGAGCGCCGCGAAGAAGTGGCTCGCCGCCGCGACCGCGGAATCCGCCGCCTCGGGGCGGGCGGTGATCAGGGGTCTCACCGTCGCGGCGAGGGCCTCCGCCTCGCGGGCGCGGTGCGCCCCCGACTTCAGGACCAGGAAGCCCAGCGGCGCGATCACGTCGGAACTCGAGACGCTGCCGACCGCCAGCGGCGCCGGCAGCACGGTGGCCAGCCCGATGAAGCTGGCGTCGCACACCAGG
>PMIK01000233.1 GCA_003157095.1 Gemmatimonadota bacterium | reverse complement strand
TGCCCGACGACGATCAACAACGTCGAGACCCTTTCCAGCGTGCCGCACATCATCGAGCGCGGCAGCGCCTGGTACAAGGGGTTGTGCCTCTCCAACCCCAAGAGCACGGGCACCAAGCTCTTCTCGATCTGCGGGACGGTGGCGAAGCCGGGTAACTACGAAGTGACGATGGGCTTCCCCCTCAAGGAGCTGCTGTACGACCTCGCGGGCGGCGTGCTGCCGGGCCGCAAGCTCAAGGCGGTGATACCCGGCGGCTCCTCGGTGCCGATCCTGACGGCCGCGGAGGCGGAGGACACGCTGCTCGACTACGAGGGGTGCGTGGCCAAGGGCACGATGCTCGGCTCCGGCGGGATGATCGTGCTCGACGATTCCGTGGACATGGTCTATCAGGTGATGCGCCTGGCCCAGTTCTACGCCCACGAATCGTGCGCGCAGTGCACCCAGTGCCGGGAGGGCACCGCCTGGACGGTCAAGATCCTGCAGCGGATGCTCGGCGGCCAGGGCAAGCCCGAGGACCTGGACTTGCTGCTGGACCTCTCCGAGCAGATGACCGGCCGGACCATCTGCGTGCTCTCCGACTCGTGCGCCGCGCCGGTCGTCAGCGCGATCAAGAAGTTCCGCCCCGAGTTCGACGCGTACCTGAAGAGCGGAAGGGCGGCATCGCGCGGATGAGCGACCTGGTCAAGCTCACCATCGAGGGACAGGAGGTCGAGGTGCCGGCCGGCACCTCGGTGCTCGANNATGTGCCTGGTGGACGTCGAGAAGAGCCCGAAGCCGGTGCCGTCGTGCGCGACGCCGGTCGCCCCCGGGATGGTGGTCCACGTCTCCAGCGAGCAGGCCCGGACGGCCCGCCGCGCGGTGCTGGAGTTTCTGCTCATCAATCACCCGCTCGACTGCCCGATCTGCGACAAGTCGGGGGAGTGCTCGCTCCAGGACTACGCGGACCAGGAGGGCAGGGCATCGGGGCGCTACGCCGATTACGCCAAGCGATACAACCCGGTCGAGGACTTCGGGCCCGACATCCTGTACGTGCCCAACCGGTGCGTCCTGTGCACGCGCTGCGTGCGGTTCATGGAGGACGTGGCGCAGGCGCCGACGCTCAACGTCTCGGAGCGAGGCGACCGCGCCCACATAGACATCTTCGAGGGGGAGCTGCTGGACCATCCCTGGGCGGGGAACGTCGTGGACCTCTGTCCCGTCGGGTCGCTGCTCTCCAAGGACTTCCTCAACAAGGCCCGGGTGTGGGACTTCGACAAGACCGCGTCGGTCTGTCCGGGCTGCACCCAGGGTTGCAACACCGTGCTCGAGACGCGCGACAACGCCGTGGTGCGCATCAGGCCGCGGCCCAACCCCGACGTCAACCGCTGGTGGATGTGCGATGAGGGGCGGCTCAACTACGGCTGGCTCAATCGCGCCGACCGGATCGAGGCGCCGCTGGTACGGCAGGCTGGCCGCCTCGTCCCGGTGGACTGGGAGCAGGCGCTGGAGCGGGCGGTGGAAGTGATGGGCGCCGCCGCCGGCCCGTGGGTCGCCCTCGTGTCGCCCGGTGCGTCCTGCGAGGCGCTCGAGGCCGCGGCCAAGCTGCTCGCCGTGAAGGGCGGCAGCGGCGCCTTCCGCGTGGCGGAGGGGCCCGAGGCGCCGCTGGCGGGCGTGCCGGACCTGGCGCTGCGCAAGGAGCGGGCGCCGAACGTGCACGGCGCCGTCGCGGCCGGCTTCGGCAGAGACTGGGCCGCCGCGGTGGAGCTGGCGAGGCGTGCCGCGCTGGTGCTGGTCGTGGACGATGACCTGGCCGATGTGGAGCGGCCGGTCGCCTCCGGCCCAATGATCTACGTCGGGACGGTGCTGCCCGAGGAGGCGCGTTCGGCGGCGGTCGTGTTGCCATGCGCCAACGTGGCCGAGGAGGAGGGCAGCTTCCAGAACCTGCGCGGGCTGCGGCAGCACTACGCCCAGGCCAAGAGCCCGCCGGGGATGGCGCGCCCGGCCGCGTGGATCCTGACCGCGATCCACGACGCGCTGGTCTCGCGCGTGGGGACTCGGGCATGACCCCGGTCAGCGGCGCGGCCTTCGTGTGGATCTCGCTGATCAAGATCCTGGTCGTCTTCAGCGGCTTGCTCACCTTGATCGCCTTCTGGACCTGGGTGGAGCGTCGCGGCGCCGCGTGGATCCAGAACCGCCTCGGCCCCAACCGGGTCGGCCCCGAGGGACTCTTCCAGCCGGTGGCGGACGGGCTCAAGAACTTCATAAAGGAAGAGACCCTGCCGCCGTTCTCCGACCGGTTCCTGTTCGTCCTCGCCCCGATGATGGCCTTCACGCCGGCACTGATCACCTTCGCCGTGGTGCCGTTCGCGTCGCCGCTGCCCACGCCGTGGGGGCTGGTGAACAGCGCCATCGCCGATCTGCCGATCGGGTTCCTCTTCATCCTCGCCATCAGCTCGCTCGGCGTGTACGGCGTGGTGCTCGCCGGCTGGTCGTCGAACAACAAGTACTCGCTGCTGGGAGGGCTGCGGGGCTCCGCCCAGATGATCTCGTACGAAGTCTCGATGGGGCTCGCGGCCGTGGCGGTCCTCGTGCTGTCCGGCAACATCACGATGAACGAGATCGTGGCCAGGCAGCAGCAGAGCCTGTGGTTCGTGCTCCCGCTGTTCGTCGCGTTCATGACCTTTCTGATCGCGAGCTTCGCCGAGACCAACCGGCTGCCCTTCGACCTTCCGGAGGCGGAGGCGGAGCTGATCGCCGGCTATCACACCGAGTACTCCTCGATGAAGTTCGCGATGTTCTACATCGCCGAGTACTCCAACATGGTCACGGCGTCGGCGCTGCTGGTGACGCTGTTCCTGGGCGGGTGGGACATCCCCTTCACGGCCTGGGACAACACCCCGCCGTGGACGGTGCTCAAGTTCGTGGCCACCTTCGCCGCGTTCTGGGCCAAGGTGCTCTTCTTCATGTTCGGCTACGTGTGGGTGCGGTGGACGCTGCCGCGCTTCCGCTACGACCAGTTGATGGACCTCGGCTGGAAGGTGCTGCTGCCGGTGGCGCTGGCGTACGTGATGGTGGTGGCGGTGGCGGTGTGGGCGCTCGAGGCGCTGGGCGTCGCGTTCGGGGTGCCCTACGCGCTGGCGCTGACGGCCGTGAGCGCCGTGCTGGGCGCGCTGCTGATATGGGGGCTCGACCACAACCGGGTGATCGGCGGGTCGGCCTCGCGCCAGCGGGCGCGGTGGCGCGCCGACGCGGCACGCGCCAAGGGAGCGGCGTAAGTGGCCATCACCGTCAAGACCCTCGGACGGCCGCAGGCCGAGAGTTCCTACGTGCGCGCCACGCTCAAGGGCATGGCGCTCACCTTCAAGCATCTGTTCGCCAGGAAGTGGACGATGCAGTATCCGGAGCAGACGTCCGACGCGGATTGGACGCTCTCCAAGCGCTGGCGCGGCACCCACCGGATGGCCGTGGACGAGACGGGGAAGGCGAAGTGCGTCGCGTGCGGCCTGTGCCCCCAGATCTGCCCGGCCAACTGCATCAAGCTCGTCGCCGGCGAGGATGAGAAGGGCAACCGCTACCCGCTGGTCTACGAGATTGACGAGTTCCGCTGCGTGTTCTGCGGCTACTGCCAGGAGGTCTGCCCGGAGGAGGCCATCCACGTCGGCGTGGACTACGAGAACGCCGAGTACAGCCGCGACGGCTTCGTCTACGACCTCGCGCGGCTCATGAAGCAGCCCCACGAGGTCTCGACCCTCTGGGACCCGAGCGACCCCAAAGGAGAATGAGCGTGACCCTCATCGCCTTCTGGGTGTTCTCGGGCATCGCCATCGGATCGGCCTTCCTGTGCATCACCCGCCGGAGCCCCGTGGCGAGCGCGCTGTGGCTGGTCAACACGCTGTTCAGCCTGGCCGCGATCTACGTCCTGCTCGACGCGCACTTCATCGCGGCCGCCCAGGTGCTGGTGTACGCCGGCGCGATCATGGTGCTGTTCCTGTTCGTCATCATGCTGCTCAACCTGGGACGGGCTGAGCCGAGCGACCTCAAGGGCGCCTGGGGCCGGGTCGTGGCGGGGGTCGCAGGCCTGGTCCTGGCCGGGGAGCTGATCGTGCTGCGCCTGGCCGTGCCGCCGGGCGAGCTGGTCCTGCCGCCCGGAACCGTGGCCGGCACGGTGGCGGCGCGCGGCGCGGTCCGGGCGGTGGCGCAGCCGCTGTTCCAGTCCTATCTCGTGCCGTTCGAGATCACCTCGCTGCTGCTGCTGGCGGCCATCGTCGGCGCCGTCGTCCTCGCCAAGCGGAGGCTGTAGCGTGCTGCTCGGCCCGTCACTCGCGGTCTCCGCGATCCTGTTCTCGCTCGGCGTGGTGGGCGTGCTGCTCCGCCGCAACGCCATCGTGATCTTCATGTCGCTGGAGTTGATGTTC
>PMIK01000314.1 GCA_003157095.1 Gemmatimonadota bacterium | reverse complement strand
CGATGTACTGAGCGAGCGGTCCGCCCAACGAGGGCGGTGCCTCGACGAGTACCGGTGCGAGCAGCACCACCGCGGCGTCGAGCTCGTGCCGGGTCGCCTGGTGGAATTCGTCGGCGAGCCGTTGTCCGGCAGCAAAGAACGCGTCGCGCTCGCCGCCGCGGGCCGCCGCTACGCCCACGACCTGATGCGGACGACCGACGCCACCGAGGGCCTCACCGCCTTCCTCGAGAAGCGCGCGCCCACCTGGACGAACCGGTGAGCGCGGTCACGACCTTTCCCGACTGGCAGGGCCGTCCGCTGGACGGAATGCTGGCGTGCTGCGCCGACCTCCTGGAGGACGAGCACTACCCCACCGTGGCGCGCTGGCGCGAGGCGGGCGGCAAAGTAGCCGGCCATTTCCAGGTCTACTTCCCCGAAGAGATCGCCCACGCGGCGGGGATGCTCCCGTTCAAGGTGCGCGGCGGGCCGGTCGAGGCGATGCAGGCCGACTCGCGCTTCGGCTCCTACCTCTGCTCCATCGTGAAGACCTCGCTCGAGCTGGCCTTGAGCAAGCGGGTGGTGCTCGACCTCTTCGTCACGCACCCGATCTGCGACGCGGCCCGCAATCTCGCCGCCGTGTGGGGGCGGAATTTCCCGTATCCCTGCGAGATCCTCTACCTGCCGCAGAACGCCAACTCGGCCCACGCCGCCGAATACCTGCGCGGCGAGTACGACCGCCTGCGCCGCACCGTGGAGCGCGTCGCCGGCCGCGCGGTGAGCGACGACGACCTGCGGCGCTCGATCGCCGTCTTCAACGAGAACCGCGCCCTGCTGCGCGATCTGTACGCGCTGAAGCGCGAGGCGCCGCACCAGGTGCGCGCCGACGAGGCGTATGTCCTCGTCGCCGTAGGCGGCCTGATTCCGCGCGAGGAGCACAACGCCCTGCTGCACGCCGTGCTCCCGCTCCTCAGGACGAGGAATGCGAAGCGGCTGGACAAGGTGCGCGTCGTGTTCGAGGGCGGTTTCTGCGAGCAGCCGCCGCTCGATCTGCTGCGCGCCATCGGCCGCTCGTGCGACCTGGTGGACGACGACCTCCTGATCGGGCTCCGCTGGATCCTGGGCGACGTGCCGGCCGGCGGCGATCCGCTGGGCGCGCTGGCCCACGCCTACCTCGAGCACTCGAGCTACAGCCCGGTGCAGCACGACCTCCGGAAGCCGAAGGAGGAGATGCTGCTCCAGCGCATCCGGGCGGCCGGCGCGCAGGCAGCGATCGTCTCCGCGGCGAAGATGTGCGAGCCGGGGCTCGAGGAGCAGGTGGCCTACGCGCGCGCCCTCGAGCATGCGGGCGTGCCGTTCTTCGTCTCNNGCATCGTGGGGCGCGGCAACGACGACGGCGCGCGCCTATTCCGGGCGTGGTTCCAGGAGCTGGGCGCCGCGGCGGAGGCAGGCCGCCCGGCGGCCTATGTGTTCGTGATGGGCAGCCTCGGCGAGCTGATGCGGACCTTCGACCTCCCGGTCGTCTTCCCGGAGATCAACTCGCTGCAGACGGCGGTACGCCGGGTGGCGCACGAGTACCTGAACGAGGCCGAGGACTACGGCTACTCGCCCGACATCTGCGGCTACGTGAAGGCCGACGTCGCCACGCAGCTCAGGGGCGGCCAGCTGCCGATGGGCCGGATCCCCAAACCGTCCATCGCGGTCTACACCAACGCCTGCAACACCTACATCAAGTGGGCCGAGATCTGGGAGCGGATGTACAAGATCCCGGTCTTCACGCTCGACGTGCCGGGGACACGCGCCGCGGGCACCCAGACCTGGCCCGGCGACCCCGACTTCGAGCACGACCGGCGCTACGTCGAGGCGCAGCTCCGGGAGCTGATCCCGGTGCTGGAGCGGGTCTCGGGCGTGCGCTTCGACGTGGACCGCCTGCGCGAGGCGATGGGGCATGCCAACACCCTGTGCCGGGGCTGGAAGCGGGTGCTCGCCCTCAACGCCAGCCGGCCTTCCGTCTTCAACGCTCTCACCGACGGCACCATCTACCTCGGGGTCACCAATTGCTTCCGGGGCGCGCCGGAGGGAGCGGCGTACTTCACCGACCTGGTCGAGGAGATGGAGTACAAGAGCGCCAACGGCATCGGCACGCTCACCGACGAGCGCTACCGGCTGCTGTTCGTCGGCGTCCCCTGCTACCCGATCTTCCGCCGCTTCTCCGAGATGTTCACGGAGCTGGGCGGCGCGTTCGTCAGCTCGACGTACCTGCACTTCGCCTCCGGGGGCGCCAACCTCGGCTACGAGTACGACCTCTCACGGCCCATCGAGAGCCTCGCCGAGGGCGTCTTGATCGGGGTGCGCGACGCAATGGACAACATGTTCCACCAGACCCCCGCGCTGCTCGAGATGATCGACGGCTATGCCGCGGACGGGATCGTCTACCACCCGATCAAGAGCTGCCGCACGGTCTCGACCGGCCTGGCCGACAGCCGCCGTGCGCTGCTGGCCGCGCGCGACGTGCCGAGCCTGTTCATCGAGTCGGACATGATGGACCG
>PMIK01000272.1 GCA_003157095.1 Gemmatimonadota bacterium | reverse complement strand
AGCTGGACCTGGAACGCCTTGACGGCGCTGGCGTACTGGTCCGTGGCCCAGAGCTTCTCGGCCTCCGCGATGAGGTTGTTGGCCACCTCGGACTGGCGGCGCACCAGCGTCAGCACCGCCTGGTTGTGCTCCGCGTACTTGGTGTCCGCCTCGTTGCCGACGGGACCCGAGATGATGAGCGGCGTGCGCNNTAATCGAAGCCGAACTCGTTGTTGGTGCCGTAAGTGATGTCGCACAGGTACGCCGCGCGCCGCTCCGGCGTGCCGGGCTCGGTGTCGTCAATGCAGCCGACGGTGAGCCCGAGCCAGGTGAAGACGTGGCCCATCCACTGCGAGTCGCGGCGGGCCAGGTAGTTGTTGACCGTGACCAGGTGGGCGCCGTTGCCGGGCAGGGCGTTGAGGTAGAGAGCCAGGACCGCCACCAGGGTCTTGCCCTCACCGGTGGCCATCTCGGCGATCTTGCCCCGGTGCAGGACGATGCCCCCGATGAGCTGCACGTCGTACGGCACCATGTCCCAGACCAGCGCGCGGCCGGTGACCATCACCGTGCTGCCGACCAGGCGCCGGCATGCTTCGCGCACCGTGGCGAAGGCTTCCGGCAGCAGCTCGTCCAGGACGTCGGCGGTCGCCTCCGCCAGCTCCTTCTCCTGCCCCAGCAGCCGCCGGTCTATGCCGTCGCGCTCGTCCGGATCGGCGCAGTCGTGCTTGGCCTGCTTGAGCCGCTCGACTTCGGCGCGAAGCTCCCCCGTCACCTCGGCGATCCGCTCCCGGAAGCGAGCCGTCTGGCCGCGGAGCCGCTCCTCGGGAGCGTCCCGCAACGTGGCTTCGTGCCGGTGGACCGCGTCGATCAGCGGCCGGATGTGCTTCAGCTCGCGCGTGAAGCGCGTGCCCAGGATCTTGGTGACCAGCGGCGGCAACGGCATCAAACCACCAGTGCGAAGACGCGCGGACGCGCAGTCGGGAAGTTGCTTGGTTCGGCGAGCGTCATTGGTAGAGGTGATTCCGTTCGATATAGTCCGCCACCGCGTCGGGCACGAGGTAGCGGATGCTCTTGCCGGCGAGGCAGCGCGCACGGATCTCGCTGGCCGAAATCTCGATGGCCGGGGTCGCCAGGATGTGCCGCACCAGGGCGGATGATGCCTCCGGCGCGCCGGGACGCGTCAGCGTGGCCACCTCGGCCAGTCGCGCCACCTCCTCGACGGCACGCCACCGCGGCAGGTCGGCCGCGGCGTCGGCGCCGAGCAGGAGCACCAGACGCTCCGCGGGCCAGCGTGCTTTCAGCGCCCGGAGGGTATCCACGGTATACGACGGCTGAGCCGCGGGGCGCTCCAGCTCGAGCCGCTCGAGCGCGAAGCCCGGGCGGCCCGCGATGGCCAGCTCCAGCATCGCCGTCCGGTGTCCGGCGGAAGCGACCGGCCCGCAGGCCTTGAGCGGCTGCCGCGCGCACGGAACGAACAACACGCGGTCCAGACCCAGAACCTCCGCCGCGCGGTCGGCAGCGATGAGGTGGCCGAGGTGGACCGGGTCGAAGCTACCGCCCAGCAGACCGGTCGCCACACAGATCTCTGACGTCGGCACGCTGCCGGTAGAACGGCGCGTAGTACAGGCGCAACTGATCGCAGAACGCGGCCTGCTCGTCCTTCCAGCCGATGACCTGGTACGACCGTACCAGGTACACATAGGCCGCGGTCACCAGCGCCGACGACGGGTACGTGGCGATCAGGTCCTTGAAGTACAGGATCGCGGAGTCGTAGGCGTTCCGCTGGAAGTAGAACAGCGCAGTCTCCATCTCCTTCGCCGCGAACTGCTCGTTCAGCGCGCGAATCCGCACCGCCGCGATCCGCGCCGCCGGCGCGTCGGGAAAGCGCCCCTGCAACTCCTGGTAGGTCGCGAGCGCCGTCTGACCGCTGGTCGGATCGAGCGCCGGCTTGGTCCACTGCGCGGCGTAGGCGTCGGCCGCCCGCAGCAGCGCGTTGGGCGCCAGCCGGAACGTCGGGGTCTCGTCCGCCACCCGGCGGAATTCCCGCACCGCCGTCGGGTAGTCCTCCAACCCGAAGTACGACTCGGCGAGAAAGTAGCGGGCCAGCGCGGAGAGCGTGTCGCGCGCGCCGACGTTGAAGGTCAGCGCCTGGAACCCGACCTGGGACTTGTCGAACCGCCCGGACCGGAACTCGCGCATCGAGGCCCGGAAGAGGTCCTCCGGCACGGGGTATGCGCGGGGATCGAAGTGATGGCAGGCGCTGACGCCGACCAGCAGCAGGATGGTGGCGAGCCCGAGCTGGCGGGACATGCGTGGCGTGGTCATGGCGTGGTGGCACGTTTCTGCAGGCGCTCGATCTGCGCCGTGGCGCGCAGGACGAGCGGGTCCTGCTCGCCGGCGCCCGCGGCCGCACGCCGGTACGCGTCGAGCGCGGTCGCGCTGTCGCCGTCCGCCCAGCGCGCGTCACCCGTCAGGAGCCACGCCAGACGGACGATGCTGTCGGATTGGCCGATGGCAATGGCGTGCTGGAAGTGCCCTTCCGCGTCCTGCAGGGCCCCGGCGCTCAACGACAGCTGCCCATCCGACACAGCACATGCCGCGAGGCCATCCTGCGCCGCGCGGGCGAGCGCCGGCAGCGGGTTGCGGCGCAGCACTCCGTCGTAGCTGCGCGACGCCACGTCGCACCGGCCCAGCCGCGCGTTGACGTCGGCATAGGCCACCAGAAACGAATCGGCGACTGCTGCGGTGGTCGCCGCGCCTGCGGCCTCGAGCAGCACGTCCATCGCCTCGGGCCGCTTGGCGAGCGCCGACGAGCTGGCGCCCAGCGCGACCGCCAGCGCGCCGACCGGCCGCTGTGGTGCGATACTGTGCAGCGCCACCATGGCGTCGGTCAGGGCGCCCATGTCCCGCGCCCCGACGGCCAGGCGCGCGGCGCGCGTGAGCCCGTCCGCCGCCTCGTCCAACGCCGCGGGCTCGGCGCGCGCCAGGTCGCGGTAGGCGACGACCGCGTCGCTCAGGGCCCCGGACCTCAGCGCCGCCTGCGCGAACTTGGCGCGCAGCTCCGGACTCGGACGGCGCTGCCGCATCGCCAGCCGGTACTCCGCCAGGGCATCCACGAACGCGTTCTCCGCGTAACGGCGGTCGCCCAGGCGCTCGTGGTCGAGACCGGCCGTGCAGCCGGCCGCCAGCATCACCAGCGCCCAGACCCGGGGGGCAAGCGCACCGCGGGCGCGCATCAGCCGCCGGCTCCCGACGCCCGGCCCGCTATGCGTCCGAGCAGCGCCAGGTACACGGCGATCCTCGGCTCGTCGGGCCGCTCGACCCGGCACCGTTCCCACGCCTGGCGCGCCCCCGCCGCATCACCCCCCAGATGGCAGGCCATGCCGAGGGCGGCACGCGCGTCGAAGAACGTCGGGCGAAGCTCCAGGATCGCCTCCAGCTCGCCGGTGCCGACTACTGCATCCCCCGCGTCGAGCCGCAACCGCGCCAGGCGGTAGCGGAGGTCCACGTACTCCGGTCGCAGCTGCGTCGCGCGGCCGTACTGCTCGATCGCCTCGTTCAGACCGCCCGCCTCCACGTATGCCTCGCCAAGCTCGGCATGCAGATTCGCAAGCTGTGAGGCGACCGGCGCCGCGAAGCCCGTGTGGTCAACCGCGCCCAACCCCTGGGCCGCGGAGAAGGCCGCAACCGCTTCGTCGTACCGTCCCAGATCGTTCAGCATCACGGCCCGGTGGAGGTGCGCATCCACGTATCTCGGGTTCAGGCGGAGCGCGTGGTCGAATTCGGCCACGGCGTCCTCGCGCCGGCCCACCGCCGAGTAGGCGAGGCCGAGCAGGTTGTGCGCGTCCGCGAACGCGCGTCCCGACTCCATCGCCTCCAGCAGCAGATGGATGGCGCCGTAGGGGTCGCCGGCATCCATCCGCTCCTTCGCCCGGGCAACGAGATGACTAGTGGTCGCGTCCATGGGACTCCTCGAACCAGCGCACAAAGCGCGGGATACCTTCCTCGATCGTCGTGCCGGGCCGGTAGCCGAGCAGCCGGACCGCCTTGCGCACGTCCGCGCAGGTGCGCCGCACGTCACCGGGCTGCGCCGGCAGGTGCTCCAGACGGGCCTCCCGGCCCACCGCGCGGGCGATCAGGGTGACCAGGGAACTCAGCGAGGTGGTGCGCGATTCCCCGAGGTTGACGATCTCCACCGCCGGCTCCGGCGCGGCAGTCCAGTCCAGCGCGGCGGCCACGCCCCCTACAATATCATCTATGTATGTGTAGTCACGCTCGCTCGACCCGTCGCCGTAGAATGGGATGGGCCTCCCCTCCCGGATCAGCCGGGTGAACTTGTGAATCGCCAGGTCGGGGCGCTGGCGCGGGCCGTACACGGTGAAGAAGCGGAGGGCCATGACCCGCTGGCCGTACAGCTGGGTGAATGTCGTACACAGCAGCTCGCCGGCGCGCTTGGTCGCGGCGTAGGGGGAGATGGGCAGCAGGGCCGGCCACTCCTCGGAGAACGGCACCGGCGCGGTGTCCCCATATACCGACGACGAGCTGCCGAACACGAACCGGCGCGCGCCCAGCCGCCGGGCGGCCTCGAGCAGCACCGCCGTGCCCTCGATGTTGACGGAGGCGTAGAGCGCCGGGTCCTCCAGCGACGGACGCACACCGGCGCGGGCCGCGAGGTGAACGATCGCCATGCCGGAGGTGAGGAGTCCGGTCACCAGGTCCCGGTCGCGGATATCCCCTTCGACCAGCCGGAAGTTGGGCGAACGCCTGAGCTCGGCGAGATTGGCTTCCTTGACCGCGCGCGGGTAGAACGCGTCGAAGTTGTCCAGGCCGACCACCTCGTCACCGCGCGCGATGAGGCACTCCGCAACGTGCGAGCCGATGAAGCCGGCGGCGCCGGTCACGAGGACTCGGGTCACGCGACCTTCCCGCGGAAGTACGCGATCGTCTTCGCCAACCCTGCCTCGAGCTCGATCTTCGGCTCCCAGCCGAGCAGGGTCCGGGCACGCGTGATGTCGGGCTGGCGCACTTTGGGGTCGTCCTCCGGGAGCGGCTCCCGCACGATCCTCGAATGGGAGCCCGTGAGCCGGACCACGACGTTGGCGAGTTCCAGCACCGTGAATTCCCGCGGATTTCCGACGTTGGTGGGCTCGCTCGCGCCGCGCTCGAACAGCCGAACGATGCCGTCCACCAGGTCGTCCACGTAGCAGAACGAGCGGGTCTGGCCGCCGTCGCCGTACACGGTAATCGGCTCGTTCCGCAGGGCCTGCACGATGAAGTTCGACACCACCCGCCCGTCCAGGACGCGCATCCGCGGGCCGTAGGTGTTGAAGATGCGCACGACGCGGATATCGACCTTGTTCTCGCGGTGG
>PMIK01000251.1 GCA_003157095.1 Gemmatimonadota bacterium | reverse complement strand
CGCACTACCGCGCTGGGCCGCGTGCTGCGCAAGTACCGGCTCGACGAGTTGCCGCAGCTCTTCAACGTGCTCAAGGGCGACATGAACGTCGTGGGGCCGCGGCCCGAGCAGCCCACGATCTTCGCGTCCCTGCGCGAGCAGATTCCCGCCTATCCGGTGCGTCAGCGCGTTCGCCCCGGCATCACGGGGTGGGCGCAGATCAACCAGCACTACGACACCTGCCTGGAAGACGTACGCCGCAAGGTCACATACGACCTCGAGTACGTGGGGCGGAGCTCGCTGATGGAAGACCTCAGGATCATGCTGAGGACCGTGCCGGCGGTAGCGCTCAAATGCAGAGGCTGGTAGCGCGTCGCGCACTGCAGTGAGTGAATCTGCGTGGCCGCTCCGGCGGCCATAGCCGTTTTCAGCCCCGGTCCGCTCGACCTGAAGCTCCCGTCATCAGCGAAGCTCCCTCCAGCCTCTGTCCGATCGTCAGTTACGCCACGGAGTCGGGCAGCCTTACTCTTATTGCAGGCATTGTCGGGCTACTGGAGCTTCATCACGCTTTGCTGCTCGAACCTCAGCCGGACGGACCATCAATGAAGACTCGCGTGACTCTCCTGACGTGCGCCCTGGCAAGTGGGATGATCGTCGCGACTCCGGCGCGAGGGCAGGGAATATCCGCGAGCGACCAGAGGGAGGCGGCGCGATTCGATGCCGTCGTGCGCGCGGCCACGAAGGCCGGCTACGCGCATCCCATCGTCGTCGGCCACGGTGACAGCGCGACCGACGCGCTGTTCGCCCTTCTCGCCACCCGCAATGGGAGCGGCGTCCTGATCGCCCTGTTAGAACCAACCGGCGCCACGCCCGCGCAGCCCATCGAACTCGAACACGATCAGACGCCGGCCCAGCTCGGCATCCGGGGCATTCAGTTCACCGTCTTCCTCGGCGACTCCGGCCTGTACGACCTCGTGGTCAATCGCGAACCCTTCATGCTCGAGACCAGCCGCCGCTTCGAGACGCATCACGTGCTGCGCCGCCGTGGAACGCGGCTGGAATCCGCCTGCGAGTTTCCCGGCAACGACGGATCCTCTTCCTCCAAAGGCATGGGATCGCTCACCTCGGCACGCCGCGTGACCGTCGAACGCGTCTCGGGTGGCGAGACGTTCAGATTCGTCGTGAAGACGATAGACGAAACCACCGAGCGGTCGTCTCAACAGACTGCCCCGGTGTCAACATCTCACCAGGAGTCGAGCAAGCAATACGATCTTCCGGCCACGGGCCTCTGCCACGAGAGCTGAGGCCGGCCCTCACCCGCACGAAGGACGATCATGCACCGTGAGAGGCATCGCAGTGGGCGGATAGGCTGGATGCGCGCCGCCGTCCTTGGCGCCAACGACGGTCTCATTTCCACGAGCAGCTTAGTTGTTGGCGTGGCTGCTGCCGGGCCAAGCCACTNNGTCAGCTCCCAAGCGGATACCGAGCGCGCCGATCTCGCCAAGGAGAGCGCCGAACTCGCGACCGAGCCGGAGGCCGAGCGAGCCGAGTTGGCGGGGATCTACAAAGCCCGCGGCCTCAGCCGCGACCTCGCGAAACAAGTCGCCGATCAACTGATGGCTCGCGACGCCCTGGGGGCCCACGCCCGCGACGAACTCGGCATCCGCGAGACGACCCGGCCTCGGCCGATTCAGGCAGCGGTGGCGTCGGCGGCCTCTTTTACTGCGGGGGCAGCACCCCCTGCGCTGCTCGCGGCCCTGTTGCCGGCCGGGGTCCTGGCATGGGGCGTCGTGGGAGTGACGTTGGCGCTCCTGCTCGTGCTCGGGGGTGTCGCTGCCCGCCTTGGCGGCGCCTCCCTCATGCGGGGCGCGCTGCGCGTTGCGTTCTGGGGTGCCGTGGCCATGGCGTGTACCGCCGCCGTCGGACGTCTGTTCGGCGCCATCGTCTAGCGCCGTGCGCCGGGTGCCGCCTTACCTGCTCGTGTCGCCGTCGGGGCGCGAGCGCGCCGGCGTGGCGAGAGATATCATCAACTGGCAGGAATTGCTCCGTGCAGGCGTCGCGTATCAGGAGCGCGGGGCCGATAGGCGGCCGCGCACTTCAGAGGAATCCCTCGTCACAGGAGCCGCTCAATGAAAATGACCAAGAACCTCGGAATGCTGTTGCTGGGCATCTGGCTCATCCTCACCGGGCTGATACCGCTGCTCCGTCTGAGCTTTTCGGGTCTGTACATTCTGATGGCAATCCTGGCCATCGCGGCCGGCGCCTTTATCCTCTGGGCGGGTAACGCGTCTACGCCCTGACAGGCACACGACGTTGCCGGCGCGCGGCGGCCGCATGAAGGAGAGCGAGTTCTCCTCGCCTGCGGCCGCCGCAAGCGCGTGACCGGTCGGGCGATTGCCGCCGCCAGCTGAGCACGGCTCGTAGCGGCCCCCATGGCGCAATCCTGATGCTCACCGATGCCCGGACGAGGTCCATGGCCATTACGCTCGCCCCTGACGCCAAGAAGCAGGCGATCGCCTCCATCAGACGGTACTTCGCCGAGAGTTGGGACCAGGATATCGGCGATCTCAAGGCCGACCTGCTGCTCGACTACTTTCTGAGGGAAATCGGGCCTGCCGTCTACAACCGGGCCATCGGGGATGCCCAGGTGTATCTCCGGGACCGCGTCGCCGACCTGGAGGCGGCCTGCTTCGAGAAGGAATTCGGATACTGGCCGCCGGAATCGCATCGGCTCAACGGATAGCTCCGAGCCGCGGCAGGGCGTAACCAGCGCCTGCGGTGCGGGCCAGCGCGAAGCCCCTTGCGGACCCACTCGCGCTGGGTATCCTGCGGCGTGACCGACAAGCACGCGCGCCTGCTCTACGAGCCCCGGTCTGCTGCGCCCATCACGCGACGCCGGTTTGCGCGGCGGATGGCGAACCACGTCGCGCTGGTGGCCGGGTTCGTTTCGGTGTCGCTCCTGATCGGCATGGCGGGCTACGCGTATTTCGAGCACCTCGCATGGCGTGACGCGTTCCTGAACGCCGCAATGCTGTTGGGCGGGATGGGGCCGGTCGAGGCTCCGCAGTCCTCCGGTGGCAAGCTGTTCGCCGGGCTGTACGCCATGTACGCCGGGCTGGTGTTCATCGTCGGCGCCGCAATCCTGATCGCGCCGGTATATCACCGGATGCTGCACAAGTTCCACTATCCGGCGGATCGCGCGTCCTAGCCGGGAGCGGTGCTGCGATTCCCCGGTGGACGCGCCCCGGGCACGCACCGCTCCGGTTGCCCTAAGATATTCCCCCGATTAGGTTTGCATGCTTCCCAATGACGTTTCCCGGGAGCCCTCTGAGCTCTCGCCTCTCAACCGCGCGACGACGACAGGGAGTTCCACGATGCCCGGACCGCTGCAAGGCACTCCGATCGCGTACCACGACGGCAAGTACGTGGTCCCGAGCGACCCGATCATTCCCTTCATCGAGGGCGATGGCACTGGGCGAGACATCTGGCGCGCGTCGCGGCGGGTGTTCGATGCCGCCGTGGCGAAGGCGTCGGGCGGCACGCGGCGCGTCACCTGGGTCGAGACGCTGGCCGGAGAAAAGGCGTTCAAGGAGACGGGCAGCTGGCTCCCCCAGGCGACGATCGAGGAGATCAAGCGGTATCGCGTCGGCATCAAGGGCCCCCTCACCACGCCGGTGGGCGGCGGCATCCGCTCCCTCAACGTCGCCCTGCGCCAGATCCTCGACCTCTACGCCTGCGTGCGCCCGGTGCGCTACTTCGACGGGGTGCCCTCGCCCGTGAAGCGGCCGCAGGATCTCGACGTGATCATTTTCCGCGAGAACACCGAGGACGTGTACGCGGGCATCGAATTCGAGGCCGAGTCGAAGGAAGCGGAGCGGCTGCGGGAGTTCCTCGTTACGGAACTCAAGGCTACCATCCGCGAGAGGAGCGCGATCGGGATCAAGCCGATGAGCGAGTTCGGCGCCAAGCGGCTGGTGGCCCGCGCGGTCCAGCACGCGATTGACAAGCGCCGGTCGTCGGTCACGCTGGTGCACAAGGGGAACATCATGAAGTTCACCGAGGGCGCGTTTCGCGACTGGGGCTACGAGCTGGCCCGGGAGCGGTTCGCGCGCGAGACGGTGACGGAGGCGGACCTGAAGGGCGGCGATGCGGGCGGACGGGTGGTGATCAAGGACCGGATCGCGGACAGCATGTTCCAGCAGGTGCTGCTCCGGCCGAGGGAGTACTCGGTGCTCGCCACGCCGAACCTCAACGGCGACTTCCTCTCGGATGCCTGCGCGGCGCAGGTCGGCGGCCTGGGCATGGCGCCCGGCGCGAACATCGGCGACGGCTACGCCATCTTCGAGGCCACGCACGGCACGGCGCCCAAGTACGCCGACCTCGACAAGGTGAACCCCGGCAGCGTCATCCTGTCCGGCGTGATGATGTTCGAGCACCTGGGGTGGGACGACGCGGCCCGGAGCATCGTGGCCGGATTGCAGGGCGCGATCAGCGCCAAACGGGTCACCTACGACCTCGCCCGTCAGATGGAGGGGGCCACCGAGGTTTCGACGTCGGCGTTCGCCGACCAGATCATCGGGCATCTCGGATGAACTACCTGCTGCGCTCTTCCACCCTCGAAGAGAGCGATCTGCCGCTGCTGGCGGTGGGCGTCACGAAGCACGAGAAGCAGCTTCCCCCGGCGCTCGCCGCGCTCGACGCGCGAGCCGGCGGGGTGCTCGCCCGCGCGTGCGCCGGTGATTTCACCGGCGGCCGCGACGAGACGTCGCTGCTCTACCTGCCGGGCGCGGAGCCGCGGCGCGTCCTGCTGGTAGGGGTCGGCAAACTCGAGGAGCTGCCGTTGATCGGCGGACTCGCGCGCCCGGTCGCGGTGCGCAACGCCATCCGCCGGGCCGCCGCGATCGCGGCGCGTCGGGCGAGGGCGCTGGGCACGGGCGCCGTCGCGTTCGCGATGCCCGCCGAGCTGCGCTCCGGCGTCGGGGCCCAGGATTTCGCGCAGGCCGCGGTCGAGGGGCTGGCTCAGGGGGCGTGGCAGTTCGACGAGCTGAAGTCCCCGAGCGGCGAGCGCAAGCCGCCGGTGACGGACCTGACCGTGGTCGTCGAGCCCGCCGAGGAGTCCGCGGCGCGGCGCGGTTTCGCCGTCGGCCGGGCGGTGGCCGAGGGCCAGGCGCTGGCGCGCCGGCTCCAGGCCCTCCCGCCCAACCAGTGCACGCCCGCACTGCTGGCCGACACCGCTCGGCAGCTCGGCGCCGCGCACGGCTTCGCCGTCACGGTCCTCGAACGCGAGCAGATGCAGCAGGAGGGCATGGGCGCGCTGCTGGCGGTCGCGCAGGGCAGCGTGACGGAGCCGCGCTTCATCATCATCGAGTACCGGGGCGCCGGTGCGGCGCCGCCGGTGGCGCTGGTGGGGAAGGGCATCACCTTCGACACCGGCGGCATCTCGATCAAGCCGGCCGCGCAGATGGAGGAGATGAAGTACGACATGTCGGGAGCCGCCGCGGTGCTGGGCGCCTTCGAGGCGCTGGGCAGGCTCAAGCCGAAAATCAACGTGGTCGGCCTGATCCCGTCCACCGACAACATGCCGAGCGGGTCGGCCGTGCGGCCCTCCGACGTGGTGACGAGCCACTCGGGCAAGCAGATCGAGATCGTGAACACCGACGCGGAGGGACGGCTGATCCTGGCCGACGCTCTGTCCTACGCCCGCCGCTTCAAGCCGGCCGCCGTGCTCGACGCGGCGACCCTGACCGGCGCCGTGATCATCGCGCTGGGCCACGCGGCGAGCGCGGTGATGGGCACCGACGAGGCGCTGATCGAGGAAGTGCGGCGTGCGGGGGATCGCGCCGGCGAGCGGGTATGGCCGCTGCCGATGTACGACGAATTCCGCGAACTCAACAAGTCCGATATCGCCGACGTCAAGAACTCGGGCGGCCGGCCGGCGGGTACCATCACGGCCGGCTGGTTCCTGCGGGAGTTCGCGGAAGGGTATCCCTGGGTACACATTGACGTGGCGGGCACCGCCTACTCCGACGTGGATGCGCCGCCGCTCCCCAAGGGCCCGGCCGGCGTTCCGACCCGGCTCTTCGTCGAGTTCCTGCTGGGTCGCGCCGGCTGACGTGGCACCGCGCGCCGCCGGACTGTTGCTAGCGGCCGCACTCCTCGGCGCGGTGGCAGCCGGCGCCCAGAACCCGCAACCCGCACCGCCCTCGCCGACGCCACACCTGGCTGACAGCGCGACGGTCCGCTCGGCGCCGCCGGACACGGGTCAGACCCCCGCGCATGCGCCCGGCGACACCCTCCCGCCGCCCGACTCGCTCTCTCCCGACACCTTCCGCACCCAGTTGCCGCGCCTGGGCGCGCCTCCGGGGCCGCTGCCTGCCGCCGGGCGCATCGTGTTCGGTCAGGATGCGCTGTGGACCTCGGGCGCGCTCACCCTCGGGGAGCTGCTGGAGCGTGTCCCGGGCGTCTTCATGGTCCGGGCCGGGTGGTTTGGCCGTCCCGAGGTCGTGCACTACGCCGGCCAGGGAGCGTCGTCCGTCGAGCTGTTCTGGGACGGTTTCGCCCTCGATCCACTGGGCCGTGACAGCGCCGGCATGGACCTGGGCCAGATCAGCCTCGGCCTGCTCCAGCGTGTTGAGGTCGAGGTCTTGCCCACGGTGCTTCGCGTCTATCTGTTCTCGGACGCGCAGACGGTGCGGCGCCCGCGCACCGAGACGTCGTTCGCCACGGGCGATGCGAGCACCAATACCTACCTGATCCGCTACCTCAACCGGTGGAAGGACGGCACCGGACTCGGTGTCGGCGTCGAGTTCCTGGGGACCGCCGCCGGCCCCGCGGGCTCGGGCCACTCGAACAACCTCACCCTTTGGGCCAAGGGCTCGTGGGTGCCCTCGCCCCGCTACGGCGTGGAGTACCAGGCGATCAGCACCGCGGTGAATCGCGACCCCTTCACCGTCAACGCGATCAACGGCAGCCCGTTCTCCATCGGCAACCCGGACTCCCATCGCACCGACTTGTTCCTGCGCGGCTACGCGGCGTCGCGGGACGACGGGATGGGCCTCCGGTTCGACGCTCTGGCCGGCAGCACCAGCTACACCGACTCCCTCCCCACGCTCGCGCGCAACCAGCTTCAGGGCGCGGCCATCATCGGGTACCGGGCGGCGCACTGGTCGAGCGAGCTGACGACCCGCGTGCGGGACACCAGCACTCCCTTCGAGGTCGAGTTGCGGGGCGCGACGTCGCCGTTCGCCGCGCTCACGGTATCGGGCTCTGTCGCCGCGCTCACGCACGTGGCGGCACGCCACTCGCTCGATGCGTCGCTGGGAGCGGAGTTCCGGCCGTGGCGCTCGCTCGCGTTCCACGGCGCGGCCCGGCTGCGGGACGCCGTGGCGGCGCCGGCGGTGCTGACCGACACCGCGCAGCGGGTGACGGACCTCTCCGCCGGGGTATCGTTCAGCAGCCACCTGGCCGATCTCGACGTCTCCGTCGCGCGCCACGGCGGCTACGCACCTCCCCTGTACGGCGTCTTCGATAGCCTGGTGCCGGCGTACCCGAGCCTCCCGGTCCGCACCGTGACCGCGACGTTCGCGATCCGGCCGACGATGTTCCTGAGTCTCTCCGGCTGGTACCGCCACCCCCTGGACCCGGTCACATCCGCATACGAGCCCCCGTACCACTCGCGCCTGTGGGCGACCTTCCGCTCGCGCCTGCTCCCCATCCTGCGGCGCAACGCCTTCGACTTCACCGCCGAGGTCGCGATGGAGGGCTGGGGCCGCGGCGCGCTCGGGGCCGACCAGACCGGCGCCGTGGTTCCGCTGGGCGGGGCCACGATATTCGACTGGCGCGCGGAGATGCGCCTGGTGAGCGCCGTGCTGTTCTGGACCATGCGGAATGCGCGGGGCTCCCTGTACTACCTGATTCCCGGCGTGCCGGAGCCGCAGGGCCAGCGCTATGGGGTGCGCTGGGAGTTCACCAACTAGTGGTTCGGGGCTATGTTTAGAGGCTTGGCCAGGACGGGCGTCGCATGACTGCCAGGAGCATGACCGGGTTCGGTACCGCCGACGGCGAAGTGGCCGGCGGCCGGCTCCGCATCGAGATCCGCTCCGTGAACCACCGGCATCTGAGCGTACAGCTCAAAGTGCCGGGGGAGCTCGCGGATTGCGAGAGCGCGTTGCGCGAACGGCTGCGGGCGCACTTCGAGCGGGGCCACGTGACGGTTTCCGGCCGCTGGGTCGAGGCGCCCCCGCAGGACGACCTGGTGGAGGTGGACGCGGAGCGGGCGCGGGCGCTGGTGGCGGCCTTGCGGGCCCTGGGGAAGGAGTTGGGCGTCGCGGGCGAGCTGGACCTCGCGGCGGTGGCGCGGCTGCCCGACGTCATCCGCGTGGCGCGGGGCGAGAGCGCGCCCGACACTTCCGGCGTTCTGGCCGTGCTCGATCGTGCGGCGGAAGCCTGCGTCGCGACCCGGGAGAAGGAGGGAGCGGCGCTGTGCGCCGATCTATCGCGCCGCCTCGAGGCGCTGGAGGCGCTGGCGCGGCGCGTGGCGGAGGCGGCGCCGGCGCGGCTGGTACGGGAACGCGACCGGCTGGCAGCCTCGGTGAAGGAGCTCTCGGGCGGCGTGGCCCTTGACCCGGACCGGCTGGCGAAGGAAGTCGCGATCCTCGCCGACCGGCTCGACATTACCGAGGAGCTGGTGCGCTTCGAGACGCACCTCGAGGCGATGCGGCAGGCGCTCGGGGGGCGGGAGGCGGCCGTTGGGCGCCGTCTGGGGTTTCTGCTCCAGGAGACCGGCAGGGAAGTCAACACCATGGGATCCAAGGCCAACGACGCCGCGATCGCCGAGGCTGTCATTGTCATGAAGACGGAGCTCGAGAAGCTGCGGGAGCAGGTCGAGAACCTGGAGTGATCCCGTACCCCCTCGTGCTCTCGGCCCCCTCCGGGGGAGGCAAGACCACCATCGCGAACGCCCTGGTGGCCGCGCGCGAGGACGTGGGGTACTCCGTCTCCGCGACCACCCGTCCGCCGCGGGCGAAGGAGCGCGACGGTGAGGATTACCACTTCCTCTCCCGCGNNTACGGCACGCTCAAGGCCGAGGTGGACAAGGTGCTCGCGTCGGGCCGGCACGTCGTGCTCGACATCGAGATCCAGGGCGCGCGCGCCGTACGCGAGCACTACCCGGACGCCGTGCTGGTCTTCGTGGTGCCGCCCTCGGCCGACGAGTTGATGCAGCGGCTCGGCGGGACCAAGGGGTCGCGCGCCGCGTCGCTGGTGGCACGGCTGCGCACGGCCGTGGCGGAGCTGGGCGAGACCCTGGCCTACGACTACGTAGTCATCAATGCTGACCGAACCGAGGCGGTCGCCGAAGTGGCCGCCATTCTCGACGCGGAGAGCCGCCGGCCGCGCCGGAACCCCGATCTGGCGGAGGAACTGGCCCAGCTGGGCCGCGACATCGGGGCGCTGGCCGACCGGCTCGCCGCGAAGAAGGAGGCGTAGAATGCGGGTGTTCACCCCGATTGAGATCGCGCAACAGGCGGGCAACAAGTACATCGGCGTGCTGGTGGCGGCGAAGTTCGCCCGCTACGTGAACGACTTCCCGAAAGAGCGCGCGATCGTGCGGGAAAAGAAGCTCACCACGACGTCGCTCGAAGAGCTGGCGGTCGGGGACCTGAAATACAAGATCACCCGGCGGCGCAGGCAGGAGGCGTGAGCCGCGTTGCCGGCCGGCACGTCGTTCTCGGCGTGTCGGGCGGTATCGCATGCTACAAGTCCTGTGTCGTGGCACGCCGCCTCACCGAGGCGGGCGCCGAGGTGGAGGCCGTGCTGACAGCCGCGGCGGCCGAGTTCGTCGGTCCCGTGACCTTCGAGGCGCTGACTGGCCGCGCGGCCATCACCTCGCTGTGGCAGCCGGGCCGGGCCCTCGACCACGTGCGGCTGGGGCGCGAGGCCGAGCTGATCGTGGTCGCCCCCGCCACCGCCCATTTGCTGGCACGCGTGGCCTTGGGGCTTGCCGACGATTTCCTCACCGCGCTCCTGCTGGCCCGCCGCGCCCCGCTGCTGATGTGTCCTGCGATGAACGACCAGATGTACGCCCACCCCGAGACCCAGTCGAACCTCGCGCTGCTGCGCTCCCGCGGCGTGCACCTGCTGGGTCCGGTCACGGGCCCGCTGGCGCGCGGCGAGGGCGCGGGTCCCGGCCGCATGGTCGAGCCGGAGGAGATCGTGGCGCACGCGGAGCGGCTCTTGAGAACCGCCGCGCCCTGGCAGGGCCGCCGGGCGCTGGTTACGGCGGGGCCGACGCGCGAGCGGCTGGACCCGGTGCGCGTGCTGACCAACCGCTCGAGCGGGCGGATGGGGTACGCCCTGGCCCGCGACGCGTGGCTGCGCGGCGCCGAGGTCACGCTGGTCAGCGGCCCTACCACGCTCGAGCCGCCACCTGGGGTCGAGATGGTGCGCGTAGAATCCACGGCGGAGATGGCCGCTGCGGTGGCCGAGGCGCTACCGCTGGCCGATCTGCTTCTCATGGCCGCGGCACCGGCTGACTACCGGCCCGGGGCGCCCCTGCAAGAGAAGGCCAGGCGTGCCGATGGCGCGCTCAAGCTGGACCTGGAGCCCACGCGCGACATCCTGGCCGAAAGCCTCCCCAAGCGGAAGAAGGGCGCCGTCGTGGTCGGGTTCGCGCTGGAGACCGGGGACCCCGTCGCCTCCGCGCAGGTCAAGCTCAAGGCCAAGCAGCTCGACCTGGTGATCGCGAACGACGCCACCGAGCGCGGCGCCGGCCCGGAAGTGTTGACCAACCGCGTGACGGTCGTCGGGAAGGGAGGCGCGGAAGCGCTCCCGCTGATGTCCAAGGAGGAAGTCGCCGAGGCGATCCTCGACCGCGTTCAGGAGTTACTTTCCAAGCGTGGATGACACGAAGCGGAGATACCTCCAGCAGTTGATGGAGCTGGGAGAAGCGGACCTGGTCCTTCCGGGGGACCGGGTTGGAGAGAGCGGTACGCAGAGCAGTTCCCAGATGGCGGGGACAGGCTCGCTCGTGCCGCCAGCGCAATCGCCGGCCGCCGGCCGCGCCGCCGCTGCTCAAGCACGCAGCGGAGCGCCGGCTCACCTGAAACCCGTCGCGGCCGGCATCGTGGCCGAGGCGCCGGCTGCCGGCGACGACCTGTTCGCCGCCGATCCGCTGCGCCGTCTCGGGACGCTCGACGCCCTGGTGCCGGTGATTGACGCCTGCCGCAAGTGCGCGCTGGGCCACTCCCGTCTCCACAGCGTGCCGGGCGAGGGGAATCCCAAGGCCGGTATGGTCGTGGTCGGCGAGGCCCCTGGCGCGACCGAGGATGAAACCGGACGCCCGTTCGTGGGCCGCGCCGGCAAGCTGCTCGACGACATCCTCAAGGCGATCGACTTCAAGCGGGACGACGTCTTCATCTGCAACGTCCTCAAGTGCCGGCCGCCGGAGAACCGCGACCCGGAGGCGGACGAGATAGCCGCGTGTTCCGGGTTCCTCAGCAGGCAGCTGGCGGCGCTCGATCCGGCGCTCGTGGTCACGCTCGGGCGTTTCTCGATGGCGCGCTTCAATCCGGGGGCGCGGATCGGGCAAGTCCACGGCACGTTCCGGCTGGCAGACGCCGAGTCGGGCGCACCCGACGCTCTGACCTATGCGATGTACCACCCGGCGGCCGCGCTG
>PMIK01000237.1:319-2661 GCA_003157095.1 Gemmatimonadota bacterium | reverse complement strand
CTCGCTCTCCAGCAGCGTCTCGGTGATGGCCGCGCAGTTCACGGCCACGAAGGGCCCCGCGGCGCGCGGGCTCCAGGCGTGCAGCGTCCGCGCCGCCACCTCCTTGCCCGTGCCGCTCTCGCCCATCAGGAGCACGGTGGCGTTGGTGGGCGCCACCTTGCGCAGCGCCTCCACCACGGGCAGCATCGCCGGGTCGCCGTAGGAGAGCGGCGGCAGTTCCGGCGCCTCGCGCATCGCGCGGTCCTTCGCCGCCAGGAGCGCACCGTGCTCCAGCGCCCGCGAGGCCATGACGCGCAGCTCGCCCGGGCTGCCGAGCGGCTTCTGCAGGTAGTCGAACGCGCCGAGCTTCATGGCCTCCACGGCGGAGTCCACCGTGCCGAAGGCCGTGAGCATGATCACCTCCAGCTCCGGCTGCTCGACGCGCATCTGCCGCAGGAGGGCCATGCCGTCCAGCCGCGGCATCCTGAGGTCGGTGATCAGCAGCTCGAAGCTCTCCCGCGCCAGCAGCTTCGCCGCCTCGGCACCGTCGGCCGCCTGCGTGACGACGTGACCGTCGTCCTGCAGCGCTTCCGCCACGAAAGCGCGCAGCCCCGGCTCGTCGTCCGCTACGAGGATTCTCGCCATGGCGCCTGGCCGCTCAGCCGGCCGGAACGGCGATCCGGAACACCGCGCCGCCGTCCGGGTGGTTGCCCGCGGTGATGGTGCCGCCGTGCAGCTCGACCACGCGCAGCGCGACCGCGAGCCCCAGACCCGTGCCGTTGGTGCGCGTCGTGTAGAAGGGGGAGAAGATCCGCTTCTCGTCGCCCGGCGCGATGCCGGAACCGAAATCGCGGACCGTGAGCACCAGCGAGCCGTCACTGCGCCCCACCGTGGCCTCGGGGCGCGTGCCTTCGGGCGACGCCTGGCGCGCATTCCTCAGCACGTTGGTCAGGGCCTGCCGCATCAGGTTCGCGTCCAGCCGCCAGACGCGGGGCGCACCTTCCGCGCGGATCACGAAGCCGTCGCGCGCGACCTCATCGGCGCACGCCGCCACCAGCGCCGCCGGATCGGCGGGCTGCAGATCCACCGGGCTGGACTTCGCGAAGTCCAGCAGGTCGCCGGTCAGCGCCTCCAGCCGCTCCGCTTCCGTCACGACCAGCGAGGCCTTCCGGCGGTCCGGGCTTCCCTCGGCCAGGTGCTCGGCCAGCAACTGCGCGTGCCCCTTGAGCGAGGCGAGCGGGTTCCGGATTTCGTGCGCCAGCACCGCCGACATCTCACCCAGCGCGCCCAGCCGGCGTTGCTGCTCCAGGCGCCGCTCGGTGGCCTCCTGCTTCATGGAGAGGCGCCAGAACACCACCGCCGCGGCAATGAGGGCGGCCGCCACGAGGGCCGAGAGCACGAAGGTCTGCGTGGCCTCGGAAGCGAGGCGCTCCGCCACCAGCGGCTCGAACTCCATCAGGAAGTTCAGGCGCGGACGGGCACGGGCGGGCTGCCGGCCCTGCGGCGGGCCCGGTGGCGGCGCGAGCGCCGTGAAGCCCCAGATGCGAACCCGGGAGCCAACCTGCTCCAGGGCCGGCGGGCCCGGCGGCCGGCGGGCGGGCGGGTGCACCGCGCTCGCGGCCTCTCCGGCCTGCGCGATCACGGCCCCGGACGAGTCGAAGAAGGCGAGGTAGCGAAGCCCCGCCGCCTGGTGCAGCCGCAGCAGCGAGTCGAGTTGCGCCCGGTCGGGCGGCTCGGTCATGGCGCGGGACTGCTGGCGCACGGATTCGAACAGCACCATGCTCTGCCCGCGGTTCAGCGTGGACGTCACCGCCCTGGCACGCTGGCGGCCGAGCCAGGCCGTGACGAGCAACGCCGCACCCATGGCAATGGTGGTGATCAACCAGCCCCACCGGGCCCAGCGACCGAGCGAAGGCTTCACCGATTCGACGCTTCGCGCGGCCGGGATGTGAGGGATGTCATCGGATCGCGAATATACGCGGCGGTCCGTGAACCGGGAATCCGGCGGCGACGGTGGCGGAAGGGTCTGCGTCACGTGGCGGCGCTACTCGTACCGCAGCGCCTGGATCGGATCCATCGCTGCCGCCTTCCGGGCCGGATAGAACCCGAAGAAGATCCCGACCGCGGCCGAGAAGCCGAGGGCGACCAGCACCATCTGCGGCGCGATCGTCGTCTGCCATCCGGTGACCTTGGAGAGGATCGCCGCGCCGCCGAAGCCGACGCCGACGCCGATCACGCCGCCCAGCACGCTCATTACGATGCTCTCCACCAGGAACTGGGTCAGCACGTCGGAGCCGCGCGCCCCGATGGCCATCCGGATCCCGATCTCGCGGGTGCGCTCGGTCACGGAGACGAGCATGATG
>PMIK01000237.1:0-226 GCA_003157095.1 Gemmatimonadota bacterium | reverse complement strand
GCCGTCTGCCCCTTCGATCCCAGCACGCCGATGATCTGGAACGGCTCGTTGCGGATGCGGATCTGCGCCCCGACCGGGTCCTGGCCCGGGAACAGGTTGTCCGCCACCGTCTTGCCGACCACCGCGACCTTGCGAATGCCCTGCAGGTCGCTCTGGTCGAAGAACCGGCCGGAGGAGATCGTCCAGTCCCGGATGGTCTGGTAGTCGAGCGACACGCCGTTGACCA
>PMIK01000119.1 GCA_003157095.1 Gemmatimonadota bacterium | reverse complement strand
CCGCGCAGGCGCAGCGCGCCGCCGAGTTCGCACCCGGTCCCGCACTCGCCAATCGCCCGGTGTACCTCGACAGCGCCGGCGTGGTGCGCTGGGGGGACAACCGTCAGGAAGTCGCCCTGTTCGGCGCGAACTACGTGATCCACACCGCCTCCGACTACCGCGCGGCCGGCTACGTGCACGCCGACCGGAAGCGGATGATAGACGAAGACATGGCGCAGTTCGCCCGGATGGGCTGGGATGGCCTGCGGCTGACCTTCTGGGGCGACTGGGAGGCCTCCGACAGCGCCGGCAACCTGATCGCCAACGACCATCTCGACCTGCTGGACTACCTCATCGCCCGCGCGCGGGAGCGCGGCATCTACATGCTCTTCAGTCCCATCCAGCTCTACAGCTCGAACTGGCCGGATGCGCTGGCGGACAGTTCGGCTCCGGGCTTCGGCCGGCACTTCGGCAAGGCCCGCATGGGAACCGATCCGGCCGCCATCGCGGCGCAGGTGAACTACCTGCGCCAGATCCTGGATCACGTGAATCCATATACGGGCGTGGCGCTCAAGGACGAGCCGGCCATCCTCTTCATCGAGCTGGTGAACGAGCCGTGGCATCACCCTGAGGACCGCGAGGGCTCGGTCCGCTACATCAACGCCCTCACCGACGCGGTGCGCAGCACGGGGTGCAAGAAGCTCGTCTTCTACAACGTGAGCCAGGATTTCAGGATCGCGGAGGCGATCCAGCGTTCGCGGGCGCAGGGCGTGACCTTCGCCTGGTACCCCACAGGGCTGAATTCCGGCCACGAGCTGGAAGGCAACTACCTCCGGACAGTGGATACGTTCCCCGACATGCTGCAGCCGGAGCTGGCCCGCATGCCGCGCATCGTCTACGAGTTCGACTCTCCGGACCTCCGGACCGGCTACATGTATCCGGCCATGGCGCGGACGTTCCGGGCCGTAGGCACGCAGTTCGCGGCCATGTTCGCCTACGACATGCTGGAGACCGCCTCCCGCAACCTGGGCTGGCAGACCCACTACCTGAACCTGGTCTACACGCCGCGCAAGGCCATGAGCGCTATCATCGCGGCCGAGGCTATGCGCCGCCTGCCCCGGATGCGCTCCTACGGCCCCTATCCGCAAAACACGAATTTCGGCGACTTCCACGTCTCCGCCGACAGCAACCTGGGCGAGCTGGTCGCGCGCGACGCGCTTCTCTACGCCGGCTCGACGCGCGCGGCACCGCCGGACCTGGGCGCGCTGCGGCGCATTGCCGGCTACGGCTCCTCGCCCATCGTGACCTACGAAGGACAGGGGATCTACTTCCTGGACCGGGTGCGACCGGGGGTATGGCGCCTCGAGGTTTACCCCGACGCCGTGCCCGTCCGCGACCCCTTCGAGCCGCCCAGCCCCGGCAAGATCGTTACGCGTGCGATCAGCCGCGCCTGGCCCATGACTCTCGCGCTGCCGGAACTCGGCACCTCGTTCACCGTGCAGCCGATCACGTCGGGCAACCCGCGGACCGAGCGGGCCGCCGCCGGCCGCTTTACGGTCACACCCGGCGTCTACGTCCTGAGCGCCGCCGGGCCAGTGGACGTTGCCACCCTGCCGGCAAGTGTGGGCGAGATCGGCTTCGCCGAGTACCACGCGCCCCCGCCCGATTCGCTGCTGCCCACGGTCCAGTCGCTGGCCGAGTCCGAGTTCCTCACGGGGCGCGACGCCGAGCTGCGGGCCCGCGTCGTCGAACCGACGCCGCCGGATTCGGTCAAGGTCTTCATCCGGCCGACAGCGGGAGGCTTCTACCGCGGCTTCTCGATGCGACCCGCGGGCGGTTACGAGTATGCCGCCTCCGTTCCGGCGCCGGCGCTGCGGGAGGGACCGTTCGCGTTCGTGATCACGCTCTTCCGCGGGGACTCGGCGATCACGTTTCCCGGGGGCCTCCACCTGAAGCCGACGGACTGGGACTATGGCGGCCGCGCGTCCTGGAAGGTGGATGTGGTCGGCCGGCAAACCCCGCTGCGGCTGTTCGATCCCGGCGATGACGCCGCGCGCCTGGCCTTCAGCCGCATCGGCGACGCGGGGCGTCTCGGCCTCTTCCGCCTTGGGCTGTCGGAGGCGACGGGCCGCCCGGTCTTCCACTTCGAGCTGCCCGTCCACCAGAACGGCGAGGCGTTGGACGACTACACGGCGTCGCTGGTGATCAAAGACCGGATCAGGGCTCGGCAGGAGACAATCGCAGGCGCCGATGAGGTGAGGGTGCGGCTGCGCGGCCTCGGGCCCCACCAAGTCCTGCACCTCACCCTGATGGAGGATGACGGAACGAGCTGGAGCGCGGCCGTCCCCGTAGACAGCACCTGGAGCGAGCCCTCGCTGCCGCTCTCGGCGTTCACCGTCGGCCGCGGCGTCCTGCTTCCTGAGGGATTCCCTGGCGAGTGGAACTACTGGGTAGGTTCTGCGTCCGGGCGCGGCGGCAGCGGAGACCGCCTGCGGCTCGACCGGGTGGAACGTCTGCAGTTCTCGCTGCGGCGCGAGGACGGCGTCGCGGTCAGCCCGGGCAGTTACGGCGTGGAGGTGGAGTCGGTCACGCTGGGCTTCGGTGAGCCGCCCGGCAGGGATGGGCCTAGTCGGTAGATGGCGGCACTCGCACTGGAGCGCGAAGCGCACCTGGCCACCTGGCGCGGTGCCCCGCCGAAATGCGAAGAGGCCGCCCGCCGAAGCGGACGGCCTCTATCCTCAGCGAGTCAGCCGTATCCCGCAATGTGAAGTAACCTACCCCAGGATCGAGCAGGTCTCGGCTCAATCACGGGGCG
>PMIK01000201.1 GCA_003157095.1 Gemmatimonadota bacterium | reverse complement strand
CCGGCGGCTCGTGCTGTCGGAGGGTGACGACCCGCGGGTGCGCGAGGCGGCCCGCTCCCTCGCGGCGTCCGGCCTGGCCGCCGTCACGCTGCTGGGCGGCGAGTTCACTGCGGGGTGGGCCGCCCGTGAAGCTCCGGGCGTAACGGTGAGGACCCCGGAGTCGGATCCGAGCCTGGACGCCGTCGCCGGCCTCCTGGCGGCGCGCAAGCCCGAGAAGGTGCCGGACGCGCGCGCCGGTCTCGCTCTGGCTCGCGACCCGCTGCGTTTCGCCGCCGGTCTCGTCGCGCTGGATGAGGCGGACGCGACCGTGGGAGGCGCGGCGCACACCACGGCGGACGTGCTGCGGGCCGCGCTCTGGGCCGTGGGCCCCGCCGCCGGCATCAAGACCGTCTCGAGCTGCTTCTACATGGTGACGCCCACGGCCGGCGTGCTGACTTTCGCGGATAGCGGCGTGGTGCAATACCCGACGGCGGAGCAACTGGCGGAGATCGCGGTGGCGGCCGCGCGCGACCGGCGCCGGGTGGTGGGCGACGAACCGGTCGTCGCATTCCTGTCGCACTCGACCAAGGGGAGCGCGGAAGGCGACAGCGTTGCCAAGGTGCGGACCGCCGTCGCGCTNNACGGCGAGCTGCAGGGCGACGCCGCCCTGGTGCCCGCGATCGCCGCGCGGAAGGCGCCCGGCAGCGCCGTGGCGGGACGAGCTAACGTATTGGTATTCCCGGACCTTGACAGCGGGAACATTGCGTACAAACTGGTACAGTGCATCGGGCAGGCGCGGGCTCTGGGGCCGATCGTGCAGGGCCTCAGCCGGCCGTGTTCCGATCTCTCGCGCGGCGCCACGGCCGACGACATCGTCTTGGTCTGCGCCATCGCGCTGCTGCAATCGTCCGACGCCTAGGGCGAGCCCACCACCGGAGGAGTGATGGCCTTCAATGCGCGGAAGCAACCTGGCGGAATCCTGGTTATCGAGGTGGATGGCCAGCTGATCGTGGGCAATCGGCAGGAGCTGAAACAGCTGGTGCTCGACGCGCTGGAAGCGGGCGACCGCAAGTTCCTCATTGATTTCACCAAGACCGGCTTCATTGACTCGTCGGGGCTCGGCGTGCTGGTGTCGCTGTCCAAGAAGATCCGTGACGAGGGCGGCGACCTGCGGCTTGCGGGGCTCAACGAGGACCTGAAGACCCTGTTCGAGCTGACCAAGCTCGACACGCTATTCGCCATAACCGACTCGGCACAGCAGGCCCTGGCGGCGTTCTAGAGGATGGCGTGAGGCTCGCAGTCCAGCCACAGCTCTCCGCGCTCGACCCCCGCCTCGCGGCCGAGGGGCTGGAGGCGGAGCTGCGGCTGACGCTCCCGAGCGACGTCGGCCTGGTCGAGGATGCCGTCAACGTCGTGGCCCGGCATCTCGAGGCCAGCTTCGTGGATCGGCACACCATCCGGTTCAACCTCCGCGTCGCCCTGGGCGAGGCGCTGCTCAACGCGATCCTCTACGGCAATTGCGAGGACGACGCCAAGGGCGTCGCGGTGCGCGTGCTGTTCGGCCGCCACGCCATCGAGATGGAAGTGACCGACGAGGGCGGCGGCTTCGACTACCGCTGCGTGCCCGATCCGACCTTGCCGGCCAACCGGCTGCGGCCCTGTGGCCGCGGGCTGTTCCTGATCCGCCAGCTGGTGGACGAAGTGCGCTTCAACGACGCGGGGAACTCGATCTGCATGATCCTGCGGCGCACCTGAGCCGCCTGGATTCGGTTCTCGCTGCCCTCCAGGACCTCACCGGCGGCTCGGTCCGCCTGTGGCGTTCGGAGGCGGGGCGGGTGCGCGCCATCGCGCTCTCGGGGGAGCACGGCGCGTGGTGGCCCGAGCTGGACGGCGATCAGGGGCACAGCATCGTCGCGCGGGAGGGCGATGCCTGGCTGGAGCCGATTCCCGGGGTGCCGGGCAGCTGGGCGCAACTGGGCCCGGACCAGAGCAGCGCGGCCACCAGGCCGCAGCGCGCCCGCGCCGCGGCCGCGATCGTGGCGGAGACGCTCGCGAGCGACCGGGAAGCCGGGCAGGGAGCCGGTGAGCTGGCGGCGCGCTACGAAGAAATCAACCTGCTCTACAGCATCAGCGAGACCCTCGGGCGCACGGTCCAGCTCGAAGAGGCGGCGCGGATCATCGTCAAGGAGGTGTCCGACGTGGTGGGCGCGCGCCGGGCATCGATCATGGCATACGATCCGGATGCGGAGGTGCTGCGCATCGTGGCGGGTCGCGGCCTGGATGTCGCGCAGCTCGACCCGGTGCCGGCCGACGACGAATGCAGCGTCGCGGCGAAGGTGTTCCGGGAGAGCCAGCTGATCAGCTACGATCCGAGCGATCCGACGCCCAACCCCGGCTGCCCGGGCGGGCGCACGTACCGTGGCTCGTCCTTCCTCTCCGTGCCGATCCTCTACGCCCGCGCGGGCGGGCCTCCGCGCACCGTGGGCGTCATCAACCTGACCGACCGCCTGGGCGAGGACGCATTCTCGGCCGGGGACAAGAAGCTGGTCATGGCGATCGCCTACCAGGTCGGAGCGGCCATCGAGAACGCGCGCCTGGTGCGGGAGGAGCGCAAGCGCGAGCGGCTCTCGACCGAGCTCGAGCTGGCGCATCACTTGCAGCTCGCTCTGCTGCCTGGGCCCTCGCTCCTCGCGGCGGTCGGCGACGTCGGGGCCCGGTGCCAGGCGGCCGAGTCGGTGGGCGGCGACTTCTACAAGCTCATCCCGCTCGGCGGCCGCAAGGTGGGCGTGCTCATCGGCGACGTGTCGAGTCACGGCATCGGTGCCGCGCTGCTGATGGCGAGCGCCATCTCGGCCGCGACGGTGGTGGCCCAGTCGGCCCCCTCGCCGCAGGAGGCGCTGCACCGGCTGCTCGCCGTGATGGGCGACGAGCTGGTCAGGACCGAGATGTACATCTCGCTGTTCTATGGCGTCGTGGATTCGGAGCAGGGCGTGCTCCGCTACGCCAACGCCGGGCACCCCTATGCGTTCCTGCTGCCCGGCGGCGACGGCGAGCCGCGCCGGCTGGGCGCCACGGCCCCGCCGTTCGGTCTCGCCCCGGGCGGCGTGATCGGCGGCGCCGAGACCCCATGGGCGCGCCACGAGGATCTGCTCTGTCTCTTCACCGACGGCTTCAATGAGTCGCGCGGTGCCACCGGCCAGAACTACGGCGAGCGCCGCCTCCTCGACACGGTGAGGCGCCACGCGGCGCAGCCGGCGGCGGAGATCGTGGACGCCGTCTTTCTCGACGTGGCCGAGTTCTCCGGGCACGTCGCGGAGGACGACCGGACGCTCGTGCTGCTGC
This sequence comes from Gemmatimonadota bacterium, assembly GCA_003157095.1. Classification (GTDB taxonomy): domain Bacteria; phylum Gemmatimonadota; class Gemmatimonadetes; order Gemmatimonadales; family JACORV01; genus Fen-1245. The sequence goes on along the minus strand of PMIK01000201.1, from coordinate 6,507 downwards.
GCTGCTGACGTGGCGGCGCGCCTCGGCCAGCATTTCCTGTTCGACCCTTCCATCCTGCGCCGGATCGCGGCGGCCGCCGTCCTGCGGGCCGACGACACGGTGCTGGAGATCGGCCCGGGGAAGGGCTCCCTCACGCGGGCCCTGGCCGCGCTGGCGAGCCGGGTCACGGCGATCGAGGCCGACCGCGCCCTGGCCGCGTCGCTTGCCGAGGCGTGTGGGGGCAGCTCGATCACGGTCATTGCCGGTGATGCGTTGAAGGTCCCGTGGCCGCGCGCGACCGTCATATGCGGCAACATCCCCTACCAGATCACCTCTCCCCTCATTGACCGGGCGCTGCGCCCGCCGCGGCCGGAGCGGATCGTGTTCCTGGTCCAGGCGGAGGTCGCCGATCGCCTCGCGGCCGCGCCGGACACCAGGGACTACGGAGCACTCACCGCGGGCGTGCAGCTCGTCGCGACGGTGGAGCGTCTCTTCTCGGTGCCGGCCGGCGCGTTCCGGCCGCGGCCGCGGGTGAACTCGGCGTTGGTTCGTCTGGTGCCGCGCGCGGCGCCGCTGGTGGCCTCCGAGGCGGAGGAGCGGCGGGTGCGCGATCTGATCCAGGCGCTGTTCCAGCGCCGCCGGCAGCAACTGCGGCGGTCGCTCCGCGAGGCGTTCGACCTCCCGCGGCCGGAGGCGGAGGCGCTGCTGGAGCGGTTGGGGATCGAGCCGCAGGCGCGGGCGGAGGTGCTGGCGCCGGAGCGATACGTGGCCCTTGCTCGCGCCTTGGCCCCCAGTCTAGCTTCGTGAATTCCTTCACGAGGCATTTCGTTGCGCGACGTAGCGGCGTCTACGGTCCGGCGGCTGTCGCTGTACCTGCAGTTCCTCGATGAGTGCGGCCGGCAAGGTCTGGGGACCGTGTCGTCCGGCGCGCTGGCCGAACGCGGCGGCGCCTCTCCTGCCCAAGTGCGCAAGGACCTCTCGTTCTTCGGCTCGTTCGGGAGGCGGGGTGTGGGCTACAGCGTCCCGCTGCTGGCCGGCCGGCTGCGGGAGATCCTGGGACTGGCACGCCGCTACCGGGTCGTTCTGATCGGCGCGGGACGGGTCGGGGCCGCCCTCGCCGCGTATCCGGGGTTCCGGGCCCGCGGGTTCGACGTCGTCGCGATCTACGACGTGGATCCGGCTCGGATCGGCACGTCGGTGGACGGCCTGGTGGTGCGGAGCGGAGCGAGCCTGGAGGCCGATCTGCTGGCGGAGGCCGCTGACATCGCGGTCATCGCGACGCCGGCCGGCGCCGCGCAAGGCGTGGCGGACCGGCTGGTTCGCGCCGGAGTGCGGGGCTTGCTGAACTTTGCGCCGGTGACACTGGCGGTGGGGCCGGGCGTCACGGTCTCCGAGGTCAACATGGCGCTGGAGCTGGAAGCGCTCAGCTACGCGCTGCACCACGCGCAGCCGTGAGTCGCGTCCACGTCACCTCCGAAATCGGCCCGGTCCGGTCGGTGCTGATGCACACGCCCGGCGCGGAGCTGCTGGCCGTGACGCCGGGCACGCGCGAGGACTACCTGTACGACGACGTCATTGACCTGGAGCAGGCGCGCAAGGAGCACCGGCAGCTGGTCGCCATCGTGCGGCAGTTCGCGGAGGTGCTCGAGACCCGCACCGTTCTGGCCGACATCCTCCGGCGGCCGGAAGTGCGCGAGCGCCTGGTCGGCCGGACGCTCGACGTCGTGCCGTCCGACGCGCTGGCCCAGCGCCTGGCGCAATTGCCGGTGAGCGCGCTGGTGGACGTGCTGGTCGCCGGGGCGAAGGAGGAGGCGGGCCCCATCGCCGCCGCGCTGAACGAGGCCAGTTACATGCTCCCGCCGCTCCCCAACCTGTTCTTCACCCGTGATGCCGGGGTGGTGATCGGGGAGCACGCGGTCATCGGCTCGATGCGCTACGGCGTGCGCTGGACCGAGGAGTTGCTGATCTCGGCGCTGTTCCGCCACCACCCCGCGTTCGAGAACGCCGGCGTCCTGTACGACGGATCGGACGAGAAACGGCCCAACTACACGCTCGAGGGCGGCGACGTCCATCCGCTGCGGCCGGACCTGGTGGTGATCGGGTACTCCGAGCGCTCGTCGCCGGCGGCGCTGGATCTCCTCACCGACCTGCTGTTCGAGCACTGCGGGATCCGGGACGTGATCGTGGTCGTGCTGCCCAAGGAGCCGACGGCGGTCCACCTGGACATGATCTTCACCCAGGTGGACCGGGAGCTGTGCGTGATCTCGCCGCCGCACTTCGTGGGCGCGGAACGGCTGGCGGTGCTGCGCCGGCACAAGGGCGAGTCCGGCGTGCGGGAGATGCCGAACCTGTTCGCCGCGCTGCTGGGTGTAGGCCTGCCGCTGGAGCCCGTCTTCTGCGGCGGGGCCAACCGTGCCGACCAGGAGCGGGAGCAGTGGGGCTCGGGCTGCAACTTCTTCTCGGTGCGGCCGGGTGTCGTGGTGGGCTACGATCGCAACGAGGCCACCCTGCGTGAAATGGAGCGGGCGGGGTTCCGCATCGTGCACGGCGGCAAGTTCCTGAAGGGCGATCTCCCGGTGGCGGATGGGGATCGGGCCGTGATCTCGGTCCGGGGAAGCGAGCTGGTCCGGGGTGGCGGCGGCCCGCGCTGCATGACCATGCCCCTGAGGCGCGACGACCCGTGAGCGCGACCTTGGCCGAGCGGGCGGCACTCTACCTCAGCGAGGGGCCGCGCGGGCCCGACGACATCGCCCGCGACGTGCTCGGGCTGGCCCGTGCGTCCGGCGTCGTGGCCGAGCGGCTGGTGGCGGCGCTGCTGGGCGCGGACCCGCGGTTCGCCTTCGACGTGGAGGGGCGGTGGTCCTCGGTGCCGGAGCCCGCGCTGGCCTCGGTGCCGCTGGCGGAGCTGAGCTTCGCGGTGGTGGACGTCGAGACCACCGGGATGCGGGCGCGGAACGGCGACCGGGTGACCGAGGTGGCGGTGGTGCACGTGGATGGTGCGCGGACCCAGGTGGCGTTTGAGTCGTTGGTGAATCCGGAGGTCGCGATCCCTCCGTACATCGCGATGCTCACGGGGATTGACGACGCGCTGGTGCGCGCGGCGCCCCGCTTCGAGGAGGTGGCGGATCAGGTGCTCGCGGCCTTGAACGGGCGGGTTTTCGTGGCGCACAACGCGCGGTTCGACTGGGCCTTCGTGAGCGCGGAGATCGAGCGCGCGGGCGGGCTGGCGCCGCGCGTGCAGCGGCTGTGCACGGTCCGGATGACGCGGGCCCTGGTGCCCGAGCTGGAGCGGCGGAACCTGGACAGCGTGATGCAGTTCTTCGGCATCGAAGCCGACCACCGGCACCGGGCCGCCGGCGACGCTTTGGTGACGGCGGCGGTCCTGCGCCGCCTCCTCGCGCGCGCCGGCGACCAGGGGATCGAGAGCTGGCGCGCGCTGCGGGTACTGGTACCGTGATCCGCGCCGCCCGCTTCGCGGTCGGCCGTCTGACCTGCTGGACGCTGGAGGGTGGCGTCCAGCGGCTGGACGGCGGCGCCATGTTCGGGGTCGTCCCCAAGCCGCTGTGGTCCCGGCGCGCCACCCCCGACGAGCGCAACCGCATCCCGCTGGCGCTGCGCTGCCTCCTGGTCGAGCACCCCGACGGCTTGGTGCTGGTAGACACCGGGCTCGGGAACAAGGAGAGCGAGAAGTTCCGGGACATCTACGGTGTGGAGAACGCGGGCAGCACCGGCCCGACGGCGCTGGAGGACGCGCTGCACGAGGCTGGCCACTCCGCCGCCGAAGTGAAGTGGGCGATCAACACCCACCTCCATTTCGATCATGCGGGCGGGAACACGTTCCGGGACGACGGTGGAAACACCGCGCTGGCGTTTCCCAATGCGACCTATGTCGTGCAGAAGGGGGAGCTGGACTTCGCTTCGCACCGCAACGAGCGCACCGCGGCGAGCTACCTGCCCCCCAATTTTGCGCCGGTCGCCGCGGCCACCCGGTTCCGACTGGTGATCGGCGAGGTGCCGGTGCTGCCGGGCATCCACGTGATCCCCACGCCGGGGCACGTGCCATTCCACCAGTCGGTCCTGGTCACGAGCGGCGGCGAGGCCGCGTGCTTCCTGGCCGCCCTGGTGCCCACGGCCGCGCACTTGCCAGCGCCGTGGATCATGGGCTACGACCTGGAGCCGCTGGTGACGCTGGAGACCAAGAAGCGGCTGCTGACCCGCGCGGCGCGCGAACACTGGCAGCTGATCTTCGAGCACGACCCGGTCATCGCCCGGGCGCGCCTCGCCGAGGATGCGGAGCACGGCTACGTGCCCGAACCCGTTGACATGGTGCGGGTTGGCGCCTAGCTTCCCGGCGCAACGGAAAGCAGGAGCCGGTGGCTCCTCACCCTCCGACCCCCGTTCGCGGGTGGTGGATTCGGGTTCTCGCTCTGACCTCGCTCCCGCCAGGTGCGGGAGTGGTTGTTTGGCGGACTCCGGAGGGCTCGGGAGTCCGTTTTGCGCTTTACGACCCTAGCACAGGAGGCGGCGCATTCTCGAAAAGCCAACGCCGGACAGCAAGAACCGCGTACGCATCAATCGCATGATCCGCATCAGTCCCGTCCGCGTGATCGCACCGGACGGTGCGCAGCTGGGGATCATGGCGGTGGACGAGGCCCTCTCGGCGGCGGTTGCCCGCGGACTGGACCTGGTTGAGGTAGCTCCGACGGCGCGGCCCCCGGTGTGCCGCATCATGGACTACGGGAAGTTCAAGTTCGAGCAGGCCAAGGCCGCGCGCGCGGCCAAGAAGAAGCAGCACTCGATCCAGCTCAAGGAGATCAAGTTCCGGCCCGGGATCGACATTCACGACTTCGAGTTCAAGTGCAGGCACGCGCGGGAGTTCCTCGCGGAAGGCAACAAGGTGAAGGTGACGATGATGTTCCGGGGCCGGCAGATGGCCCACCCGGAGCTGGGCCGGGAGGTGCTGGACCGCGTCTCCGAGATCCTCGGCGACGTGGCGAAGCTGGAGCAGGAGGCCAAGCTCGAGGGCCGGAACATGACGATGCTGCTCACGCCGAAATGATGCGCCGCGCGGCCCCGGTGGGCCGCGAATGGGCGACGGGAGTCCAGAAGTGAAGAAGAAGACCAAGAAGGCCGCGGCCAAGCGGTTCCGGCTCACCGGCACGGGCCGGGTGCGGCGTCGCAAGGCCTACAAGAGTCACATCCTCACCAAGAAGACGGCCAAGCGGAAGCGGCACCTCCGCAAGGGCGCGATCGCGTCGCACGCCGACGAGCGGCGTCTCCGGGACCTTCTCACGGCGTAGGAGAGACACACCATGCCTCGCGTCAAGAGCAACGTCACGCGCCTGAAGCGCAAGAACAAGATCATGAAGGAGGCGCGCGGGAACCGCGGCGGCCGCAGCAAGCTGTGGAAGGCCGCCAAGGAGACCGTCGAGCGCGGGTGGGCCTACGCCTACCGGGACCGGAAGCAGAAGAAGCGGCAGTTCCGGCGCCTCTGGATCACGCGCATCAACGCCGCCGCCCGGCAGCACGACCTGTCGTACAACGTGTTCATGAACGGGCTCAAGAAGGCGGGCGTCGAGGTCAACCGGAAGGTCCTCGCCGACCTGGCGATCAGGGATCCCGAGGCGTTCGCCAAGCTCGCGGAGCTGGCCAAGACGCACGAGTAGACGGTGAGCGACCAGGCGGCGGACCTCGTCGCCGCGCTCGCCCGTCTGGCGGCGGAAGCGGAGCAGTTGATCCGCGCCGCGCCCGACGGCGACGCGCTGCAGCGGCTCAAGACCGAGTACCTGGGCCGCAAGGCGGGGCGTGTGACCGCGATCCTGAAGGCGCTTCCCTCGCTGGAAAGCGAGGCACGCCGCGCGGTCGGCCAGGCGGCCAACCAGGCCAAGGCGGCCATCGAGCAGCAGCTGGCCGATGCGGAGGCCGCGCGCGCGGCGACGGCGCCGCCGGCGGCCGGCGACCTCACGATGCCGGCGCGCCCCGTGTGGCGCGGCGCGCTCCATCCCGTCACGATCGTGGCCGACGAGATCTGCGAGATCTTTCACGAGCTGGGTTTCACCCGCGCGATCGGCCCCGAGGCGGAGACCGAGCGGAACAACTTCACCGCGCTGAACTTCCCCCCCGAGCATCCCGCGCTGGACATGCAGCCCACGTTCTATCTCGGACAGGGCACGCTGCTCCGAAGCCATACCTCGCCCGTGCAGATCCGGGTGATGGAGGCCTACCAGCCGCCGATCCGGGTGACCATTCCGGGCCGCTGTTACCGCCGCGACCCGTTCGACGCGTCGCACGCGCCGGTCTTCACGCAGGTCGAGGGGTTGTGCGTGGACGAGGGCATCAGCTTCGTGGACCTCAAGGCTGCGATCACGTTCTTCGCCCGCCGCTTCTTTGCGTCCGGCGTGAGGGTCCGCTTCCGCCCGTCGTTCTTCCCATTCACCGAACCGAGCGTCGAGGTCGACATGAGTTGGCGTGACGGCTGGATCGAGATGGGCGGGGCGGGCATGGTCGATCCCAACGTCCTTAGCGCGG
>PMIK01000203.1 GCA_003157095.1 Gemmatimonadota bacterium | reverse complement strand
CCGCGCCCACCATGTCGAGCGGCAGCGACACCGGCGTGCCCTGGAAGTTGGCACCGGTGAGGACGAGGTTCTCCTCGGCGACGAAGATCGGGTTGTCGGCTACGCCGTTGAGCTCGATCTCGAACTGCGTCCGCGCGTAGGCCGTCAGGTCGCGCAATGCGCCGATGACCTGCGGCGTGGACCGCATGGAGTAGGCGTCCTGCACCTTCACCTTGAGCTTGCCGGTCACGAGGTCGGAGCCGTCCATCAGCTTGCGCAGGTTGGCCGCGCAGGTCTGGGCGCCGCGGAATCCGCGCAGCTCGTGGAGCCGGGCCTGGTACGGCTTCGTGTTGGCCAGCAGCGCCTCGAGGCTCATCGCGGTGGCGATTTCCGCCTGCTTGATCCACCGCTCCACATCGTAAAGGATCAGGCACCCCATCCCCGTGATGAGGTTCGACCCGTTGATGGCCGCGAGGCCGTCGCGCGCCTGGAGGCCGGGGACCGGGATCCCGGCCTGATCCATGGCGGCCCCGGTCGGCATGCGCTCGCCGTGGTAGAAGCACTCGCCCTCACCCAGCAGCGACAGCGCGATCTGGCTCATCGGCGCCAGGTCGCCGCACGCCCCGACGCTGCCCTTCTCGCACGCGATGGGGGTGAGCCCGGCGTTCAGCATGGCCACGTAGGTCAGCGGGATTTCCGGACGGCACCCGGAATAGCCGCGGGTGTGCACGGCCACGCGCGAGAGCATGGCGGCCCGGACGTGCTCGATAGGCGCGGGCTCACCGATGCCGGCGGCATGGTTGTAGATCAGGTACCGCTGGAAACGCTGGACCTGCGCGTCGTCGAGCGCGACCTCGGACAGCTCGCCGATGCCGGTGTTGACGCCGTACATGGTTTCGTGGGCGGCGAGCTTCTTCTCCAGCATCGCCCGGCAGCTCCGGATCCGCTCGACGGCCTCCGGCGCGAGTTCGACCTTCTCGCCGTGCCGCGCCACCCGCACCACGTCCTCGATTGACAGGGGTTGCCCTGCGCCGAAACGAAGCACGCGCCGCTCCTCCCGCTCTTGAGCCCGTTCAACTTACCACGCCGGCGCGGAATTCGGCTGCATTAGGCGTGCCCCGGTGCGCCGCGCCGCCGCCCGGCTCGTCCACCGCGACCCGGTATGACCGGTCGGGCAGATGAGGCGAGGGGGCGCGCGGCGCGCGATCCGAGGAAACAGCTAGTGCCAGGTAGCTGCGACGCCAACCTGAAAGAGATTGGGCCTCACGCCGACCCCGGTATCCGTTCCGCCGACCTTCAGGTTGCCTCCCAGGGCGGTGACGAAGCTGGCGTAGGGAGTGAGTGAGAACTTGCGTCCGACATACAGGTCAATGCCCACACCCACATTGATGCCCAGTCCTCCGCTCTCGAGCTTGGGCGACGTGTTCGCGTCGTAGACGACGACGCCGACGCCGCCCTTGAGAAACAGGGTTCCGGTGACGCTCGGGTAGTAGTACAACACCGCCGACATGTCCCCCACCGTCTCGACCAGTCCGGACTTGTCGCGAGAACAGGCGTTCAACTCCCCGCCGAGCAGCAGCTGCTTGTTCAGCATGCCGCCCAGGTGGATCGTGATGGCCTCCGACCCCCACCGCTTGTTGCTCGTACACTCGGAGCACGAGATGCTGGCCGAGCCCCAGCCGAGCCCGAAGCCGATCCAGAAGCCTTCGCGGTACGGCTCCTTCTGCTGGGCACGGGCGGGCGATGCGGCGGCGAGGCCGCACGCCAAGGCGAGCGCGAGCGTGCACCACCTCGACGAGGTTCTCATGGATGCGCTCCGGTCGAGAGGACTGGGGGACCAGCCACCGTGATCCGGCTGCCGACTATGGTGGGAAGGAGGCCTGTGTCAAGCGCCCCGCGGAGAAGTCCAAGGGGGAGAGTCGCCTCTGGACACTGCCGGCAGCGGTGCCGATTATGCCACCATGCCATCCACAACCAGCTACTTCACCGCCGCCAGCCTGCGCTTCCTGCGCGCGCTCGCCCGCAACAACCGCCGCGAGTGGTTCGAGGCGCACCGCCGCGACTACGAGACCGCGATCCTGTTCCCGATGCGGGACTTCGTGGAGGAGATGGACGTCCGGCTCGCCGGCCTGGCACCGGAGATGGTCGGCGACCCGAAGCGCTCGATCTTCCGGATCTACCGCGACGTCAGGTTCTCCAAGGACAAATCGCCATACAAGACGCACGCCGCCTGCTGGTTCTACCACCGTGACGCCAGCCACCGCGTCGGCCAGGAGAGCCACGGCGGCGGCGCCGGCTTCTACTTCCACGTCCAGCCGGGCGGCTGTCTCGACGCCGGCGGCCTGTGGATGCCGCCGCGCGAGGCGCTGGGCACGTTGCGCGACGCGATGGCGACCAAGCCGGAAGTGTTCGCGCGCATCGTCACCAATGCCCGCGTCGTGCGCCGGTTCGGAGCGCTGGACACGGAGGCGGTCCTCAAGCGCGTGCCGCGGGGCTACGCGCCGGACCATCCNNCTGCTGCTCCCGCTGGTGCGCTGGATCAACGGGGCCCTCGGCCTCAAGCCGACCGAGCGCCGTTAGGTGCCGCGGAAAGCACCCGGGAGCGAGACCGGCCCGGCGGCCGCCGAGCCCGTCCGGGTGGACAAATGGTTGTGGGCGGCCCGGTTCTTCAAGACGCGCGGGCTCGCCGCGGACGCGATCGCCGCCGGCCAGGTGCAGGTGAACGGCGCGCGGGCCAAGCACGCCAAGACAATCAAGCCGGGCGACCAGATCCGCCTGCGCCTCGGTCCCTTCGAGCATCTGCTCACGGTGCGCGCGCTGTCGGTCCACCGCGGCCCGGCGACCCAGGCCGCGCTGCTCTACCAGGAAGATCCCGAGGCAAAGGCGCGCCGGCTGCACCTGGCGGAGCAGCACCGCCTCGCGGCCCACGCCTTCACCTACGGCGAAGGAAGACCCTCCAAGAAAGACCGGCGGGACCTCCTGCGGTTCAAGCGGGGCGAGTAGGGCGCCGCGGGCCACGGGCCTGTAGTTTCCGCCCGTGCCCGAGCTTCCCGACATCACCGTCTACCTCGACGCGCTGGCGCCCCGCGTCCTCGGCCAGGTGCTGCTGCGCGTGGAGGCCGTGAGCCCGTTCGTGCTGCGCAGCGTGGATCCGCCCCTCGAGGCGTGCCATGGCAAGCGGGTCACCGGTCTGCGGCGGATCGGGAAGCGGATCGTCATCGCGCTCGAGGACCAACTGTTCCTCGTCATGCATCTGATGATCGCCGGACGGCTCCAGTGGCGCGCCGGCGCGGTGAAGCTCGCGCGCCGCCGCACGCTCGCGACCTTCGTCTTCGATTCCGGCACCCTGATCCTGACCGAGGCCGGGACCCAGCGTCGCGCCTCGCTCTCCCTCGTCCGGGGCGATGGGGCGCTGGCGCCGTTCGACCGCGGCGGCCTCGAGGTGCTCGAGGCCGGCGCAGACGCGTTCGCGGCGCGGCTCCGGTCCGAGAACCACACCGTCAAGCGTGCCCTGGCGGATCCGCGGCTGTTCAGCGGAATCGGCAACGCGTACTCGGACGAGATCCTGCACCGCGCCCGGCTCTCGCCGCTGCTGCTGACCGCGCGGATGACGGACGAGCAGGTGGCGCGGCTGTTCGACGCCACGCGGGCGACGCTGCGGGAGTGGACCGAGCGGCTGCGCCGCGAGACCGGCGAGGGCTTTCCGGAGAAGGTGACCGCGTTCCGCGAGGGAATGGCGGTGCACGGCCGCTTCCGCCTGCCCTGCCCCGTCTGCGGAGCGCCCGTGCAGCGCATCCGCTACGCGGAGAACGAGACCGACTACTGCGCCCGCTGCCAGACGGGGGGGAAGCTGCTGGCGGACCGCGGCCTGTCGCGGCTCCTCAAGGACGATTGGCCGCGCTCGCTCGACGAGCTCGAGCAACTGCTCGCCGAGCGCCGGCCATAGCCTTGCCGAACGGCGGCAGTCCCCTTACCTCAGTTGCCATTCGTTCCGACGGCGCAGGCGGACCGCCAGCCGCGGCCGGCACGCGCCCCGTCTTCCCGACCGAGTCCGGAGGATCGCGATGAGCGCATCACCGCCGGGAGGCGAGCACCATCCCCGAGGCACGCTGGCCGTGGTCGGCGTCTACGGACTGCTGTTCCTGCTCGGGTGGCTCGCCTTCTACTTCTTCCTGTTCACGCCGCGCGGCGCGGTGACACCATGAAGGTGGACCTCTACGAGCGGATCTGGATGTGGGGCGCGCTGGTGATCGTGGTGGTGTTTCTCACCGCCATCGGCATCTCGACCTTCGCCTACGCGGTCCGGCCCCCCAGTCACATGGAGACGATCGATCCAGCGACGGTGATGCAGGACCCCCGGTTCAGCACGCCCGGCGTGACGACGCTGCCGGACGGCAGCGTGCACGTGACGATGATCGCGATGACCTTCGCCTTCCTGCCGAACGAAGTGCACGTCCCGGCCGGCCACCCGGTGACCTTCCGGATCACCAGCATGGACGTGACGCACGGCTTCGAGATCGCGGGCACGAACGCCAACACGATGGTGGTGCCGGGGTACATCTCCCAGTTCACCTACACGTTTCGGGAGCCGGGCGAGCACCTCGTGGTGTGCAACGAGTACTGCGGGGTCGGGCACCACACGATGCAGGGCAAGGTGATCGTGGACCCGGCCGGCGCGACGACGCCGAGCCCGGCGGTGGCGCCGTGAACCGCGCCGACCGGCTTCCGCTCGCGCACATCGGCGTCGCCGTCGGCGCGTTCGGCGTGGCGGCGTGCATGGCGCTGATGCAGGCCCTGTCGCGCGCCAATCTCGACCTGCCGTTCCGCTCCGCGCAGATCTACTACCTGTCGGTGACGGCGCACGGCACGCTGATGGCGCTGGTGTTCACCACCTTCTTCATCATGGGCCTCGGCTACGCGCTCACGCCTCGGGCGCTGGGCCGCCCGCTGCTGCACGAAGGGCTGGCCTGGGTCTCGTTCTGGGTGGCGCTCGTGGGCACGCTCGCCACGATGGCCGCGATCTTCTCCGGCAAGGCGTCGGTGCTCTACACCTTCTACCCCCCGCTCAAGGCGCACCCCGCCTTCTACATCGGCGCGACGCTGCTGGTGATCGGGTCGTGGGGCTGGGGCTTCGTGGTGCTGCGCACGCTGCGGGCCTGGCGCCGCGACCACGCCGGCGTGCCGATCCCGCTCGCCGTGCACGGCATGGCGACCACCATCATCGTCTGGTACATCGCCACGGCGGGCATCGCGGCGGACATGCTCCTGCTCCTCATTCCCTGGTCGCTGGGGATCGAGAAGACCATAGACCCCGAGCTGGCCCGTACCCTGTTCTGGTGGTTCGGCCACCCCCTGGTCTACTTCTGGCTCCTCCCCGCCTACGTGATCTGGTACACGGTGCTGCCGCGCGCCGCCGGCGGCAAGCTGTTCAGCGACAATCTCGCGCGCCTGGTTTTCGTGCTGTTCATCGTCCTCTCCTCTCCGGTCGGCCTCCACCATCAGGCGATGGACCCGGGGATTCCGGCCGGATGGAAACTGTTCCACGCCTTCAATACGATGTGGATCCTCTTCCCCAGCTTCGTGACGGCGTTCACGATCATCGCGTCGCTCGAAGTGGCGGGACGCATGAAGGGGGCGACCGGCCTGTTCAACTGGATCGGGAAGCTGCCGTGGAGCGACCCGCTGGTCGCGAGCGTCCTGCTGGCGATGCTGCTCTTCGCCTTCGGCGGATTCGGCGGCGCCATCAACGCCGGCTACGGCATGAACGCCATGATCCACAACACGGCGTGGGTGCAGGGGCACTTCCACCTGACCGTCGGCAGCGCCGTGGCGCTCACCTTCATGGGCACGACGTACTGGCTGCTCCCGAAGCTCACGGGCCGCGACCTGGAGCTGGGGCTGCTGGCGAAGGTGCAACCCTGGCTGTGGTTCGCCGGGATGATGCTGTTCTCGTTCTCCAACCACATCACCGGGCTCATGGGCATGCCACGGCGCGTGTTCGACGCGAGCTACCTGGGAGACGCCTTCGCCGCACGGTGGAGGAC
>PMIK01000138.1 GCA_003157095.1 Gemmatimonadota bacterium | reverse complement strand
GGCCCGCGCCGCGGCGGAGTCCCGCCGCGCTCCTTGCCGACCCCGGCACCACGACCCGCGCCGCCACCGAGGCGCTCGGCATCCGGCCGGGCGACACCGTCACGATGCCGAAGGCGTTCGTCCCGCTGGCCGGCACCCGCGCCACCGCGCGCTCCTTCGACGACCGCGTGGGCTGCGCCGCTCAGGTGCTCGCGCTGCGCCGCCTCGACCCGCGCCGGCTCAGGCACGCCGTGCTGTTCATCTTCTCGGTGCGGGAGGAGACCGGGCTCGAGGGCGCGCGGTTCGCCGCCGGGCGCCTGGCGCCCCAGCACCCGGCGCGCGTGTATGCGATAGACACGTTCGTCTCGTCCGACGCGCCGCTCGAGATCAAGACCTTCGCCGACGCGCCGCTGGGCAGCGGCGCCGTGGTGCGCGCGGTGGACAACAGCTCGGTCACGCCGCCGCCGCTGGTGGACTCGCTGCTCGCGCTCGCCCGCGCGCGGCACATCCCGCTGGCCGCCGGCGCGACCAACGGCGGCAACGACGGCTCGGTCTTCACGCGCTTCGGCGTCCCCGACATCGGCCTCGGCTGGCCGCTGCGCTACGCCCACTCGCCGGCGGAGCTGATCGACCTGGTGGACGTGGTCGCGCTCGCCGACATCATCCAGGCCATTGCGGAGAGATGGTAATGCCTCGCGCCCTGGTTTCCGTGTCCGACAAGCGCGGTGTCGTCGAATTCGCCCGGGAGCTGTCGGCCCTGGGCTGGGAGATCGTCTCCACCGGCGGAACGGCGCGCGCCCTCGCCGCGGCGGGCATCGCGGTGACGCCGGTCGAGAAGGTGACCGGCTTCCCCGAGATGATGGACGGCCGGGTGAAGACCCTTCACCCCGCAGTGCACGGCGGCCTCCTGGCGCGCCGCCACGTCCCGGCCGACGTGATGGCGCTCGAGCGCCACGGCATCGCGCCGATAGACCTCGTGGCGGTGAACCTCTATCCGTTCCGGGAGACCGTGGCGCGAGCCGGCGTGACCCTCGAGGAGGCGATCGAGCAGATTGACATCGGTGGGCCCTCGATGCTGCGGTCGGCCGCGAAGAACCATGACGCCGTCACGGTCGTCGTGGATCCCGCCGACTACGCCCGCGTGGCCGATGCGCTGCGCGCGGGCGGGGTCGGAGCCGAGCTGCGGCGCGAGCTCGCGGTCAAGGTGTTCCGCGAGACGGCGACCTACGATGCGGCCATTGCGCAGTGGCTCGGCGACCACGCGGCGGACGCGGGCGGCGGCCTGCCGCCCTTCCTCCTGCTGGCCCTCGAGCGCCGGCAGGCGCTCCGCTACGGCGAGAACCCGGACCAGCGCGCCGCCTTCTACGTCACGGGCGAGAGCGGCGGCCTGGCGGACCTCACCCAGCTCGGCGGGAAGGAGCTTTCCTTCAACAACTTCCTCGATCTCGACGCCGCCTGCTTCGCTCTCGACCCGTGGCCCGACAGCACGGCGTGCGTCATCATCAAGCACACGACCCCGTGCGGCATCGCGCTGGGCAGAACGCCGCTCGAGGCCTACCGCCGTGCGCTGGCGACCGATCCCGTGTCGGCGTTCGGGTCGGTGGTGGGGTTCAACACCATCCTCGACGCCGCGACCGCGACCGCGATGCAGGAGCTGTTCATCGAGGCGGTCGTGGCGCCGTGCTTCCAGCCCGACGCGCTGGAGGTGCTACGCCGCAAGAAGAACCTCCGCATCGTCGAGGTGCCGCGAGGCCGGGCGGAGATGTCGCTCGACTTCAAGCGGGTGCAGAGCGGCTTCCTGGCCGAGTCGCGCATGCGATTCGACGCGGACGAGAGCGCGTGGAAGACCGCGACGCAGCGCGCGCCCTCGGACCAGGAGCTGGACGACCTCCGCTTTGCGTGGGCGGCCGTCATGAGCGTCAAGTCCAACGCCATCCTGATCGCCCGCGATGGCCAGGCGCTCGGAATCGGTGCCGGGCAGATGAGCCGCGTGGACAGCTCGATGCTGGCCGTCCACAAGGCGCGCGCCGCGGGGCACGCCATCAGCGGCGCGGTGCTCGCCTCGGATGCGTTCTTCCCGTTCCGCGACGGCGTGGACGAGGCCGCCAAGGCGGGCGTGCGGGCGATTATCCAGCCGGGCGGCTCGGTGCGCGATCCGGAGGTGATCGCCGCGGCCGACGAGCACGGCCTTGCGATGATCCTGACCGGCAAGCGACAGTTCCGGCACTGATGAAGCGCGTCCCGTTCGTCCTCGCCCTCGCCGCGGCGGCCTGCACCTCGGAGCTGCCGCGCGGCACCACCTCGTTCACGCTCGGCCACACCACGGTGCGGGTTGATTCGACCCTCGACCTGGTCGGCCTGGTGCTGCGACTCGCCGACACCGCCGACATCCCGCCGCTGGGGCCGCTGCAGAAGTGGTTCGTCGCGCTTGGGACGGAGCGCCGCGACTCGGCGTTCACCCTGGCGCGTGCGTTGGGCCCGACGCCGGTGGGGCCGGTGCTCGAGGCGTATGCCTCTCCCGCCACGCCCGATTCCGCCTGTGGCTGGATCGCGCCTGGCGTCCACCGCTGCTTCACCGGGAACGCGCCCCAGCAGCGGGCCCTCGAACGGTTCATCACGGCCGCGCGCGCCTTCGCCCCGCGCGCCGCCCCGCTGGCGTTCGAGGGCATGAATGCCGACACGCGGCAGCGGGACCTGTCCGACGCGTACATCGCCATGTCCGAGTCCAAGGCGCCGGACAGCCTCCTCGCCGCCTTCTCCGGATACGGCGGGCAGAGCTACGACATCACGCTCGCCCGCACCTTCTGGACGCGGCAGTTCAGCCCCTCGGTGGACCCGGTCAGCTGGTCACAGGCGCTCGGGAACCGCATCTTCCTCACGCCCGACCCCGGGTTCCCGGATCGCTCCTTCCGCTCGCCCAGCTACTTCTGGCTCGCCGCCGGCCACCAGATGGCGCACGGCATCGTGCGCCGGCTGTTCGCCGAGCACCCCGAGATCCTCGAACGGACCGTGCAACTGCGCCCGACCGTGGAAGCCGCGATGGCGGGGGCCGGCTACGCCCCGGTCTTCTGGGATGAGGCGCTGGGCGAGCAGTTGGCGCGCGCCATCACCATCCGCGCGCTCGTCGCGGCCAAGCCGACCCTCGCCTGGCCGCTCCGGACGGAGGCGATGGGTGCCAACATGGCGCTGGTGCCCTGGCTCGAGGACGCGCTGGCGCAGTACGAGAAGAACCGCGCGCGGTACCATGACCTGTCCGCGTTCGCCGGCGAGCTGGCCGGGGCGATCGCCGCGATCCCGCTCGATTCCTGCCGCGCGGCCGCGAGCCCCGACGTGGCTCTGGTGGGCGTGGCGCGGAACCGGGCCGTCGTCGGCTGGGTCGGCGATCACTCGCCGTTCAAGTCGCGCGGGCTGCTGGTGGGCGATACGGTGCTGGCGATTGACGGCGACAGCGTGTCGGCCGGCGGCCTTATGGTGCCTACCCGACAGCTGTACCTCGACTTCTCGCAGCACCTGCCCGCCGAGCTGGCGACGATGAGCATCCGGCGCGGCGGTCGCGTGTACGGCATCGAAATCCCGATCAACTGGGTTCCGCGGGCCGTCACGCGCGTCGCGTCACAGGCCCGCGCCGCCGTCGAGCCGATCTGCACCTGGGTGCGGCGGGCGATCAGACAGTAGGCAGAGTTGTAGAGTTGCAGCGGTACCAAGGAATTCAGTTGGCAGTAGTGTCAAGACGCGCAGACGCGGCAGTGGTACCAAGTGGCAAGGGGGCAGCTCCGATCGAGCCTGCCCCCTTGGTACTTCACACCACAGCGCGTCTGTCGCGTCTGTACGCTACTGGACACTTCGCACTTCG
>PMIK01000065.1 GCA_003157095.1 Gemmatimonadota bacterium | reverse complement strand
GGCGCTGGCCCTGGAGTTTGCGGCCCTGATCGCGCTCCGGCGCCGGGAGCCGGGCCTGGTGGGCAGCTTCCGGGTTCCACTGCAGGGGCCCGCGCTGGTCGCCCTGGCCGCGCTGCCGGTGCTCGTCCTCGGCGTGGCCGTCGCGCTCGAGGTGCGGAGCCGGGCGATC
The DNA here is from genome assembly GCA_003157095.1 of Gemmatimonadota bacterium. Lineage (GTDB taxonomy): Bacteria > Gemmatimonadota > Gemmatimonadetes > Gemmatimonadales > JACORV01 > Fen-1245. Next base: position 8,040 of record PMIK01000065.1, on the reverse strand, counting down.
GGCCTCGTCGGCGTGCTGGTCGCCACGGCCTTCGCTCTCGCGGGCCCGGTGGCGTACGCGGCCCTTCGCCGCCTGCGCGTAGCGGCCTTCAGCGAGCCAGGTACCCCCCATCCACCGGATAGTACGCTCCGGTGACGAACGAGGCCTTCCCCGAGCTGAGCCAGATCACCAACTCGGCGACCTCGTCAGGCTTCCCCAGTCGTCCGATCGGGTGCATGGCGACCAGCGCATCCTTCACGCCGGGGTCGTGCTCGAGCCCCTCGATCATCGGGGTGCTGATGAAGCCCGGTCCCACGGCGTTCACGCGGATTCCCTGCGTGGCGTATTCGATCGCGGCGTTCCTGGTAAGGCCCACGACCCCGTGCTTCGCCGCGACATACCCGACGGCGCCCGGGAACCCCACCTGGCCCAGAATGGAGGCCATGTTGACGATCGCACCGCCGCCGCCTTTCAGCATGGCCGGAATCTCGTACTTCATGCAGAAGAAGACGCCCGACAGGTTGATGGAGAGGATGCGCCGCCAGCCCTCGACGGAGTAATCGGCGGTCGGATTCTGCTCGCCTCCGATCCCCGCGTTGTTGCACGCCCAATCCAGCCGGCCGTAGCGATCCATCGCCGCTTTCACGAGACGCTCGCAATCCGCGGGCTCGGCGACATCCGCCGGCACGAAAGTGGCCTCGCCCCCCGCCGCCCGGATGNNGCCGCGCCTTCCCGCGCATACAACTCCGCAACGCGCTTTCCGATACCCGACGCCGCGCCCGTGACGAGCGCGACCTTGGTTGTTGGGCTCATGGCCGAGTGTTCCTTTCGAGGCACAGGAGCGCCCGCCAGTAGGCCCACGCCCGGATCGGGCGCGGCCACCTCACCGCGGATTCGTCGCTGTGTGGGTGCACACGCATGCTAGCGGCGCCGCGCCGGCCTGTCGATGACGAGGGACAGGAATGGCGTGGCTGAGAGGACCCGCGGCCGGGTTGAACGGCCGCAGCCGCGGTTCGCCACCGACGTGGTCTGCCGGAGTCACGGGTCCGTGGGCCGCCGTGGGCTTGAGGCCCGGCGCCGCCTGTCCCAGATTCGGCGCACGAGGGCCCCATGAACATGCGCATTCATTTTGCACGCCCGGTTGCCGCAGCGCTGCTGTGCGCCGGACTCTCAGTTTGCTTGGCGGGCAGGCTGCCGGCCCAGGCGCCTTCATCCGCCGAGGAGGCCGCGGCCATTCGCCGGGCGTTCCTCCACGCCTGGAACGGCTACGAGCGGTACGCCTGGGGACACGACGAACTGCTGCCTCTTTCCCGCGGCCACAAGGACTGGTATCCGGCGTCCTTTCTGATGACCCCGGTGGACGCCTTCGATACGATGCTCCTGATGGGCCTCACCGACGAGGCCACGCGCGCCAAGACGCTCATCCTTGATTCGCTGTCCTTCGATCGCGACTTCCCGGTCCAGGTCTTCGAGATCACGATCCGCCTTCTGGGCGGGCTGATCAGCGCCTACCAGATGGACGGCGACCCGCGCTTCCTCGCCCTCGCCCGCGACCTCGGCGCCCGCCTCCTCCCGGCGTTCCGGTCGCGAACGGGGATGCCCTACCGCTTCGTGAACCTCAGGACCGGCGCGGTGAGCGGGCCGGTGAGCAACCCGGCGGAGATCGGGACGCTGATGCTGGAGTTCGGGACCCTCTCCAAGCTGACCGGCGACCAGCGTTACTATGACACGGCGAAGCGCGCGGTCGTGGCCCTGTTCCAACGGCGCTCCCGCATCGGGCTGGTGGGCAGCACGATTGACGTGCGTACCGGCGCGTGGGTGGACAAAGACAGCCACGTCAGCGGCGGCATTGATTCGTATTACGAGTACCTGCTCAAGTCCTGGCTGCTGTTCCGCGATCCGGACTTCGGGCGGATGTGGGACAGCAGCATAGCGGCGGTGAACCGCTACCTCCCGGACGACCGGCCGACCGGACTCTGGTACGGGCACGCGAACATGGACAGCGGGGAGCGAACGCTCACTCACTTCGGCGCACTCGACGCCTTCTTCGCGGCGGTGCTGGCCAAGAGCGGCGACACGGTCCGCGCCGGGCGGCTAATGCAGTCCATCTACAGGATGTGGACGACCTTCGGCATCGAGCCGGAGGAGCTGGACTATGTCACGATGCAGCCGGTGGCCGCCGGCTACGTGCTGCGGCCGGAAGCCATCGAGTCCGCCTATTACCTGTACCGGATCACCGGAGATCGGCGGTACCGCGAGATGGGGCGCGGGATGGTGGACAGCCTCTTCCGCTATTGCGGAGCCGAGACCGGCTTCGCCGCGCTCGGGAGCGTGGTGACGAAAGAGCCGCGCGACCAGATGGAGAGCTTCTTCCTGGCCGAGACGCTGAAGTACGCCTACCTGTTGTTCGCGCCGTCAGCCGCGCTCGACTTCGACGCAGTCGTCTTCAACACCGAGGCGCACCCGATCCGTCGCACCTGGCGCTAGCGACGGGCGGGGCGCGCCCCCGCGCCGCTATGGCTTCCGCCGGCGGCATCCTGCGAGGACCATCAACTGGTCCGCCGCCGGTCCCGCGGCCAAGGTGACGGTCGAGCCCCCGCACGAGAAGAAGATTCGCGTGATCATTGCGCCGCAGCCACGGCCGCGCCAAGCAAGCCGACGTCAGGGCTCATGATCACGTGGACGGGAATCCGGGCGGCGAGGTCCGAAAGCCGGCCCTTGCTGCGAAACGCGGTTAGGAAGGTCCCATCCCCGAGCTTCGCGATGATGCGGGGGGCGATGCCGCCGGCGATGTACACGCCTCCGGTCGCCAGCACGGTGAGCGCGAGGTCGCCGGCCTGGGCGCCATACACCGACGCGAAGATGTCGAGCACCTTCACCGAGAGCGGATCGTCGCCCGCCAGGCCGTGGCGCGAAACCACGGCCGCCGGGTCGTCGTGCTCCATCTCGTGCCGCACGTCCGGCCGCTCCGGGGCGAATCCCGTCACGACCAGGTAGCTGTACAGGTGCGCGAGGCCCGCGCCGGAGAGAATCCGCTCGTACGACACGTGGCCGAACTCGTCCGTCAGCGTGCTCCGGAGCCCCCATTCGACCGCGTCCCGGGCGGCGAAATTGACGTGACCCCCTTCGGAGGGGTGCACCCGATAGCGGCCGCCGTCCCAGACGAGGAACCCTTCGCCGAGTCCGGTGCCGGCGCCGATCAGCGCTATCGTACCGTGCTCCGCCGGCTCCCCCGGTTGAAGCGTAACGAGATCCGGCGGGCCCAGCCGGCCCAGGCCGTAGCCGGCGGCGTCGAAGTCGTTGATGATCGTCGTGCACGGAATCCCGATATCCGCTGCCAGCGCCGGCGCGCTCACCGTCCAGGGCAGGTTCGGCGTCCGGCACTCCCCGTCCACGACCGGACCGGCGATGCCGAAGCAGGCGCGCTCGGGCGCCGCGCGCGCCTGGTCGAGATAGCGGCGCACGATCGGCGCGAGTCCCGGAGCGCTGCGGCTCGGGAACCGCTGCTCGTGCACGATTCGCGTCGCTCCATCCGTCACCTCGACGAGGGCGAGGCGCGCATGGGTGCCCCCGATATCGCCCGCGAGCACCTTCATGGCGTGGCGCTCCTCAAGCTGGCGGCGGCCGCCCGGTCGAGGAACCACGTCCCGCCCAGGGCCAGTTGCACCGGCAGATCTCGCGGCCGCACCGGGCCCTGGAGTGCGCGCGCCACCATCGTGGCCTTGCCCGCGCCGGTTACCAGTACCGCGACGCGTCGCGCGGCCGCGATCACGAGAGGCGTGATGGTGAGGCGTTCGATCGGGGGCTTGGGGCCGGTCACGGGAATGACGCGCCGGACGTGTTCGTCCAGCGCGGCCGAGCCTGGGAACAGTGACGCCGTGTGCCCATCGGCTCCCATGCCGAGGACGAGGACGTCGAGTTGCCCGGGGAGAATCTGCTCGTATTCCCGCGCGGCGGCGTCCCGGTCCGCCCGCTCGGCCTCCAGACGGTGGACGCGGTCCGGCGGGATCGGCACCCGGCCCAGCAGAGACGCCGCCGCCATCCCGTAGTTGCTCGCCGGGTCGTCAGGTGGCACGGCGCGTTCGTCGCCGAAGAAGATCTCCACGTCCCGCCAGCCGATCCGCAGGGCGAGGGGGCCGCGGGCCAGGTGCTTGTAGATCGGCTGTGGCGTCTCGCCTCCCGAAAGCGCCACGGTGCAGCGCCCCCGATCGCGGATGTCAGACTCCACGGAGGTGGCGAGCCACTCCGCCGCGACCTCCGCGAGGCGGGGCGCCGCCTCGATGACGATCTGCCGAGGAGAGAGCGCGGTCACGCGATGTCGCGGATCCGGCACTGAAGATCGAACGCCACGAGCAGCGTTCCATTGGAGAGCGGCAGGTCGCGGGGCATCGTTGGTCTTGTGTGGCAGCAATATAACCGCGGCCACGGTGGGGGGTTCAGTCCGGGGCCGCTCAACAATGGAAGCCCGGCGGTCGTATGTTGCAGATTCGTATGCGATCCGTCCTCTTGTCGTGCGCCACGCTGGTCGCGGCGCTGCTGCCGGCGATTGGCCGCGCGCAGGACAATTACGAGATCCAGGTGTACGGCTCGAGTCTTGTGCCGCCGGGCCGGACGATGGTGGAGCTGCACAGCAACTTCACCGCAGACGGCCGCGCGGCCGTGGTTGACGGCCTGCTTCCCACCGAGCACGCGTTCCACGAGACCCTCGAAGTCACACACGGCTTCGCGCCGTGGCTCGAGGTCGGCTTCTATGTATTCACCAGCGTGCGGAACGGGCAGGGCTGGAACTGGGTCGGAGACCACATCCGCCCGCGGCTCGCGATCCCGGAGAGCTGGCACTGGCCAGTGGGTGTGAGCCTGTCCACCGAGTTCGGCTACCAGCGGCGGCCGTTCTCCACCGACACGTGGACCTGGGAGATCCGCCCCATCGTAGACAAGCAGATCGGCCGCTGGTACTGGGCGCTCAACCCGGCGCTGGAGCGGTCTGTCAGCGGAGCGAATGCGGGGCGCGGGTGGGAGTTCTCGCCGAACGCGACCGTGAGCTACGACCTGAGCAGCCGCGTCACGGCGGCGCTCGAGTACTACGGCGCACTCGGGCCGGTGTCCGGATTCGACCCGGCGCCCCTGCAGCAACACCAGTTGTTCGGTGCCGTGGACCTCAACCTCTCGCCGAAATGGGAAATCAACCTCGGCGTGGGGCGCGGACTTACCTCCAGCACCGACCGCCTGCTGGTCAAGACGATCCTGGGGTATCGCCTCCCGTTCTAGTGCCCGGCGGACACCGACTCGACGTTTGCCCACACTCCGCATCATCTTTCCTTGACGATGAAGACGTCCACGGTCGACCAGTTGAAGCGCGCGGCGGCCGCCCGCGCGCTGGAGTTCGTCGAGAGCGGAATGGCCGTGGGGCTCGGCACGGGCTCGACCGTGCGCCCGTTGCTGGGGCTCCTGGCCGAGCGGCTCCACGACGGCGCCTTGAAGAACGTGATCGCGGTGCCGACGTCGGAGGACACGGCTCGGCGGTGCCGCGAGCTCGGCATTCCGCTGGTGACCCTGGGAGACTGTCCGGAGTTGTCGCTCGCCATCGACGGCGCCGATGAAGTGAGCCCGCGCCTCGACCTCATCAAGGGACTGGGCGGCGCGCTGCTTCGAGAGAAGCTGGTCGCGCTGGCCGCGAAGCGGTTCATCGTCGTCGTCGACGACTCGAAGCTGGTGCGCCGGCTCGGCACGCGGGTGCCCGTTCCGGTCGAAGTCATTCCTTTCGGCTGGACCACGTTGGTCCCGTTCTTCGAGCACCTCGGCGCGGTGCCCATCCTGCGACGCGCCCCCGACGGCGCGCCCTGTGTGACCGACAACGGCAACTACCTCGTGGACTGCCGCTTCGCACGCGGCATTCCCGACCCCGCCGCGCTCGCACGGGCATTGGCGAAACGGACCGGCATCGTGGAGGATGGGCTGTTTCTCCGCATAGCCCGTGTGGCGGTGGTGGCGGGCGCGGGGGGCGTTCGTCTCCTCAAGCGCTGACCTCGGAGTGAAGGCGGGCCGAGGGCCGATCCTGGCCATTGCGGCGCTGGCGCTGGCGATGCCGGCGGCGGGTCCCGCTCGCGTGGCGTCCGGCGCCCCGGATTCGTGCGCCGCGCCGCGGGCTGCCAGCGTCGAGAGCCTGGTCGCCACGGGACGGTATTGGCATGCGTGGCGCACGGAACCGGCGCTCCCCGGGGGGGCGAGCCCGTTACGCCCGCGCGACGCGCTGCTGCGGCTCAGGATCGCCGAGGGTCTCGAGCAGTGGCCGCAGGTGGACGAGATCCTGACGCGAGTGCGCGGTGCGGACACGATCCCCGATCTGCTGGCCATCGCAGCCCGTCAGGACGAGCGCCAAGAGCGGTGGGCGGCGGCGGAGGCCAGGTATCGACGGCTGACGGCGTTGGCTGGGGCGAAGCCGGCGCTCAGGGCCACCGCCGCGGTGCGCCTGGCCGTGGCGCTCGAGAAGCTGGCCCTGCCGGACTCTGCGGCGGCGGCGTGGCGCCGCGCGGCGCAGGCCCTCCCCGATCTTTCCGACTGGTTCGCGCTTCACCGCGCCGAATCTGAGCCCGACACCTCGCTGGCATTCGCGTCCGTGGCGGGGATGAAGTCTCCGGGCGCGGAGGAGGGCGCGGACGACTTCGTCGCGCTCCGCCGCGTCGCGGCCGGCAATCTGCGCGGCGCGCTCGACGTGTATCTCCGGCGCGGTCGCCTGCTCGATGCCGCGCGCCTCGAGATGATGCTGGGCCGGGACGACGTGGCGCGGCGCCGGGCGGACGCGCTGCTCGCGGACCCGTCCAGGCCAGTGGCGCTGCTGGCCGCCAACTTCATCGTCGCGCAGTTCGCCGCGCCCACGGCGGACGAGTTGCTCGGGATCGCTCGTGCCTACCGCGCTCGCGGCGACCTCATGTCTGCCGAGCGGTACGTGCGTCGGGCACTGGAGCCGCGGGATTCCAGCATCGCCGCCTGGCTCGAGCTGGCGGGCATCGCCGCGGCGCGGCACCGGACGATGGTCGCCCGGGCTGCGCTCGACAGCGCCGGGATGCTGCTGCTGCGGCGGCCCGGCACCACGGCCGGCGTGCTCGCCAGGGCGTCGGTCCAGGTACTCGGCTCCGAAGACCGATGGGACGAGGCCGATTCGCTGGTGGCGCGCCTGGCGCGGGAGGACCCGGGCGACTCCACGGTCGCGGCCTCGGCGCTCCTGGTCGCCAATCACGAGCGCTCGCAGGGCACACCGGAGAGCGAGGCGGCGTTCTACCTGATGCTGGTGCGCCGCTTCCCCGAGACACTGGCCGCGGATGTCGCCCGGTACAGGCTCGCGCTCGCATCCTACGTCGCCGGCTTCAGAGACTCGGCCGCGTCCGGCCTCGCCGAGGNNTCTGGCGCGCGACACTGCGCACCGGCTCGGCCAAGCTCCCCGCTACTGGAGCGCGAGAGTCGCGCTGGAGCGGCACGACACCCTCGGAGTGACGGCGCTCCGCACCATCGCGGCCGAGGATCCCACGGGCTATTACGGCGTGCGTGCGCGCGAGCTGCTCGGCGATCCGCTCGCCCTCGCGCCGGACTCGAGCCTCTCCTCTCCCCGGCAGGGCAGCTTCTCGGCGATGCGGGCGGCGGAGCGCGTCCGGCTTCTGGCAGCCGTCGGTCTCGCCGCGGAGGCGCGCGCCGAGGCGGTGGCGTGGATCCGGGACACGAACGCCTCGCCGCAGTTGCTGGTCGCCGCCGCCGCCGCTGCCAGCGCGGCAGGCTTTGCGCAGGAGGCGATCTTCCTGGGAGGGTCGGCGCAAGCGCGGGTGGGGATCACGCGCGGAGTTGCCGAGGCGCTCTTCCCGCTACCCTACCGCTCCGTGATCCAGGCTGAGGCCGAGGAATACTGCGTGGACCCGCTGCTTCTGGCGGCGATCGTCCGCCAGGAATCCCGGTTCCAGCCGCGAGCGCGCTCCCGCGCCGGGGCGCGCGGGCTGAGCCAGCTGATGCCGCGGACCGCCCAGGAGATGAGCCGGCGCCTGGGGATCCGGACCTGGGACCCCGCACTGCTGG
>PMIK01000182.1 GCA_003157095.1 Gemmatimonadota bacterium | reverse complement strand
CAGCACGCGCCGGACCAGCGCCGCTCCGCGAGCCAGCCTGAGGAGGACGACGACAACGCCGGCTACCCACACCCAGAGAACCCAATCGGTCAGGGCCATTCCCGACAGGGTCCGCCGGAGTCCCGTGGGGCCGGGTGCCGGAGCAGGCGGCACCGCGAGGCTGGGCGCCGGGACGGCGGAGATGATGCCTGGCGGCGCGGTCGGGGCGATGAGACTCACGCCGGTCTCGACCGGCAAGCCGGCCTGCGGCGAGGCCGCGGATGCCGGCGCCCGCAGCACCGGGAGCCGCCAGGGAAGTACCAGCGATACGAGCGGCAACAGCAGAACGGCCGCGATGCCGCCGCTCCACACGAGGTGCCGCAGACTGGCCGAGGCCCGGCGCAGCGCCGCGGCCAGGAGGAACACGGCGACCAGCAGCAGCGTCATCTTGAGCAGGCTGCCCAGCGCCCAGGCGGCGCCGTGCGCCGCGAGCAGCTGGCCGAGGCCGGTCGCACTCACCTGCCCTCCTCACTGGCGCGCCGGATCTCGCGGGCCAGCCGCTGGATCTGCTTTTCCGACAGCTCCAGATCGGAGCGGCGGAGCAGCGTAACCAGCGCGTGATCGGACGAGCCGTCGAAGAAGGTGTCCACCACGTGGTTCAAGGCGGCGCGCCGCGCCGTCTCGTGCCCGACCGCGGGCACGTATACGTAGCGGGGCCCGTCCTCCCGGTGCTCCACGTGGCCCTTCTCCTCCAGAATGCGCAGCGTCGAGCGCACGGCCGAGTACGTCGGCGGATCGGCCAGCTCGGCCATCACCTCCGCGACCGTGCCCTCCTTGACCCGGTAGAGCACGTCCATCACTTCGCGTTCGCGGCGGCTCAGCGGGGGCTTCGACGGACTCATGGCGGCGGCCTCAACCTGCTGAAATTTCAGCATAAGCTAGGCCTGGTGCGGGCGGGTGTCAAGCGGACCGGCGGAATCGGTTGCGACAAGACGAAGCGCCGGGCCGACGCCGGACAGCGGGTGGCGTCGGGCCCGGCGAGCTGCGTCAGCCTGCGGACATCACGTCACCGTCAAAAGCTGATGTTGAAGCTGATGACGTCGGCGACGCGATACCCGTCGTCCACCAGCACGACCTGACCACCGTAGACGACGTAGCGGTAGCCGCGCGGCGCCGGCGCGAAGGTGCGCACGAGAGCGACCGGGGCCGGATATACCCGCGCCCGCATGTTCCGGTCAATCACGTACCCCGGACCAAAGCGGGCTTGCTGGTCCGGCGGGAGCCGATCCGTGGCCCGCAGTCCGGCCGGAAGCGCGTTACGGTTGTGGTAGGCCCAGTTGTTCGCGACCGTGCGGTCGTGATCGGCGAACCTCGCCGCGGCCTGTTGCTGGTTCTTCTTCACTTGACCGGGGGCGTTCGCCCGACCGCGACCGTTTCCCTTGCCCTGGGCTACTGCCGTGCCGCTGGTCAGAACCAGCAGTGCGATCGCACCTGCGTACAGCCATCGTGATCTCATACCAGGCTCCATTTGCGGGGGTGGCCGGGCGTTTCCCCGGCCCCGTGCTCCGCGCCCCGACCTGTCACCGGCTACTGCATATGGCTGCGGCGCTGCAACCACGACCGGCGCGTAACCATGATGGCAGGTCTCCCCAAGCGTTTGTATTCGTCGAACGTACTAGGCCGTTCGACCGATAGGCGGCGCCGGGATTCGCGGTTAGCGTGCATCGCATCCGGGACAAGTCGAGGGATTGCGGGTGAATCCGGGACAGTCGCGGTGTGACGTGGTGTCGCGGTTCGGCAACTGCAGCTCAATAGAGAGCAGGCGCTTCATGAAGATCGCAAGCGTTCTCGGCGCGCTGGCCGGCTGTGTCGCTCTTTCGGCGTGCGTGGCTTCGCCGAGAGCGCAGAGCCCGATGCAGGTAAGCAGCGTGTGGGTGTGCCATGGAGACCAGGACCGGGTGTGGCTGCGCGTGAACGCCGCCGATGCCGACGTGCATCGCCACCACGGGGATCGCGTCAGCAGCTACCGCCAGGATGAGAATCAGCGGTGCGACAACGCATCGGATGCACGGGATCGCCGCGGGAACTGAGCCGGACCTGAACGACCCGACTTGAGCAGTTGCCGGAGACGGTTCCGCGGGCGGCGGGCGGCTAGAACGCCACGCTGAAACCCATCCCGCCCGGAGTGAGCGCCACGCGCACGCCGCCGGTCTGGACGGGTACCCAGGTGTCCGTTCGAGTGAACACACCGATGACGAACCCCAGCACCGCACCGCCGAGCATGCCGCCGACGGCACCGTAGCCCGCCGCCGCCCACCGGTCGCCCGGAGCCAACATGCAGCCCAGGAACTGGGTGGACTGGCAGGGCTGCCAGATGGCGAACCCGATCACGGCCCCCGACAGCGCGCCGATCCCGGCGCCAAGCAGAAAGCCCGTCCCGGCGTTACCGTGCGTCCCGGCGACCAGCTCCAGTCGCCGCCCGCCGCTCAATACGCGCCTCTGTGGTCCGTCTGCGACCGGCACGCCCGCGCGATCAAGCGGCCAGACCACCACCGTGTCCCCGTGAAGGCTCACCAGTTCGCCGGAAACGGCCAGCTTGGCCTGACCACGCAGGGCTGGCGCCACGACCCGTACCCGCGTCCCTCTGGCCAAGGGCGGCGCCGCCTGGGCGGCTGCCATCTGGACGAGGCCACACGGGGCGGCGAGCAACACCAGAGCGAGGAGGGCGGCGCGCAGGGGAACTCGGGTTGGATTCATCGTGCGCTCGTGGTTTCCGGGTTCGGGGGCCAGGATATCCGGTCCCACTGCGCTCCTTGATCGGTGGGAGGCGTCAAGAGAACGTCAAGCGGACAAGTCCAGGCGCGGGCGCAGCTCTCCGCCGCAGCTTGACAGGGCGGGCGCCGCCGGGCCGATTGGGAGGATGGCGGCGCGCGTCCGTATCGGCACCCAGGGTTGGAACTACGATGCGTGGGTGGGCCCGTTTTACCCGGCCGGCACCCGGGCCCCCGACTATCTCACCGTGTATTCCCGCGCGTTCGACACGGTCGAGGTGGACGCGACCTTCTACGCGATCCCCACGCCCAAGACCGTTCGTGGCTGGGCCGAGCGCACGCCGCCCGGGTTCAGCTTCGCGGTCAAGCTGCCGCAGGCGATCACGCACGAGCGCCGGCTGAGGGACTGCCACGATCTGGCGGAGCGTTTCTTCGACACCGTGCGCGAGCTGGGAGCCAAGCTCGGGCCGGTGCTGATGCAGCTGGGACCCGATTTCGGACCGTCGGAGCTGCCCGGGCTGGTCGAGTTCCTCCCGCGCGTGCCGCCCGACATCCGTCTCGCGGTGGAGTTCCGGCAGCGGGGATGGATCAACGAGGGCGTGGTGGCGCTGCTGCGCGAGCACCGGGCCGCGCTGGCGCTTTCGGATGCGCGGTGGATCCCCCGCAAGACGATGCTCGCCCTGGCCGAGCGGCCGACGGCGACGTTCGCCTACCTGCGCTGGATGGGCGCCGACCGGGCGATCGCGGACTACTCGCGCATCCAGAAGGACCGCACGCGAGAGCTGGAGGCTTGGGCCGCGACGATGCTCGCGCTCGTGCAGAAGGTGTCGGAGGTGCACGGCTACGTGAACAACCACTTCGCCGGGCACTCACCGGCCTCGGCCCGGCAGCTGCAACGTCTCCTCGGCCAGAAGCCGGTCGAGCCCGACCAGCTCGGGGAGCAGATGCTGCTGCTCTAGTTCTTGGTGAGCTTCACCGTCTGCGTGCACACGAGCGAGCCCGCCTGCGCGAGCGCGCTGTAGCCGGGACAGACCAACGACGCCGCCAAGGTCGGGGACGCGAAGGTGCCCTGGATGGCGGTGCTCGAAACGCCGCTCAACGGGATGGCGCCGGCGCTGCTCCCGAGCCCGAACAGCGAGTCGCCGCTCACGCTCAAGACCGCCGCCCGGGCGAAGGGACCCGACGCCGAGACGCCGGGGTGTGGAGTGGACGAGGTGGAGTCGTACAGCAGAATCGAGTCGCTGCCGTTCATCATCCAGGTCTGCGAACCCGACGCGGCGATGGTCTCCGGACCGTAGTGCACCTGCCACACCCTGACCTCGGTCCCGTTGCCGGTGTAGAGGTACCGGATCGCGGTGGAGTCCCGGTAGGTCCAGCTTCCGGAAAGGCTCAGACCAGCGGCTGGGCCCGTGGACGACCCGCTGCAGCCGCACTGCAACAGGACGATTGCCACCAGGGCCAAAGCCATGCGCGCGGGCATCCATGCTCCTTGTTCGGGGAATCGCGGCTGCGGAGCCAGGCATCCCGCACCGCAGCAATATCCGCGCCGACAGCGGCTCGCGGGCGTCCCGTCACGCTCCACCGCCTCGCCCGAGGCCGAGCGCTGAGCACGGCGGCAGCCCGCCGGCCGGCGCGAGAGCGTTCAGGGTGCGCCCCGGGCTTGCGGTTCAGGCCGGGCAGTTGCGAGACTGTCGCCATCCAGCGCCGTAGCATGCTGGTCCATCCTGTGGCGTGAGCGCGCCCGCACGGCCGCACTCGCGGAGCACTGAACGATGACCGACGACCTCGATACCGCGTCACCAACCCGGGCACCATCGCTCCTTCACAACTGGCTGAGCACCGCCGGCATCATCCTCGCCGCGTCGAGCTTCTTCGCGGCGGCGTGCCTGATCGCCATTGATTCCTTTGTCGGCTTCCGGGATCCCTACCTGGGGATCTTGACCTACCTCGTCGCCCCCGCATTCCTGGTGGCGGGGTTGCTGCTCATCTCCCTCGGTGTCGTGCGAGAGCGGAGTCGGCGGCGTCGCATGGGACCGGGAGAGGTGCCCCGCTACCCGCGCATTGACCTCAACGTCCCTCGCCAGCGGCGCGCGTTCGTCGTGGTGAGCGTGGTGACGTTCCTGTTCCTGATCCTGACGGCGCTGGGCAGTTACCGCGCCTATGAATTCACCGAGTCGGTGGCGTTCTGCGGTACGACGTGTCACGCGATCATGAAGCCGGAATACACCGCCTATCAGGGGTCGCCCCACGCGCGCGTCGCCTGCGTCCAGTGCCACATCGGCCCCGGCGCGGGCTGGTTCGTGAAGTCGAAGCTCTCGGGCGCCTATCAGGTGTATGCGACGCTCGCCGGCCGGTACCCCCGTCCGATTCCCGCGCCGATCAAGAACCTGCGTCCGGCCCAGCAGACGTGCGAACAGTGCCACTGGCCGCGGAAGTTCTATGGCGCCGCGGAGCGCGTGATCCATCACTACCTGCCCGACGAGCGCAACACCCCGTGGACGATACGGCTGCTGCTGCACGTCGGGGGAGGCGATTCCACTCTTGGCCCGGCCGGCGGCATCCACTGGCACATGAACATCGCCAACCGGATCGAGTACGTCGCCACCGACAGCCAGCGGCAGGTCATCCCGTGGGTGCGCATGACCGACGCGCAAGGGAAGGTGACGGTATATCAGTCGGCGGGCGGGGCGCTCTCGCCGCAGCAGCTGGCCGCCGCCCGGCCGCGGGTCATGGACTGCGTGGATTGCCACAACCGGCCTACGCACATCTACGCCGCGCCCCTCACGGCCGTGAACCTGGCGATCAGCACCGGCCGCATTGATGCGGGCATCCCATACATCAAGCAGCAGGCCGTCCGCGCCCTGGCCACACCGTACGCGAGCGGTGCCGATGCCCTGCGCGAGATCCCGGAGACGGTGACGGCGTTCTACCGCTCCCGCTATCCCGCGCTCGCCAGGACGGAGTCCGCGCCGCTCGGCCGGGCCGTCGCCGAGCTGCAGCGGCTCTACGCCACCAACTTCTTCCCCGGCATGAAGGTGGATTGGCGCGAGTACCCGGACAACATCGGTCACCTGAACTTCCCCGGGTGTTTCCGCTGCCACGACGGGAGCCACACGAGCGCCGACGGCCGGTCCATCACCCACGACTGCAAGGGCTGTCATACCATCATCGCGCAGGGCACGGGCGACTCGCTCCCGACGGTCGCCTCCGCGGGCCTCGACTTCACCCACCCCGTGGACATCGCCGGCGTGTGGCAGACGATGCTGTGCTCGGACTGCCACCACGGGGTCATCGTGGAGTGAAGGTCCCGGGACCCTGGCGTCTCGGCTGTTTCCGGCCGTCGGCCCGGCAGCGGCAACCTTCGGGCCGGGCCCGGGAGCCCGCTGCCGCTGGTCCCTCGCTAAACAAGTCGGGGGAGCTCGTCGTACATCAGGGAATCGGTGCGAGATCGCAGCGTCACTTCGGAGGCGGGATGGCACGCAGCAAGGCACTGGTGATACCGCAACGGCTCGCCGCAATCGCCCTGGTGCTCCTGATCCCCGCGTGCGCCAAGAAGGCGAGCGGGCCGAGGAACCCCGCTGTTCCGGTCACGCTCACCGTGGCACGGCGTCAGGCGGTGCCCTATACGATCGTCGCGAGCGGCATCGTCACGCCGTCCCAGACGGCCCTGGTATCCGCGCAGGTGGACGGGATCATCACCCACGTCGCGTTCCACGAGGGGCAGGACGTCGCCGCCGGCCAGCCGCTGTTCCAGATCGAGTCGCAGCTCTACCAGGCGGCGTACCAGCAGGCGCTGTCGGTGCTGGCCCGGGATCTCGCCACGGCGGAGAATGCACGGCGCGAGGCCGCGCGCTACGTGCTGCTCGCGCAGAGCAGTTTCGCGACCCCCGAGCAGGCGGAGCAGGAGCGCGCGACCGCGGCCGCGGCGACCGCACAGGTGCAGGCGGACAGCGCCGCCGCCGCGACCGCCCGTTTCAACCTCGACAAGACTGTCATCCGCGCCCCGATCGCCGGCCGGACCGGCAGCCTGCTGGTGCACGAGGGCAATCTGGTGCATGCCGCCGGCTCGACGGCGCTGGTGACGATCNNCCTCCGCCCTGCCGCTCATCCAGCTGTACGGCGCCCACGGCGGACTCCACGTCGTGGCGAGCCACGCACCCACGCAGTCCGCATCGGACTCGTCGGCGGACTCGGCCGGCGCGGCGTCAACGCCTCCAGCGCCGACGACCCAATCGCCGGCGGCCCGCGCGCCGGCGGCCAGGCCGCACGGCGGCCCGGCGTCCGCTCCGGGTGCCGCACTCGCGGCAGCCGCCGCCCGCACC
>PMIK01000221.1 GCA_003157095.1 Gemmatimonadota bacterium | reverse complement strand
CAAGGTGGGCCTGATGCTGAACGTCCGGCGGGAGGCCTTGCCGGCGGTGGTCGCCGAGTTACCCGCTCTCAAGATGCCCACCGTTTCGCCCCTCTACGATTCGGACTGGCTGGCGGTCAACACCGTCGTGGAGGAGACGGTCGTGCGCACGCTCATACCGCGGCTCCGGGCCGCCGGGGCGCAGGGGATCGTCGAGTATCCCCTGAACAAGATCGTGCTCTGATGCAGGTCCTTCCCCTGACCGTAGCCGTGGCGACACGCCTGCTGGAGCGCCGTCGCCGTCCCGACGCCCTGGCGGAGGCAACGGCACGGCGCATCGTCGCCGACGTGCGGCGGCGGGGCGATGTCGCGGTGGCTTCCTGGACCCGACGCCTCGACGGCCCGGAAGCCGCCCCCGCCAAGCTCCGCGTCACGCCGCAGGTGATCGCCCGGGCGCAGCGTGCCATTGGAGCCGACTTCCGGCGCTCACTCGCCCGCGCGGCCCGCAACATCCGGCGCGTCGCACGGCGCCAGATGCCGCAGGCGTGGACCGTGCGCGTGGAGCCGGGCGTCCGAGTCGGCCAGATCGTGCGGCCGCTCGCCGCCGTGGGTTGCTACGTTCCCGGCGGCCGCTACCCGCTGGTCTCCACTCTGCTGATGACGGTCCTCCCGGCGCAGGTCGCCGGCGTGCCGCGAATCGTCGTTGCGTGTCCCAGACCGAGCCGCGAGCTGCTGGCAGCGGCGGGAGCGCTTGGCGTCTCCGAGGTCCTGCGGGTAGGTGGTGCCCAGGCCATCGCGGCGCTGGCGTACGGGACCGAGACCATCGCGCCCGTGGAGAAGATCGTAGGCCCGGGCAACCGCTGGGTGGCGGCGGCCAAGCGCCTCGTGAGCGGCGACGTCGCCGTGGACATGGTGGCCGGACCGACGGAAGTGCTCGTGCTCGCGACGCGAGGCGACGCGCGCTACATCGCCGCCGACCTTGTGGCCCAGGCCGAGCATGACCCCGACGCGGTAGCGCTGCTGGTAACGACGTCGCGCGCCCTGGCGAGCCGCGTGCAGGCCGAAGTGCGCCTGCAGTTGGCGGCACTCCCCGCCGGCAACCCGGCGCGGCAGGCCCTCGGCAGGCGCGGTGCGGCGCTGGTCGCCGCCAGCCTCGAGGATGCCATCCGGTTCGCGAGCCGCTTCGCGCCCGAGCACCTCAGCCTGCCGGGCGGGCGGGCACTGCTGAGGCGCCTCGACGCCGCGGGAAGTGTCTTCATCGGCCCCTTCAGCGCGCAGTCGGCGGGCGATTTCGCCACCGGGTCCAACCACTCGCTGCCGACCGGCGGCACCGCCCGGTTCCGCGGCGGTCTGGGCGCCGCGGACTTCGTGCGCTGCATCAGCGTCCAGGAGATCACCCGCGTGGGACTGCGGCGACTGGCGCCGGTGGTACGCGCGTTCGCCGAGGCTGAGGGGCTCGCGGCACACGCCCGGGCCGTGGAGATACGTCTGTGAACCGAGCTCCGCAGCCGCGGCGCGCCGTGCGGCGCATGCGGCCGTACCGGCCACCGCTGGAAGGCCGCCGACGCGGATTGCGGCTCGACTTCAACGAGAACACGGTCGGGCCGCCGGCTGGCGTCCTCGAGGCCTTGGCAGGGCTCGATGCAGACGATGTCGCCATGTACCCCGAGTACGCGCCCGCACGCGCTCGGTTGGCGCGGCTGTTCGGGGTTTCGCCGCGCGAGGCGGTGCTCACCGCCGGCACTGATGACGCCATTCATCTCGCGGTGGACACCTTCGCAAATCCCGGCGACGAGGTGCTGGTGGTCGAGCCCACCTACGCGATGTACCGCTTCTATGCCGAGCGGGCTGGCGCGCGGGTCCGCGCAGTCCGGTACACCCGAAACCTCCGCTTCCCCCTCTCACGCGTGCTCGCGGCGCTCAAACGGCGGCCGCGTATCCTCTTTCTCGCCACTCCCAACAACCCCACCGGAACGATGATCGCGCCGGGGGAGCTCCGCGCCGTGCTGCACGCCGCCGGCTCCACGGTCGTGTTCGTGGACGAGGCGTACGGCGAGTTTTCCGGCACCAGCACACTCGGCTGGATCAGGCGGCATCCCAACCTGATCGTGACACGGACCTTCTCCAAGGCGCGCGGCCTCGCCGGGCTCAGGCTGGGCTCCCTGTTCGCCAACACGCGCCTCGCGGCCGCGCTCGGCCACGCGCACTCCCCGTATTCGGTCAGCACGGCGGCCCTCGCTGCGGCTGTGGCGGCCGCCGGCAATCAGGGCGCCACTGACCGGTATGTGGCGGAGGTGATACGCGCCCGCGCCTTCCTGGAAGCCGGGCTCGACCGGCTCGGGATCCGGCGCTTTCCGAGCGGCGGCAACTTCGTGCTCGTGGACGTCGGAAGCCATGCTACGGCGCTCGTTGCGGGGCTGGCGCGCCGCGGCATTCTGGTGCGCGACCGGCGCAGCGATTTCGGGCACGCGGGCTACGTCCGTATCACGGTGGGGACCGCGCCGCAGACCCGGCGTCTGGTCTCGGCACTGGAGGCGCTATGGCGGCGCGTGTAAGGGCGGCGGCCCTGCGCCGCACAACCCGCGAGACGGACGTGCGCATCCGGCTGCGGCTCGACGGGCGGGGCCGCGCCTCGGTCCGCACGGGTGTTCGCTTCCTGGACCACATGCTGGAGACCCTCGCGCGCCACGGCGCACTCGACCTCGAGCTGCGGGCGACCGGTGACCTGGACGTGGACCAGCACCACACCGTCGAGGACATCGGACTGGTGCTGGGCGAGGCGGTGCGCCGCGCGCTCGGCGGCAAGCGAGGCATCCTGCGGGCTGGCTACTGGGTGATGCCCATGGACGAAGCGCTCGCTCTTGCGGCACTCGACTTCTCGGGCCGCGCCGGCTTCCGGCGCCGGTGGACGATCGGCGCCGCGCGGGTGGGGGATCTCAGGGTGGAGCTGCTGGACGACTTCTTCGAGGCGTTCGCCCGGGCCGCCGCCGCCACCGTCCATCTCCGGGTGCTCGAGGGCCGGTCGTCGCACCACAAGGTCGAGGCAGTCTTCAAGGCCTTCGCCCGGGCGCTGCGCGTGGCTGTGACGCGCGACCCGCAACTCAGGCACATGATCCCCAGCACCAAGGGCCTGCTGTGAGCGTCGTGCTGGTGGACTACGGAGCGGGCAACCTGCCTTCGGTCGAGGGGGCGCTGCGCAGGCTGGGGGTCCCTTCGCGACGGTGCTCCACGCCGGAGCCGCTCGCGGACGCCGACGCCGTGATCCTGCCGGGCGTTGGACACTTTTCCCCATTCGCTGCCGCCCTCGACCGGCGCGGCCTGCGCCAGCCGCTGCTGGATGCGATCGCCCGCGAGGTCCCTTTTCTCGGGATCTGCCTCGGGCTCCAGGCCCTATGGGAGGGCAGCGAGGAGGCTCCCATGGCGCGCGGACTGGGCGTGCTGCCCGGCCGCATCGCCGCGCTGCCCGCCGGCGTCAAGCTGCCGCACATGGGGTGGAACAGGCTGCGCCAACTATCAGGCCGCACCAGTCGCCTGCTCGAGGGCGTGGCGCCGGATGCGTATGTCTATTTCGCGCATTCCTTCGCCGGCTCCGCCGACGGCGCGGTCGCCGTCTGCGACTACGGCACGACCTTCACGGCGGTCTTCGAGCGTGGCGCGCTGTTCGGCGTCCAGTTTCATCCCGAGAAGTCGGGGGCGGTCGGCAGTGTGGTGTTGCGCAACTTCCTGGAGACGGCGCGTTGAGCCTCGCGCGACGCATTATCCCGTGTCTCGACACGGACGGCGCTCGCGTCGTCAAGGGCGTGCGGTTCGCGGACCTCCGCGATGCCGGCGACCCGGTGCTGCTTGCCGCCCGATACGACCGTGAAGGAGCCGACGAGGTCGTGGTGCTCGACATCGCGGCGACGAGGGACAGCCGCCCGACCTTCGTGAACACGATCCGCCGGGCGGCGCGGGAGTTGTCCATCCCGCTCACGGCCGGCGGCGGTATCCGCGACCTCTCCGACGCGCGGGCGGTGGTCGAGGCGGGCGCCGACAAGGTGACGGTAAACACCGCCGCCGTCCGCGATCCGGGCCTCCTCACGACGCTTGCCGACGCCCTTGGAGCGCAGGCGGTGGTGCTTGCCATTGACGCGAGACGCGCGGGCGCAGGTTGGGAGGTCTGCGTGCGCGGAGGCCGGGAGCCTTGCGGGCTCGATGCGGTCGCCTGGGCTGCGGAAGGAGCGCGCCGGCAGGCAGGAGAGATCCTGCTCACCTCCATTGACCGGGACGGTACGCAGTCGGGCTTCGATGTTGACCTGGTGGCCCGGGTCGCCGACGCCGTGCCGGTGCCCGTGATCGCTTCGGGCGGCGCCAGGACACCGGAGGACTTTCTGCGGGTCTTTGAGACCGGGCACGCGGATGCCGCCTTGGCGGCGTCCATCTTCCACGACGACCTGCTCGCGATCAAGCAGTTGAAGGCGTTTCTGGCCTCGCGCGGCGTCCCGGTCCGGGCCGCGTGATCGTTCCCTGCATCGATCTCATGGGAGGCCGGGCCGTGCAACTGGTCAAGGGACGCCGGCTCGCCCTCTCCGTGAACGACGTGCACGGACTCCTGGACCGGTTCCGGCGCTACCGGTGGTTGCACGTCATAGACCTGGACGCCGCGCTGGGACGGGGCAGCAATCACCTTCTGGTGCGCGAATTGTGTGCGCGCGCGCCAATGCGGGTACGGGCTGGGGGCGGCGTGCGCTCGATCCGTAAGGCCCAGAGTCTCGTGGCGGCCGGGGCGGAGCAGATTATCGTCGGCAGCCGGGCGTACAAGAGCAGCGGCGTGAACCGTCGCTTCCTTCGAGCGCTGGGCGCCGCGGTTGGCCGGCACCGCGTCGTCGTCGCTCTCGATCTCTCCCAAGGCCGGATCGCCGTGCGAGGGTGGCGCACGCGGTTGTCGCTCACTCCCGCCGAGGCCGTTCCGGAGCTGGAGCCCTACTGCGCGGGCCTTCTATGTACCGACGTGGATAACGAAGGCACGATGCGCGGGGCACGTCTTCCGCTGTTTCGCGCCCTGCGCCGACTGACCCGGCTCCCCATCATTGCCGCCGGAGGAATCCGCAGCCGCTCGGACGTCCGGGCGCTCGCGCGCTCCGGTATGGACGCGGCGATTGGCATGGCACTGTACCGGGGAGGTGATGCCGTGATGCGGTGATGGTGTGAGGATGTGATGCGCGGCCATCAATGACGTCCTCGCGCCCCATCACCTCATCACCTCATCACGTCCCCGTGTATCATTCCGCCAATGCCACACATGCTGTCTCTGATCGGCGGCCTCGCGCCGCTGCTCCGCGAGCATCCCCTGGGGGCCTTTGCGGCGCTATTCGCCGCGGGCGTCGCCACCAGCCTTACGCCGTGCATCTACCCGATGATTCCCATCACGGCTGGGGTGATCGCCGGCGCCTCGTCCGGAGCGCGGTCAACCCGCACAGCCGTGGGCCTCACCCTGACCTATGCCGTGGGGATGGCGCTGTTGTATGCGATGCTGGGGCTCCTGGCGGGGCTCTCGGGCAGTCTTTTCGGCACTGTCTCCTCGAGCCCGTGGGCGCGGCTGGCGGTCGGCAACCTGCTCCTCGTGTTCGCGCTCGGAATGCTCGACGTGATTCCTATGACCGCGCCCGTGCGGCTCCTGACCTGGGCCGCCAATTTGAAGGGCGGGTCGTATCCGGCCGCCTTTATCATGGGAGCGACCTCGGGCGTGGTGGCGGCGCCGTGCGGGGCGCCTGCCTTCGCCGCGGTGCTGACCTGGGTCGCCGTGACCAGAAGCGGCGTCCTCGGCTTCGCGTACCTGTTCGTGTTCGCTCTGGGAATGACGGCGATCCTGGTGCTGGTGGGCCTGTTCTCGGGCACGCTGTCCGCGCTTCCCAAGTCCGGCCGCTGGATGGAATGGATCAAGAAGGGGGCGGGCGTGGTACTGCTCGGGATGGCTGAGTACTACCTCATTCTGGCGGGACAGGTATGGTAGCCGGTGCTCTCCGCTGGCCCCTCGCGCTGGGCGCCGCCACGGCGCTCTCGTTGGCGGGGCCGGCATCGCTCCGCGCGCAGGAAGGCGACGTCGGACTCCCGACGGGCTCGGCCGCGCCGGCGGCAGCAGTCCAGGATCTCGACGGGCGGCCGGTGGATCTGGCGCACTTGGTGGGCAAGAAGCCGGTGCTGCTCGAGTTCTGGGCCACCTGGTGCCCGCTTTGCGCCGCGCTGATGCCGAGGATCCAGGCGGCCCACGCCAAGTTCGGCAACCGCGTGGACTTCGTCCAGATCGCGGTGGCCGTCAACGAGACCAGGGCCTCGGTGCAGCGGCACGCCGAACAGCATCACTATCCCTTCCGCTTCCTGTGGGATGCCACCGGCGCGGCGGTGCGCGCGTATCAAGCTCCCACCACATCCTATGTAGTGGTCGTCAACGCAGCGGGCCGGGTGGTCTACACCGGCACAGGTTCGGATCAGGACATCGAAGCGGCGCTTCGCCGAGCCATTGGAGGCTAGCCGCTTCGCGCCCGCGGAGATCGTCGCTCCATCGCCGAGTGGTCACTCGCTGACCCCGCTTAGCGTCTCATCCAGAAGCCCCTGCGCCAGACGGCGCTCCCGCAGCTCCCCAAGCCGCAAGACATCCACCAGGGCCAGCGCGCGATAAAGGTGCTCGTCTTCGAGAGCAGCGCGCGGCGCCGCTCCGTACAGCGGAAGCAAGCTCGATCCTCGCGTCTTGCCATCGGCGGTCTGCCACACCGCCACCGGGCCGCCCGGGAGCTTCTCGGCGAGGGCAGGTGCCCCCGCGGCCGTGGGTATGCCCAGCGTTTCCGGGCCAAGTACAGCCGGAAAGACGTAGCGCACGCCGTGCACCAGGAACTCGAGTAGCGCCTGCCGGTTCACGCGCCGCTCTCCCGCCAACACGAGCCGCGCGAGGTCCAGCCGCCGGACACCGCGATGCACCTCGGCAACACCGAGATGGAGGCTTCGCGCCAGATCCTGGTAATGAGCGCCCGGCGTCCGGGCCAACCGAAGTGCGACGGCGACATCGCTCGGACGAAGGGTCGGCTGCTTCTCCAATCCGCTACCCAAATGGTCAGTCCTGTTTCCGGAATCCGGAATATATTACATGATAAGACGTTACGCAGCAGCTCAAGCAGTCAACTTAGCCAAACAACAGGGGCCCGGCGTCAGCCGGGCCCCCACTCCTCTCCTGCTCAGCCGCCTCAACCGCGGCCTAATGGCTCAACGTCGAGTCCGCTCCAGCGATGCGATCCACGGCCGCGCCCAGCTCCGTGTAGGCGGTCGGGTCTATCTCCCGGAACGGCGCCGCCCGCCAAGCGATTCTCCCGTCCGGCCCGACAACATACAGAGTCCGGTTGTCGAGGTTGTAGCGCTGGACGTAGGCGCCATACTGCTTGCCCACGACGGAGCCCATATCGCTGGCCATCAGGAACGGGAACTCGTCGTCGCGCGCCCACGAGGCGAGCGCGTCGGCCGAGTCGGCGCTGATGCCGATGAGGACGACGTCTCTGCCGCCGTGGAACAGCTTCGCGTACTGATCACGGTACGCGTGCATTTGAATCGTTCAGCCGCGGGTCCTGGCCTTGAAGAAGAAGGCGAGAACCACGGTCTTGCCGCGGAAGCTGCTCAGGCGTACCGGGTCCTTGAGAACCCCGAAGCGCGTGGCGCCGGTCAGCGCGAAGTCCGGGGCGGCCTGGCCCACTTCGAGCGTGGGCAACTGCGTCGCGGGCTGCTGCGCACGCGCTAGCGGCGCCGCGGCCACCAGGGCCGCGCCGGCGATGAGTGGGACGGTGAGGCGAGCACGCATCCGCGATGCCTCCACAGGATCGGGGGGACGGCGACTGTCTGGTGGATTCGATTTGGAAGATACTTACACCGGAGACGGAGCGCAGGGTTCGAAGGCCGGGACTAGGGGCTAGGGGCTAGGGCTCGCTCCATGACCGCCAGGACCTCCCGCAGGGTGGACTCCCCCTTGTCCTGCGCGTACCAGTGCCGGACGTCGGGGAAGTACATACGCGACGTCCTGCCCTGACCCCGCTCCCGCAACACCAACGCCTGCAGCTCGGCCGGCCGGGAGCCCCAGTGGCCGACTTCCTCCATCGCCTCGGTCAGTACGATCACGACCGGGATGGCTCGCGCCCCGTTGGCGAGGTAACGGTCCATCACCTCGGGATGTTCGTCGCGCCGCAGGATCCTGAGTTCGATGGCCCGCGTCTCCTCCGCCCACCGCGCCAGAACCGGAATCGTGCTCGACGCGTCTCCGCACCAGTCCTCTGCCAGGACCACGAACCGGAACCGGCGCCCCAGTTTCACCACCGCGTCCTTCGCCCAATCCGGGATACGCGCCGTGCGGTACACGCCGGTCCATAGCCCACAGTGCTCGGTGGACTCCGCCACGAATCGGTCGTAGGTGAGCGCCTGATCCCAGAGTGGGGCGAAGGGCCAAGGCATGACTGCAAGATAACGTGTGAGGTGAGGTGAGGGGTGATACGTGAGAAGGCGAGGCGAGAGGTGAGAAGCGAAAGGCGTGAGAGGTCTTGTCCCGCCCTCTCACGCCCTTCCCCTTCTCACTTCTCACGTCAACGTCTCACTCTTCACATCTCACGTCTCACTTCAGGACGTGAATGTTCTTCTCTTCGCAGATCCGGTTCAGCTCGTTGGGCCACACGGTCACACTCACCTCGCCCAGGTGCGCCTTCCGCAGCAAATACATCACGGTGCGCGACTGGCCGATGCCGCCGCCCACGCTCAGCGGGATCTCGTCCTTCAGGATCGCCTGGTGATACGGCAGCTTCAGGAAGTCGAGCTGCCCCGAGATCTCGAGCTGCTGCTTGAGGGTCTCCTTGGTGACGCGGATGCCCATCGAGCTCAACTCGTGCCGGCGCTTGGTCACCGGGTTCCACACCAGGATGTCGCCGTTCAAGCCGTGCATCGGCTTCCCGTCGTCCGACGTGGTGGGTGTCACCCAGTCGTCGTAGTCCGCAGCCCGCATCTCGTGCGGATAGCCGTCCTTCAGCACCCAGCCGATNNGCGGGGTACTTCTGCAGGATCTGCGTCTCGCGCTGCTTGCGCGGCAGATCGGGATACATGTCGAGGATCTCCTCGGCATGGAGGAACTTCAGCTCCTCGGGCAGCGGCGGATACCGCGGGTCCTTCAGTTGCGGGAACATGTCCATCACGTGCTTCTCGGCGCCGACGATGACCTTCCAGATCCGCCGGACCGTGTCCTTCAGAACGGCCAGGTTCCGCTGATCCGCGGTGATGGTCTTCTCCCAGTCCCACTGGTCCACGTATGACGAGTGGTCGTGGTCGAGGAAGTAGTCCTTGCGCACCGCGCGCATGTCGGTGACCAGCCCCTCGCCCGGCTTCATCCCGAACTGCTTCAGGGCCATCCGCTTCCACTTCGTCGCCGCCTGCACCACCTGCGCGATCACCGGCTTGGCCAGGCCCAGCCCGCAGGGGAATTCGACCGGCGTGCGCGACCCGTCGCGGTCCAGATAGTCGTTGACGCCGCTTTCCTTGCTGACGATCAACGGCACTTCGACCCGGATCAGGTTCAACTCCCGGCACAACCCGTCCTCGATGTACCGCTTGGCCGCCGTGATCGCGACCTGCGTGTCCTTCGGGTTGAGGAGGGACTTGTAGTCCTTTGGTAGGATCTTCGCGACCTCCTCGTATGTGCTGATTCCTGGTCCCGCGAGATCGGCCTTCTTATCTGCCATTGATCTACTCCCCTTTCGTCAGTGCCACTCGGCGTTGGCTCGACCTTGCCTGCTATGGTGAGATGGCTACGCAAGCTCCGTTCCTAACCGGATCGGGCGCTGCGAAAAGGGCCATTCTCCCTGGCCTAGTGGACGATCAGGGGATGCGGCCGGTCCGGGTGGCGTGGATGAAATCGCTGTAGGCGGGTTGGCGCCCCGCTGCCCGGACGTCCGCCGCAATCTGCCCCCGGTGATACGCGGAGTGCATCCCGACGTGCGTCAGAACGTCCTCCGGCCGGGCATGAGGACGAGTCCGGCTAGCGGAGAAACCGCGCCAGGCGCTCCAGCATCTTGGGCCAGCGTGCCGAGGACGAGCGGTCTGTCACTCCGTACTCCGCTACGGCGCAGTGGGTTCCCCTCGGCGTGTGCCGCAGGATCATCACCAGTTCTCCTGGCGCGCCGCCCGCCGGCGCGGCGAGCCTCCACCGTGCGTAGCGGCCCTCGATGGTATCGCCCAGCTCCGTCCCCTCCAACGCACCTTCGCTCCACCGCGAGAGCACCTGCGGGTCGGTGAGCGCGCGGAACACCGCGTCCGCTCCGGCGGGGATTTCGGCCGAGGCGAAGTACCGCTCCCGTCCGGCGAGGGAAGCCGATGAAGCGCGCGGGTCCTTGCCGGACTCCACGAGGAGCCCGAGGGCCGCAAGCGCCTGGAGCCACCCGGCGAAGTGGCCGGCGAGCGCGTCCTGCGCCGATGGCCCGCTCTCCCATCCTTCGTGCCGCAGATCCACTCGCGTGCCTCCGGAAACCGGGGCCAGTATGATCTCGACGGTGGTCCGGCCATCGCCACTCCCGAACGGCCAGTCCACGACCAGGCGGGAGGGGCTGCGCTCCTCCCGTTGATCGGGCCACGCGGCGACGGGTAGGGCGTCGAGCACCACGTCGGGCCGCCCCAGGAGCTGCCGCCACACCGCAACGGGCGGTGCCGTGACGAAGCTCTGGATGTGGATCGTCTCCACTACAGGCGCGTCTCCTCGATCACGATGCCTCGCTTCGTTCCTGTCGTCGTAGCGCTCCACCAGCTGCCAGCGCGCGCCGGCTGGCCGTGCTTCGTCCCGCGCATCACCTCACGGCTGCTGTCGCACCTGTGCCGTCAGCAGCAAGGCCCCGTCCGGATCCACGCGCACATCGGTCGGAGGCCCCGGGAGGTCGAGCTGCACGGTCTGGCGAGCCGCGGACACAGAGAAGTTTCGGCGGGCTGGCGCCCCGCCGTTGCTCAGCACCTCCACCGTCACCACCGGCAACCTGAAGAGTCCCCATGCGGCCGGCTGCGCCTGGCCGATGTCCAGCGAGACCCGGTGGGACGCCGCATCCCAGCGCCACGCCACGTCGAGCCGCGGATAGCCCGGCTGGCGCAGCCACTGGGCGAAGAACCAGTCGAGACGCTGGTCCGACGCGCGCTCCATCGCGTGCTGGAAATCCGCGCTCGTCACCGACGAGTCGCGGTAGGTGCGGTAGTAGGCGCGGATGCCCCGCCAGAAGTCGGAGTCGCCCACGGTGCCGCGCAGCATGTGCAGCACCCAGGCGCCCTTGTTGTAGCTGTTCGCGTTAAGGAGCCGCGCCGGCTCGGTCGCGGCCGTGTCAATCACCGGCCGGTCCACGTCGGACGACCGGAGGTAGCCGCGCGCCGTCGCGGCCATCCCGCGCGCCAGCACCGAGTCGCCGTCGAGCGCCGCCCCGACGACCAGGTCGAAGTAGTCCGCGAAGCCCTCGGAGAGCCACAACTCGTGGAAGTCGCGCTCCGTGACGGCGTCGCCGAACCACTGGTGCGCCGTCTCGTGCCGCACGACCCCCTCGCCCATCCGGCGTGCGACGTACGGATGCTCGGCGTAGAAGATGGCGGTCGAGTTCTCCATCCCCCCGTAGCGCGTGGAGGACTCGACGTGCGCCAGCTTCTCGTATGGGAACGGGCCGACCAGGCGCTGCATCGTCTCCACGATCTCGGTGGCGCGGCGGAACGGCACCGAGTCCGCCCAGGCCGAGTCCTCGGGCTCGGTCCACACCTCGATCGGGACGGTATCACCCTCTGACACGGCCGCCCGGTGCCGGCTCACCGCCATGCGCGCCGCGCCGATGACCATCGAGTAGGTAGGAATCGGGTGGTGCTCCTCGTACGCCCACCGGGAGCGCCCATCGGGAGAGCGGCCGATCTGCGCTAGCCGTCCGTTCGCCACCACGCTCCAGCCGGCGGGCGCCCCGACCAGCCACAGCACCTCCGCCTTGTCGCCCGGGTCGTCCACGGTCGGGAGCCAGTATCGGGCGCGCTCCGGCCAGTCGTCGGCAAACACAGCTTCCCGGCCGCGCCCGTCGGGATGGAGCATGAGGCCGTCCCGCGGCGTGCCGTGATAGAACACCGAGACGTTCTCGGTGTCGTTGATCGGGCCGTGCGGGAGCGGCACACGCAGCAGCAGGCCGTCGTAGTCGAACGGGCTGCGGGTGAACGGCGACGAAGGGTGCGGACGGTGGAAACCTACGGAATCCACGGTGAGCCCGACGAGGTTCAGGACCAGGGTGTCGCGTGCCACAGGAGTGCGGCGGAAAACGACAGTGGCCTGCGCATGGATCGTGTCCCCGCTGTCGGGCAGCACGATCTGGAAGCCGTACGACACCACGTCAATGCCCGGCCGCCTGGCGCTCTCCTGCGCCACGACGGAAGAGCCGCCCCGGCTGGCGAGCACGCCCGCCAGCGCGAACGCCCACCAGCGCCCGATCAAGGCCGCGCCACAGGCCCGACATAGTGTATGCGGAAGATCCGGCCGCTGTAGTCGTCGCTCACCAGCAGGCTCCCGTCCTTCGCGACCAGCACATCCACCGGCCGCGCCCACGGCGTGTCGCTTCCCTCGGGAAGGAAGCCGACGATGAAGTCGGTGATGGCCACGGGACGACCGTCCTGCCGCCGCACGTAGACCACCTTGTAGCCGGTCGGGATGCTGCGGTTCCACGAGCCGTGGTAGGCCACGAACGCGCCGCCGCGGTACTCGGGCGGGAACTGCGTCCCGGTCGAGAAGACAATGCCGAGCGGCGCCGAGTGCGCCTGGAACGTGATCGCCGGCTCCGCGAGGTGGCCGCAGTCGGCGTTCGGGTACTCCGGGTTCTGGTGGCCGGGGAGGTAGCACTGCGGCCAGCCGTAGTCGCCGCCCTGGTGCAGGATGTTGATCCGGTCCGGCGGCAGGTCGTCGCCCAGCAGGTCGCGGTCGTTATTCGTGCCCCACAGATCGCCGGTCACGGGATCGAACGCCAGCCCGACCGAATTCCGGAGGCCATGCGCGAAGATCTCTCCCCCGCTGCCGTCGGCGTTGAAGCGCAGCACCGTCGCGCGGTGGGCGTCGCGCTCGTTGCAGATGTTGCATGACGAGCCGACCGAAACGTACAGCTTCCCGTCCCGCGGACCGAAGACGATGGTGCGAGTGAAGTGGCCGGCGCCGTGCGGCAGGTCCGGCACCACCACCTGCGACGCTGCCACGCCCGGCACGAAGCGCACCACGCGGTTGGTCTCCGCCACGTAGAGCGTGTCGCCGCGAAAAGCCAGGCCGTGAGGTGCATCGAGTCCTTGCGCCACCGTGACGACCGAGTCGGCGCGGCCGTCTCCATCCTGGTCGGGGAGCTTCACGACTCGTCCCTGCCGCGTCAGCGAGAGGTACGGCACGCCGTCCGGGCTCAGCACCATGAACCGCGCTCCGCCCACGCCCTCCGCGTACACGTTAACGGTGAAGCCCTGCATCACCTGGAGGGAGTGGCCCGCCACCTCGACGCGCGTCCGGCCGCCGGGCGGCGCCTGCGCCCCGGCCGGGCTCAGCGCGCCCGCGATGAGGACCGGCACGGCGATCGTCACCCCGACGCTACCTCGCATAAACGCCCTCCACGGCGGTCGCCGGATCCGGCACCCGCGTATCACGGCTGTGGATCGCATCCTCCTCGGCCTTCGTCACCTCAGCCTCCACCTGCGCCTCCACGCCCGAGAGCACCGACGCTGCGACACCCAGGCCCTTCAGGTGTTCCTCGTACAGGCCGACCGGGTCCTTCCTGCCCCAGGCGGCGAACGTCTCCGCGGAGAAGAGCGCCCGCGCCTCCCGCTCGTCGTGGGTCGCGTGGCCCCCCATCCGGAAGGTGTTGCCGACCAGCATGACCGGGCCCGCCCCAGCGCGGCACCGCTCGGCCGCCAGGCGTGCGGCGGCGTACGCGTCGAGGACGTTGTTGCCGTCGAATACCGCGCCGGCCATCCCGTACGCCTCCGGCAACTCGGCGAAGTCCTCCGGCAGGTGATACTGCCCGAGCCTGGTGCCGAGCGCGACCTGGTTGTTGTGGATCACGAAGATGCCCGGGACCTTCTGCACGGCGGCGAAGTTCAGTCCCTCGTGCGCCGTCCCGGTCTTGGTCGAGCCGTCGCCGATCCAGGTGAGGACGACGAAGCCGTCCTGTTTGATCCGGCTCACGAGCGCCATGCCGGCCACGACGGGCACCACGTCGCCGACGTGGGAGATGGGCTGCAGCACGCGGTGCTCCATCGAGCCCGCGTGCAGGTCGCGCCCTCCGCTGGGAGAGTCGCCGGTGCCAAGGTAGGTACGGAAGTTGTCGGCGATGGGCATGCCCATCTCGGCGCACGCGCCCGCGTTGCGGATCATCGGCACCACGATGTCGCGCGAGCGGTCGAGCGCGTGGACCGGGCCGACGGTCATCGCCTCTTCGCCCGTGCCGAGCCACGCCTTGGAGATGACGCCGGTCCGGACCCAGCGCTTCAGCGTGATGTCCTGCAGGCGGGTCCGCACCAGCCCGGCGTAGAGCCCGAGCAGCGCGGCCTCGTCCATCGCCTCGACGACACGCCGGCGCGCCGGGTCGCGCCGCGGCGTTTCGGCGAATGCGGCGACCAACTCCGGATCGGCGGACCAGGAGACGTACTCGGGCGGGTCGAACGCCGGATAGCGCTTCACCGAAGGGGCTTGAGGTTAGGGACTAGGGGCAAGATAGACCTCGCCGGCCTTCATCACGAACGCTGGATGCTGCAGGCGGGTGATGTCCGCCAGCGGATCACCCGGCACCGCCACGAAATCGGCGAACTTGCCCGGCTCGATGGAGCCCACGTCGTGCTCCATGCCTAGCAGCGTTGCGGCGTTCAACGTGCCGGCCTGGATGGCCTGCTGCGGCGTCATGCCGCCCACCGTGACCAGCAGCTCGAACTCGCGCGCGTTCTGGCCGTGGGGGTCCACGCCCGCATCGGTCCCGAGCGCGATCTTGACCCCGCCGGCCACGGCGAGGCGGATCGAGCGCTGCAACGCCTCCCAGGCGCTCCGGCCCTTCGCGGTCATCCAGGCGGGCAGATGCGCCGCGGCTTCCGGCGTGGCCACCGACCAGCCGGCGAACAGCGTCGGCACCAGGTATGTGCCGCGCTCGACCATCATCCGCACCGCCTCGTCGTCGAGGAACGAGCCGTGCTCGACGCTGGTGACGCCCGCACGGATCGCCGCCTTGATGCCCTCGTTGCCGTGCGCGTGCGCCGCCACCCGCCGCCCCAGCATCCGCGCGGTCTCGACCGCCGCGCGCATCTCGTCCTCGGTCATCTGCTGGGCGCCGATCTCGTCGCCCTGCGACAACACGCCACCGGTCGCGCAGATCTTGATGACCGTCGCGCCGTACTTCACCTGCAGGCGCACCGCCTCCCGCACCTGGTCCGGGCCGTTGGCGACGCCCTCCCGCGGGCCGTGCTCGGGCCCGAGGGCTCCCGCCCAGTAGCCGTTCTCGTCGCAGTGGCCGCCGCTGATCCCGATGAGGTGACCGGCCGCGACGATCCGCGGCCCCGGCACCCGGCCGGCCGCGATCGCCCGCATCAGCGCAACGTTGGCATAACTGGACGCGCCCAGGTCGCGCACGGTGGTGAAGCCGGCCAGCAGCGTCGCCCGCGCATTGGCCGCGCCCCACAGCGCGTCGTCCGCCTCGTCGTCCGTCACGCCCCGGTGGACGAAGTCGCCTGCGCCGAGCGGCCGGCTGGCGAGGTGCACGTGGGCGTCAATGAAGCCGGGCAGCACGGTGTACGCCGACAGGTCAATGACCCGGGCGCCGGCCGGGATCCGCACCCCGGGGCCCACGGCCTCGACGCGATCGCCGCGGATCACGATTACGGCGTTGCGCACCGGCGCGGCGCCGGTGCCGTCGACCAGCGAGCCCGCCCGGATGGCGATCGCCGCCGCGGGGGCGCCCTGCTGGGCGCGCGACGCCGACGCAACCGACGCCACCGCGGTGAGCGCCAGTGCCGCTGCACGGATGCCCGGAGCCATCCGACCCTCGCAGGGTTTAGAAGAGCTTCTTGAGCTTCCCCATCATCCCGCCGCCGCTGCTGCTGCCGGCCGCCTCCTCGAGCGCGCGAGCGAATTCGGAGGCGGTCTGGTAGCGGGCGGCGGGTTCGGCCTCGATGGCTTTCATCAGCGCCTTCTCGAACTGCGCCGTGAATTGGAGGTCCGCGCGCGCCTTGCGGAGCGGCAGCGGCTGCCCGCGGAGACGCGCAATCATCATGTCCTGGGCCGTCTTCCCCTCAAAGGGCAGCTTGCCCGTGAACATCTCGAAGGCGACCAGCCCCAGCGCGTAGATGTCGGAGCGGCCGTCGAGCGGCTTGCCGCGGATCTGCTCGGGGCTCATGAACTCCGGCGTGCCGAGAATGATGCCGGTCGCCGTGAGCTTGGCCATCCCCGGCTCGCTCCGCCGCTCCTTGGCGAGCCCGAAATCGGTCACGACCGCCCGGATCCCGCCGTCGGGAGCCGGACAGATGAAGATGTTCTCGGGCTTGAGATCGCGATGGATGATCTGCTGCTGGTGAGCGACCTCCAGCGCATCGCACACCTGCCGCATGATCGGGACGCCCACCTCGAGCGAGATGGGGCCCTCGCGGACCTCCTTGTCCGAGAGCAGCTCCCCTTTCAACAACGGCATCACCAGGTAGATGAGCCCGTCCTCGGTCTCGCCGAGCCGCATGATACGGCAGATGCTGGGATGGTCGAGCCGCATGGCCAGGCCGGCTTCGCGCCGCAGGCGCTCGGCCGCAATCTTATCCTGGGCCAGCTTGGGCGTCATGATCTTCACCGCGACCGACTCGCCGCTCGAAATGTCCTTCGCCTCGTACACGAACGACATCCCGCCCTCGCCCAGCTTCCGGACCACCTGGTACCGCTGGTCCAGAACCTGATTGCGCAGCGTTTTCGCCGGATCGGCGCCCATCGGCTTGGGCTTCACGGCCTGGCGCACCTGCGTGGATCCCGCCGGGGCGGCGGCGGGGGCCGGAGCGGCGACGTCCACCAGCTGGCTGCCGTCCTGGGGGCAGAAGCGGGCGTCACCCGTGTACACGGTGTGACACTTGGGACAACGTCGTTGGTTCACTGTCGCACCACGTTGCGGCCGTCCGCCTTGGCGCGGTACAGCGCTGCGTCGGCCAGAGCGATAAAGGATTCCGGCGTGTCTACCGCCGGGTCGGGGAAGCAGGCGACCCCGACCGAGACCGTGATCCGGACCGGGCGCGTCGGCTCGCCGAAAGAGAAGTTAGCGATGCGCTGGCGCATCCGGTCGGCGAACATCATGGCCCCGTGCGCCGCCGTCTCCGGCAGCAGGATCACGAACTCCTCGCCGCCATACCGGGCGACCGCGTCCACCGACCGCGCATCCCGCAGGAGCATCTCCCCGAGCTGGCGGAGCACGGTGTCGCCGACCAGGTGGCCCAGCGTGTCGTTGATCCGCTTGAAGTGGTCCAGGTCCACCATCAGCAGCGCCAGCACCAGGTTGTAGCGCCGAGCCCGGTCCACCTCGTGCGCAACGGCCTCGAGCAGCGCCCGGCGATTGAGGCACCCCGTCAGCGCGTCGGTGGCGGCGAGGAACTCCAGCCGCTCCTTGTCGGACACGACGGTTTCAAAGTCATGCGCCTTCTCGATGGCCGCAACCGCCGCCTTGATCACGGTGTCGGCGAACTGCGCGTCCTCGTCGCCCAGCGGGGCCTCGCCGTGGACGGTGCGGAGGTAGAGCACGCCACACTGCTCCTCGCGCATCCGGAACGGCAGCGCGACCACCGACTGGGTCGGAACCGGAGTGCCGCTCCTGGCCCACATGGCGCGGACTTCGACGAACAGCGGATCGCTCGGCACGTCGCCGATGATGACCGGCTGGTCGGTCTCCAGCGCCTTCAGCATCTCGGGATAGCGAGCGAGCTCGATCCGCAGATTGCGCAGCATCGGGTTCTCGTACGCGGCCACGACCGTGCCGTACACGTCGCCCGGCTTGGCCAGCACCAGCGAGCAGCGTGAGATGTTGAGGGCCCGGGCGACCCGGCGCGCCAGGATCTGGTAGATCTCGTCGGACTTGACCGAGTCGGTCAGCTCGTGGAGAATGTCGGCGATGGCGCCGCGCGCCCGGGATTCCTCGTGCGCCATGCGCAGCTCACGGCCGCGCTTGAGCTGCGACTCCACCCGCGCCAGCAGCTCCTTCACCCGGAACGGCTTGGCCACGAAGTCGGACGCGCCCAGCCCGAGCGCCTTGGCGGTCCCGTCCTCGGGATCCATCGAGGAGATCATCAGCACCGGAAGGTCCTGCCACTCCGGCTCGCTCCGGATCCGCTGCAGGAGCTGGAGCCCGTCCACCATGGGCATCATGANNGTCGGGGCGCTCGTCCCTCAGCCGTTCGAGCAGGTTCTGGCCGTCGGGCACCGCGACCACCTGGCACCCCTGCTCCTTGAGTATCCAGGTCAGCGTGCCCACCAGGGTGGCGTCGTCATCCGCCACCAGCACCTTGGTACCGGCGAGCCGGCCGGGCGCCGTCACGGTTTCGCCATCAGGAGCGATTGGAGCCCCTCCCACTCGATGTTCCCACCGGACAGCACGGCGACCACCGGCCCCGCAACGGAGCCCGCCGGCTGGTTGAGGAGCCACGCCAGGGTGACCGCCCCCGAGGGCTCGACCACCAGCTTGAGCCGATCCAGGGCGAAACGCACCGCCTGCACGATCGCCGCGTCGGAGACCAGGCACGCCCGCGCGCCGTGGTGCACCAAATGCGCGAACGTCAACGCTCCGATCCGCAGCGGGAGCAACCCATCCGCCACGCTCCCTGTCTGCTCGAGCGTCACCGGCTGCCCGGCGGCCTGCGCCCGTTCGTACGTCGGCGCCCCCTCCGGTTCGACGGTGACGATCGCCGCCTCCGGCCGGAGCGCCTTGACCGCCGTTGCCACGCCCGCCGCCAACCCGCCGCCACCGACCGGAACGGCGACAGTGCGCACCTCGGGACAGTCCTCCACCAGCTCCAAGCCCGCCGTGCCCTGCCCCGCGATGATGGCCGGGTGGTCGAACGGCGGCACGATCGCCAGCCGCTCACGCCCGGCGATCTCCATCGCGCGCGCGTACCGGTCCTGCGATGTACGGCCGGCGAGCACCACTTCCCCGCCGAGGCGCTCCACGCCTCGCCGCTTGGGGGCGGCCACCGTTTCGGGCATCACGATCACCGCCCGCAGACCGAACCGCCGCGCCACGTACGCCACCGCCTGGCCGTGATTGCCCGACGAGTATGTGATCACGCCCCTGGCGCCGCCCTCGGCCAACTGGCGGACCAGCGTGAACGCGCCGCGCAGCTTGAACGCTCCAACCCGCTGCAAGCTCTCCGCCTTCACGAACACCGGCACGCCCAGCCGCTCCGCCAGGTCGTCGGACGGCAGAAGCGGTGTGCGCACCGCGACGCCACGAAGGTGGTGCGCGGCCTCGCGGATCGCTTCGAGAGTGACCAACTCGGGGGGCGATGCGACCGTCACGCGGGCGATGACTCCTTTGAAGGCCGCAAACTACGGCTCGCAGGGGGTAGCGGCAAGGTCACGCGCACACCGCTCTATCGCCTCCGCGCCGCGCGGCGCAACAGCCAGTGCGTGGCCACCAGATCGGCCACCATTATCGCGAACAACACGATCGTGCCGGTCGCTCCGATCACCCGGAAATAGCGCAGCGCCCCGACCAGCAAGGAGTAGGCGAGCACGCCTCCCAACACGAGCGGCCGGTTCATGCCACCGGGATCCCGGACGGTACGACGCCGCGCTCCAGCAGCGAGGCGAATCCCCGCGCTCCGGGACCGGGCTCGACATCCGGGCGAGTCACTACGGCAAGGTAGCGGGACAGGTCCGGGCCGGCGACCCGGGAGCACTCGGTTACCGGGCGAGCAGGCCCTGCGAGTGGAGAAGTTCCGCGTTCAAGAGGGCGGCGCCGGCGGCGCCTCGAATCGTGTTGTGGCCCAGGACGATGAACTTGTAGCCCATCAGCTCACAGCGCCGGACGCGCCCCACCACGGAGGCCATTCCCCGCTCGAGGTTGACGTCGAGGCGCGGCTGGGGGCGGTCCTCCTGATCGACGAGCAGCGTCGGGTGCGCGGGCGCGCTGGGAAGTCCGCGCTCCTGCGGCACGCCGCGGTAGGTCCGGAACGCTTCGCACACCTCCTCGACGTCGGGGTGGGATCCCAGCGTGACGAACACCGACGCCGTGTGGCCATCCACCACCGGCACGCGCGTTGTCTGCGCGCTCACGATCACCGGGTGAGGGGTCACGCTCTCGCCATTCAGCCTGCCGAGGATCTTCTTCGTCTCCCGCTCGATCTTCTCTTCTTCGCCGGCGATGAACGGGATCACGTTGCCCAGGATATCGAGCGACGGGAGGCCCGGATAGCCTGCCCCGGAGATGGCCTGGAGGGTGGTCACGGCCACGGCCTCGAGGCCGAAGCGCCGCTCGAGGGGCGCCAGGGCGAGGACCAGCGTCGCGGTGGAGCAGTTGGGATTGGTGGCGATGAACCCGCGCCAGCCACGCCGTTGCCGCTGCGCCGTGATCAGCGCCGTGTGGTCGGGGTTCACCTCCGGCACGAGGAGCGGCACGTCGTCGGCCATCCGGTGGTTGCGCGCGTTGCTGAGAACCGCGTAGCCGGCGGCCGCGAACGCTTCCTCGACGGGGCCGGCCACGGCCGCGTCCAGGGCGGAGAACACGACGTCGCACCGGAACCCAGGCTCCGCCGGCTGCACCACCAGGGCCTGCGCGGCGGCGGGCATCGGTACGTCGAGCTTCCAGGAGCAGGCTTCGCCGTAACGCTTCCCGGCCGAGCGCTCGGACGCCGCGACTACCGCCAGGTCGAACCACGGATGGTCCGCCAGGAGCTGCACGAAGCGCTGTCCCACCGCGCCCGTGGCGCCCAGGACTCCTACCGGGATCTTCACCGTAGCGCCTCCTCCAGCGCGGTAGCCGCCGAGGTCTTCGCGTCGCGGTATTTCACGATCACCGGAGCATAGAGCGAGATACCCAGCGCCGCCGCCCGCCCACCTGTGGCGGGACGCGAGCCCGGCACCACCACCGCGCCCGCGGGGATTTCGAGCGGCGATTCCTCGGTGCGGCGATAGATCTGCTCCCGCACCAGGTCGTAGACCGGCGTGGAACCGGTGAGGATCGTTCCCGCAGCGAGCACCGCGCCACGCCGCACGATCGCGCCCTCGTACACGCCGCACCCGCCGCCCACGAGCACGTCGTCCTCGACGATCACCGGCAGCGCGCCCGCCGGCTCCAGCACCCCGCCGATCTGCGCCGCCGCCGAGAGATGGACGCGCTTGCCGACCTGGGCGCACGAGCCGACCAAGGCGTGGCTGTCGATCATCGTGCCCTCGTCCACGTAGGCGCCGACGTTGACGTACATCGGCGGCATGCACACCACCCCGGGCGCCACGTACGCACCATCCCGGATCGCCGACCCGCCCGGTACGACGCGCACCCCATCGCCCGTCACGAGCGGCTTGACGGGATAGGTGTCCTTGTCGAAGAAACGCAGCGTGGGCCCTTCGGACATATCCACCAGCACGCCCATCCGGAAGCCGAACAGGATGGCGCGCTTGACCCACGTGTTCACCCGCCAGACCCCGCCCTCCGGCTCCGCGGCCCGCACCTCGCCGCGGCTCAGCGCCGTCCGGAACTCGTCGAACAGCGCGCGCTGCGCGCGGCCGAAGGCCGCCGGCTCCGCCGCCAGCAGTGCCTCCACCCGTTCACGCAGCGGCATGCGATCTCTCAGTGAGAAGCGACATCCCGCTCAACACCTCTCGCACCCTCGCGCGGCTTGCGTCCTTGATCGGGACCATCGGGAGCCGGAACTGCTCCTGGAGGAGGCCCATCATCGCCATCGCGGCCTTGACGGGGCCGGGGCTCGACTCGATGAAGTTCACTTCCATCAGCGGCAGCAGGCGGAAGTGGAGGGCGCGCGCCTCCTCCCAGTGACCGGCCAGGGCCAGGTCGGCCAGGCGCGCCATCAGGTCCGGTACCTCGTTCGACGCCACGGACACGATGCCGTCGGCACCGAGCGCCATCAGGGGCAGGGTCACGGCGTCGTCTCCGGAGAGGACCCGGAAGCCGGCCGGCCGCTCGCGCAGGATCGCCATGATCTGTGCGAAGTCGCCGGACGCTTCCTTGATGGCCACGATGTTCGGAACCTCTCGCGCCAGCTTGAGCGTCGTCGCCGCGGCGATGTTCGACCCGGTGCGCCCCGGCACGTTGTACATCATGACCGGCAGCGGCACTACCGCGCCCGCGACGGCGCGGAAGTGGGCGAGGAGCCCCTCCTGCGTCGGCTTGTTGTAATACGGCGCGACGATCAGGACGCCGTCCGCGCCCAGGGCCGCCGCCTCCCGGGCCTGCTCGATGGCGTGCGTGGTGTTGTTGCTGCCCGCTCCCGCGACGACCCGGGCGCGGCCCCTCGCCACCTCGATGGTCGCCGCGATCACGCGCCGCCCTTCCTCGTCGTTCATCGTCGCCCGCTCGCCGGTGGTGCCGCACGGCACCAGCAGCCGCACGCCGCCGGTGATCTGGCGCTCCACCAGGGCGCGCATCCGCGGCAGGTCCACCGCGCCGCCCGCTTCGAAGGGCGTCACCAGCGCCGTCGCGCAGCCGTGCAGCCACCCCACCGCAGTGCTCATCGTGCCGCTCCTCCCGCTGAGGCAAGTATGTCGTCCAGAACCTCGGCGAACTCGAAGACGCCGCTCCGCCTCCCGCCGGCAATCCACTGCGCGGCCAGCAGCGCGCCCGCCGCGAAGCCCTCGCGCGAGCGCGCGGTGTGCGTCAGCATGATCTGGTCCGCCGGCCCGTCGAAGCCCACCCGATGCGTGCCCGGAATGTGGCCCGCTCGCGTGCTGGCGACCGGCACCGCGCGCCCAGCGTTCGCGCCGGACACGATGTCGCGCAGCTTCAATGCCGTGCCGGACGGCGCGTCCTTCTTGCGCGCGTGGTGCGCCTCCTCGACGAAGGGAGCATACGACGAGTCGTGCGCGTACTGCGCCGCGGCCACCGCCACCACACGATAGAACAAGTTGACGCCGATGGAGAAGTTGGCGCCGTAGACCACCGCCCCCTTGCCACGTTCCACCACGCCGCGCAGCTCCGCGAACTGCGCCTGCCACCCGGTGGTGCCCTCGACCAGCGGCACCCCGGCCTTCACGCACGCGGTGACGTGGTCCGCAACGGCCGCGCCGACGGAGAAGTCCACCGCCACGTCGGCCCCCTCGAGCGCGCGCGCGATCTCTTCCGGCGGGCGAGCCGCATCCCGGTCGGTGAAGACCACGGCGATGTGGTGCCCCGCGTCCTTCGCGCGAGCCTCGACCAGGCTGCCCATGCCTCCGTGTCCGAAGAGTGCCAGCCTCATCTCTTCCCTCCGTCGTTCTTCTCCAGAAGCGTGCGCCCGAGCCGAACGTATGCGTCCACGGCCCCGAGCAGCTCCGCCTTGGACACCTTCTCGTGGTCCGTGTGCGCCTCCAGGATCGAGCCGGGGCCGAAGACCAGCGGCGCGCCCCAGCGCGAGAGGTGCGGCGCGTCCGTCGTGTAGCGCACGACGCAGGTCTCGAAGTCCGGCAGCTCCGTCAGGCGGATGGGCTCCGTCACGGTGTGCACCTCGATCGAGGCGCGACCCCGCGCCACCTGCTCGAGCTTGCGTAGCACCTCCGCCGACGGCACCGCGATGCGGAAGTGCAGTTCGGTCTGCGCGGCCGCCGGCACCACGTTTGCGCGGGTCCCGCCCGCGATCGTCCCGATGTTGCACGTGGTAACGCCGAAGAACGGATCGGCCGGCCACGTGGCGCCCCGGACGTCGGCCAGCACGTCGAGGAGCGCCAGGATCGCCGAGCTGCCCCGCTCGGGGTACGCGGAGTGGGCCGCGATGCCCGCCGTGGCGAGCGATAGCCGGAGCGAGCCCATGCAGCCCTTCGCGAGGCGGTTGTCCGTAGGCTCTCCCACCACGACATACCGGGCCTGGCCGGCCGCGCTGTGGCCGTTGGCCACCTTGGCACCGAGGCTCCCGCCCTCCTCGTCCACCACATACAGCAGTCCGATCCCCTTGTGTCCCTCGGCCTTCAGGCGGCCGGCGGCCAGGATCTGCGCCGCCACGATCCCCTTCGCGTCGCACGCGCCGCGGCCATAGAGGTAGTCGGAGTCCTCCAACGACGAGACGAACGGGGGCACGGTGTCGAGATGGCTGGCGAAAACGACCCGCGGCGTGGCGGCGTCCCGCGCAACGACGTTGGAGCGGCCCGGCGCGGCCTCCTGCAGCTCGACGCGATAGCCCCGCCGCTCGAGGTACGTGGCCACGAAGCCGGCGATCTCGCCCTCGTCGCCGCTCACCGACGGAATGTCCACCAGAGCCCGGGTGAGGGCGTAGACGTCCAGCTCCGCGGAAGCGTCCTTGCGTCGGCGCGTCTTCGCCGGCTTCGCCCTCGCGGCGACTCGGCGGCTGCCGCTCGGGCGCGCCCACGTCGTCGGTCCGGGCCCGACGTGCGTCCCCTCGGACGCGCCGACCGCCGCAACGTCGAATTCGACCCGCTCCCGCCTCGCGAAGTGGAGCCCCTTGGGCTGGATCACGCGCGAGCCGAGCTTGAGGGCGTCGTCCCAGGAGATCGCCTCGTAGCGCCTCGGCCGGCGACCGCTCTGCGCGGGATCATGCTCGAACACGCCCTCCACGTTCTTGAGGAGGCGGCAGGTCCGGGCGCCAAGGCGGTGCGCAAGGAACAGCGCCGTCAGGTCGGTGCCGCCGCGGCCGAACAACGCGTACCCGCCCGACGAGTCGCGCCCGAAGAATCCCGGCACGACGGCGGCTCCCGAACGCTCGAGCGCGTGCCGTAGCGCCTCGTCGTCCACGGCGACCGGGTCGGCGTCGAGCAGCGGGCCGCGGGTCGTCAGCCCAATCGCAGACGGATCGAGGAGCGCCGCTTCGACGCCGGCCGCGTTCAGGGCGAGCGCGAGCTTTGCGGCCGAGGCGGCTTCGGCCGTGGCGAGCAACGAGGCGGTGGCCGCCGGCTCCGGCTCGGGGCCGAAATAGTGCGCATCCGCGAGCAGGCTGTCGGTGGCGCCCTTCAACGCCGACACCACGGCCAACACGCGCTCCCCCCGCCGCTGGTGGCGCTTGACGTCGGCGACCGCGGCGGCGTAGTCCCGGGTCGTGCCGAGCACCGAGCCGCCGAACTTCAGCACCACGAGCGGCTGCTTGGACATCCCGCAACGCCTCCCGACGACTGGAAAGAAGAAAACGCCACCGCCCGGCGGCACGGGCGATGGCGAATCCTATCCCGGAATGCGGTCAGCGCAAAGCGCCCGGGCGCGGCCGGGCCAGCGGTGCCGCGGCGTCAGCGGCGCCGCACGGTGAGTGGGCCGTTGGTCGTGACAGCCCGGATGGTCGGGCCGCCACCGCCGAGGTCGGTTTCGATGTTGCGGCTGCTGAACCGCCCCTGCACCGTGATCGGGAAGTCGAAGCTCATCGGCCCGTTCACGGTGCCGGTCTCGAGGTGGGCTGAGTAATTGGCCGGAATCGTGAGCACGACCGGGCCGTTACTGGTCTCGCTGTCGAGTCCCGTGCCATCCCACTTGTCGCCCTCGAGGGTCACGACGAGCGGCCCGTTGGTCGTGCGCGCGTGGACGTCGCCGCCCACCGCGTCGAGGTGGACGGGCCCGTTCACCGCCGTCAACTCCATCTTCCCGGTCACGTCGGCGACCGAGATCGGGCCATTGACGGTACGGGCCGTGAGATCGGTGCGGCGTGGGACCGACACATCGAAGTTGACGCTCCACGACTCCCGATGTCTCGTGGCGGGCCCGTCGGCGCGGATTGTGCCATCGGCGATCACGATGCGGATCTGCCGCGCGAGAGCGCGCGCGTCCTCGTCGGTCTCGGCCTGGGTCTGGACCTTCGCCGTCACCGTCACGCTGTCCCGGTCCCACCCGGTGAAGCGGATGGCGCCGTTGACCCCGGGGTCCACGGCGACGGAGCCACCGGCCTTGAAGCCGGTGTCCCGGATCTCGCAGTAGTGCGCCCGCGAGTCATCTCCCCAGTCACCGCTCCGGCAGCGGTCTTGCCCGTCTTCGGTTCGGGCACGCTGGGCCATCAGGCTGGAGGCGGCACAACCCAGGAACAGCGCCGCCGGAACGACCATACGCACGCATGAGCGGAACGACATCGGACCCCCGGGGATGGAGACGGCTATCCGATTGGATGGTCCGGACCCGCCGAAGGTTGGAGCGCCCGCCGGCCGGCGCCGCGCTACCGCGCCAGCATTCGCTCCAGGCGCGCCTTCGTCTCCGGCCACTCGGAGTCCACGATCGAGAAGTACACCGTGTCGCGGGTGCGGCCGTCGTCGGTGACGCTGTGCCTGCGGAAGGTGCCCTCTTCCCGCGCCCCGATCCTGAGCAGCGCGGCGCGCGACCGGTCGTTGAGGGCGTCGGTCTTGAACTCGACGCGCTGGCAACGGAGCGACTCGAAGGCGTGGGTGAGAAGGAGGAGCTTCGTTTCGGTGTTGCCGGCCGTGCGCTGCCACGCGAGGCCCAGCCAGGTCCAGCCGATCTCGAGCCGCCGGTGCCGCATCGCGATGTTGCCATACCGGGTGCTGCCGATGACCCGCCCGGACGTCCGATCCACGATCACGAAGGGTAGCGCCGTACCCGCCGCCTGCTCGCCGAGCGCGGCCTCGACGTAGCGCCGCATGTCCTCCCGCGAGCGCACCACCGATAACGTCCATCGCCACAGCTCGGCGTCGAGCCCGACCTCGCACAACCCCGGCAGGTGCTCGAGGGTCAGGGGCTCCAGCCTGACGACCCGCCCCTCCAGCTTCAGACCGTCAACCACTCGCAACTCGGCGTCTCGCAGCTCCCGGGCGCTCTCAGCTCTGCTGCACTCCCTCCGTGACCGGCTCCGCGTCGCCGGTCGGATCTTCTTCGCCGCCCTCCTCTTCCTTCACCACCCGCGCCACGTCCACGACGACGTCGCCGTCGTCGAGGTTGATCACCTTGACGCCCTGGGTGTTGCGCCCGATGACGCTGATGTCGTTGACCNNAACCGGATGATCACGCCGTGCCGCGTGATCACCATCAGCTCATCGTCGGGGATGACTTCCTTCAGGGCCACGACGTCGCCGGTCCGGTCGTTGCGCTTGAGCGTGATGATGCCCTTGCCGCCCCGGTGCTGGATCCGGTAGTCCGCCAGTTCCGACCGTTTCCCGAGCCCGTGCTCCGCCACCACCAGCAGCGTCGCCTCGCGCTTGACGATGACCATGCCGATCACCGCGTCGCCCTGCTCCAGCTCGATGCCGCGCACGCCGGTGGTCGCGCGGCCCATCTCCCGCACGTCCTTCTCCTGGAACCGGATGCTCATCCCGTGGCGGGTGGCGAGCACGATGTCGTTGGTGCCGTCCGTGACCTGGACGTCGATCA
>PMIK01000117.1 GCA_003157095.1 Gemmatimonadota bacterium | reverse complement strand
CTGCGGCTGGTTCGACGCCGTCGTGGTGCGCTATGCCGTCCGCGTGAACGGGCTCTCGGGCCTGGCGGTCACCAAGCTCGACGTGCTGGACAGCTTCGAGACCGTGCCGGTGTGCACCCATTACCGGCTGGACGGCGGGCGACTGGACGACCTGCCGGACAACGTCGCGGACCTTGAACGCGTGCA
The DNA here is from genome assembly GCA_003157095.1 of Gemmatimonadota bacterium. GTDB lineage: Bacteria > Gemmatimonadota > Gemmatimonadetes > Gemmatimonadales > JACORV01 > Fen-1245. The sequence continues at coordinate 5,046 of PMIK01000117.1, read as the reverse complement.
GCCGGTGTACGAGCTGATGACCGGATGGCGCCGCAGCACCGCAGACTCCCGGCACCTCGAGGACCTTCCGGACGCGGCGCGCCGCTACCTCGACCGGCTCCAGGAGCTGGCCGGCGCCCCGGTCCGCTACGTGGGGGTGGGAACCCGGCGGGAGCAGCTGATCGCGGTGCCATAGACAGAGCTCCCGAGTTACAGAGTTGCAGGGTGGCAGGGCTAGTCAGGATTTCAGTGCGAGGTAGTGCGCAGACGCGGCGGACGCCAAGTGGAGTGACGTGACAAGGGCGCAGCCACTGCAACTCCGCCTCGCCAACCTGCTTGCTCGCACCGTCACGAAGGCGCTACTTTCCTGCACTTTCTCGACCTCCACCTCTCGTTCAGCAGGGCTCATGGCAGAGAACGAACGCATGGAGAAGCTGGTGTCGCTGGCGAAGCGGCGCGGCTTCGTCTTCCAGTCCTCGGAGATCTACGGCGGCCTCGGTTCGGTCTGGGACTACGGCCCGCTGGGCGTGGAGCTCAAGCGCAACATCAAGGACCGCTGGTGGAAGGCGATGGTCCACGCCCGTGACGACATCGAGGGACTCGACGCCGGGATCCTGATGTCCCCCCGGGTGTGGGAGGCTTCCGGGCACGTCGCGGGTTTCACCGACCCGCTGGTGGACTGCAAGCAGTGCCAGCAGCGCTTCCGCGCGGACGACCCGCGCATCAAGGGCACGCCGGGCCAGCCGGACGGGCAGTGCCCCGTCTGTGGCACGCGCGGCTCGCTCACGGCGCCGCGGCTGTTCAACCTGATGTTCAAGACCTTCATGGGCCCGGTGGAGGAAGACGCGGCCGTCGTCTACCTCCGTCCGGAGACCGCTCAGGGCATCTACGTCAATTATAAGAACATCGTCCAGTCCAACCGCATGAAGATTCCCTTCGGCATCGCCCAGGTGGGCAAGGCCTTCCGCAACGAGATCGTCACCAAGAACTTCATCTTCCGCACCTGCGAGTTCGAGCAGATGGAAATGCAGTATTTCGTNNTTCGAGCAGATGGAGATGCAGTTCTTCGTGCGTCCGGGCGAGGATGAGCGGTGGTTCGAATACTGGCGGGAGCAGCGGATGGCGTGGCAGACGGCGCTGGTGCGTGACGCCGCGAAGCTGCGCTGGCACCAGCACGGGCCCGGCGAGCTGGCGCACTACGCCAAGGCGGCCTACGACATCGAATTCGAGTTCCCCTTCGGCTGGCAGGAGTTCGAGGGGATTCACAACCGCACCGATTTCGACCTGTCGCGTCACCAGCAGGCATCGGGCAAGAAGCTCGAGTACTTCGACCAGGAGCGGAACGAGCGCTATCTGCCGTACGTGATCGAGACGTCGCTGGGGGCGGATCGCCTGGCGCTGGTCGTCCTGTGCGACGCCTACGACGAGGACACCATCGAGGGCGAGGCGCGGGTGGTGCTCCGATTCCGGCCCGAGATCGCGCCCATCAAGGCGGCAGTCCTGCCTCTGGTGAAGAAGGAGGGCATGCCGGACATCGCCCGCCGCATCTACGACGACTTGCGGACCCGCTTCACGATGTTCTACGACGACGGCGGCTCGATCGGGCGCCGCTACCGCCGGCAGGACGAGGCGGGGACCCCCTTCGCCATCACGGTGGATGGCCAGACGATCCAGGACGGCAGCGTCACGGTGCGGCATCGTGACACGCTGGTCCAGGACCGGGTGGCGGCGGCGAACCTGGGCTCGTACCTCGCCGAGCGCGTCGCGACGTGAACGTCGGGGAGCTGCGGCGGCGGGGCGAAGGGATGTGCGGGGAGCTGGGCCTGGAGAGCTACCGCACCGGGGCCGGCCTGGCCGCGGAGTCGCACTTCGCGGAGATCTTCGGCCGCTATCCAGACCTCGCGGATCAGCAGGCGGTGGAGGCGGCCCGCGGCCATCGCGAGTTGCTCGAATGGGTGGTGGACAACCGGGTGGGCCGTGCGGTCGCGGCGCTGGACGACCAACTGCACGCCTGGGAAGCCCGGGCCACGATCCTGCTTCCGGGCGGTGAGACGCTCCCCTACCAGCGGGCGGCGATCGAGATCGCCAACGAGCCGCAGCGGCCGCGCCGGCTGGCCGTCGAGGCCTCGCGGCGGGCGGTGCTGAAGGAGCCGGCCGCCATCCGCAGGCAGCGCCTGTCGCTCGAGCGGGAGCTGCTGGCGACGCTGGGGATGGGCGATCAGGTCGCGACCCGCTCCGCGCTGTGCGGCGTGGACCTCGCGTCGCTGGGCGAGGCATGCGCCGCGTTCCTGGCCGCGACGGCCGACCTCTACCACGAGACGCTGCGGGACGTGCTGCGCCTGGAGCTGTCGCTCGCACCCGGCGACGCCGACCGCGCGGACGCCGCGTACCTGTTCCGTGGCGCCGGGTACGACGAGTTCTTCCCGGGCTCCGAGCTGGTGACGACCGCGCGGCGGCAATTGGCGGAGATGGGGCTCGACGCCGAGGCGGGCGGGCGGATCCGCTACGATGCCGACGACCGCGAGCGCAAGCGCGCGCGCGCGTTCTGCTCCCCGGTGCGCGTGCCGGACGAGGTGTACCTGGTCATCCGGCCGTTTGGCGGGCAGACCGACTACCGCGCTTTCTGGCACGAGCTGGGGCACGCGCAGCACTTCGCGAACATCGCGCGCGACCTGCCATTCGAGCACCGCTGGCTCGGCGACAATTCGGTCACCGAGGCGTTCGCGATGCTGTTCGAGCACATGGTGTTCGCGCCATCCTGGCTGCGACGCTACACCGGGCTCACGGGAGAGCGGCAGGGCGCGTTCCGGCGCTCCCAGGCGTTCGCGCTCCTGGCAATTCTACGGCGTTATGCGGCGAAGCTGCGTTACGAGCTGGAGCTGCATCGCGCGCCGAGCCTCGAGGCGGGTGCCACGGCCTATGCGCCCCTGCTGAGCGAGGCGACCGGGTTCAGGTACGCTCCCGAGGACGCGCTGCTGGACCTGGACGACGGTTTCTACGCCGCCCGCTACCTGCGGGCCTGGCAACTGGAAGCGTTGCTGGAAGCGTCGCTCCGGGAGCGATTCGACGAGGACTGGTTCCGTAACCCGCGGTGCGGCCAGTGGCTGCTCGAGCTGTTCTCCCGGGGCCAGCGCGACGACGCGGCGTCCCTGGCCGGCGCCGTCCTGGGCCACGCGCTCGACTTCGGTCCTCTGGCGGCGAGAGCCGAGGCCGCGCTGGCCTGACCGCCGGCCTGCCCTGACGGATGCGGCGGCGCGACTTCGAGGCGATGGTCCGCGAGATGGCCGGCGAGTTGCCGCCCGATTTCCGTGCGGGGATCGTCGCCATCGAGGTGACCTCCAAGACGGTGCCGCATCCGGTGCGTTCCGGCATCTACACGCTGGGAGAGTGCATCCCGCACGCCTTCGGCGCGCCGGGGGACGAGGGCGCGCAACTCCGCTCCACGATCCAGCTGCATCATGGCTCCTTCGCGGCCCTCGCGGCGGATGCGCCGGGCTTCGACTGGCGCCGCGAAGCGTGGGACACGCTCACCCACGAGGTGCGGCACCACCTCGAGTGGCGCGCCAACGTGCCCGCGCTCGAGGCGTTCGACGACGCGGTGGAGGCCAACTACGCGCGCCAGGACGGCGAGCCGTTCGAGCCGCTGTTCTTCCGGGACGGGGAGAGCATCGCGCCGTCCGTGACCAAGGTGGAGGACGACGTCTTCGTGGACGTGCCGCTGGGTCGCCGCGCGTGGCTCGGTGCGGCGGGCGGCACGGTGCCCTTCGGCTGGCATGGCCGCTCGTACCGCGTCGCGCTGCCCGCGCGCCTCCCGGACGTGCTGTTCGTGACGGCCGGCGGAGTCGAGCCCGAGCCCGCGGGCGACCTGATCGTGGTGGTGCGGCGCCGGCCGGGACTGCGCGACTTGTTCCGCCGGCCGGAGGTGGGGCAGGTGAAGGCCACGGCCGAGGGGTGAACATGGTGCAGCCTCCTCCCGCGTCGCTTACCTTTTGCGGCAACCGCGCCGGCCGGAGCGGCCGGCGGCCGGGCCATGGTCCAAGGAGCGTATGCATGACGTACGAGACGTCCACGTCGTTGCCGCCGGGCGAGGTGCTTCGGCGCGCCAAGGATTTCTTCGCCAATCGTGTGCCGGCCACCGGCGCGTTTGTGGAGCGCGAGAGCGCGCGCCACGTGGCGTTCCGCGGGCAGGGTGGAGAGGAGATCGTGATCGCGGCGGCGCCGGCGCCCTCCGGTTCGACGGTGCGCGGCTCCACGCTGCTGTTCGACCAGCAGGTGCGCCGCTTCTTCTCCACGCTGGCCGAGGCGGGCGCGCCGTGACGGCCGCTGTGCAGGTGACCGTGAAGTTGCGCGTCACGGTCGTTGACAGCTGGCGGGTGTGCCCGTTGGAGATGCGGGCGAACGAAAAGATCGCCGCGGTAAAACTGCGGGCACTGGCTGCGGCGGGCATGGATCCGGCCCGGGCCGGGGACTACGTCGTCAAGTACGGCGGAGCGCTGATCGGGAACGAGTCGCGGTCGCTTTCGGAGTTGGGGGTGCCGGACGGCGCGGCCCTGGTGGTGCTCTCGGCGTACCGCCGCGCGGTGCGATGAGCCGGTGCGCTGGCCCCGTCCGGGCCGGCGGAGTCCGCGGCGCTGACCGGTACGGCGTGTGACGGTCAGCCTGGTCACCCACCCGGCTTGCCTCGAGCATCACAACGCTCCGTGGCACCCCGAGTCACCGGCCCGGCTCGAGGCGGTGCTGGCGGGGCTGGCCGCCCGCCTGGTGCAGCGCGGCGCCGCGAGCTGGGTGGAGGCGCCGCGCGTCAGCCGCGAGGACGTGCTGCGGGTGCACACGCCCGCGCACCTCGCCCGTCTCGGGGCGCTGGATCGCTCGGGCGGTGGCGCGCTCGACCCGGACACGTTCCTGGGGCCGGGCTCCCTCGAGGCTGCGCTGCGCGCCGCCGGCGCGGCGGTGTGGGGAGCGGAGCGGGCGCTGGCGGGCGGCGGCCCCGCCTTCTGCCCGGTGCGGCCCCCGGGGCACCACGCGCCGCCCGGCCGGGCCATGGGCTTCTGCCTGCTCAACAACGTC
>PMIK01000313.1:6654-7414 GCA_003157095.1 Gemmatimonadota bacterium | reverse complement strand
GCCCATGCCGCCCTCGCCCAGCTTCTTGATGATCGAGTAGCGGTCGGCGATCACCTGGCCCACCAGATTGGCGGTCGGGTTCTTGGAGCGCAGGGTGGAGCCGTCCACCGGACAGAACTTGACGGTGTCCGGATACTCCTTGCCGCACAGAGGGCAGGTCTTCACGTCATCTCCACCACGAGCATCTTGTCTCCCACCAGGATGCGCGAGTCCTTCCGGACGGGCACGTCGCCGCGCGCGGCCACCGCCACGCCGTTGCGGCTCCCCGCGTCGGCCAGGACGAAGTCCGCGTCCTCGGAACGGATCACCGCATGCTGGGAGCTCATGGACGGGTCGTAGGGAAACGACCAATCCGCGGCGTCTCGGCCCAGCTTCACGTCGCGCCCCGGCGAAAGGTGGAACACGTCGCGCGCGCTGCCGTCCACGCGCAGCTGGGAGAGGCAAGCGATGTCGGCGCTCGGGATCACCGAGCCCATGCGCCGCGTGGCGTCGGCGTCAGCCGAGTACGGTCCCGGGTAGCCGAGCCNNTTGCGCGAGCCCAGGTCCCGGACGCTGAGCTTCCCGTCCTTCCAGATGAACAGCGCGTGCATCGGAGAGAGGTAAATGTCGTCGGCGAAGGCGACGTCTGCGCCGCCGCGGCCAATGGTCGTCTCCTCGCCCACGAGAGGGTAGCGCGTGCTTTTGCTGCCGTCTTCGGCCGTGAGGGCGAGCTGCACCGGGGGTTGCGAGGCCCGCTTGGCGGAAAAGACCTTGGTCGGCT
>PMIK01000313.1:0-6625 GCA_003157095.1 Gemmatimonadota bacterium | reverse complement strand
CAGCTTGGCGCCGCAGAAGGCGCAAAACGGCATCGTCGCGTCCACGGCATGGCCGCAGGAGGAACAGGTCAGGCCCGGCGCGGCGCCCGAGCCGGACGTCCCCCCGCCCGCGGGCCCGTACACCCTGGTCGCCGGCGCGCCGCTGGGCCCCGCGAGCGAGGGCATCGCCATGGCGGACATGGACAGCGGCTTGCCGCAGTCCATGCAGAAACGCGAGCCCGGATCGTTGCTCCGGCCGCAGTGCGCGCAGGTGATCACGTTTCGGGTCGCCTCCGAGGGCGAAGAACCGGCAAGGAATGAGCGCCAATATACCGGCCGGTTCGGGGGCTGGTCAACTCACCTAAATTGACGTTGGACTGAGGGTTGGTGTACGTTGCGCGAGCGATGCGCCCACGTCCATCCCCCCTTCTGGCAGCCCTGGTTTGCGCAGCGGTCGGGGTCCCGACGGCCGGGCTCGGCCAACTGGCGCCGGCCGCCCACCCGCAACCCCTGCCGGCGATCCAGCCGGTGGACGGCCCACTGGCGATCACCGTGGTATATCCGCCGGCCGACGCCGTCGTCGGCGCCCGCGACAGCTCCTTCCTGTTCGGGGCGACCGGGAGCGGCGCCGCCCGGCTCACGATCAATGGCGCGCCGGTTGAGGTGGCCCCGGATGGGGCATTCCTCGCCTGGCTCCCGCTACCGGACGACACCGTCGCCGTCTTCCATCTGGCTGCGGAGAGGGGGACCCAGCGGGTGTCGCTCGACTGGCGCGTGCGGCTTCCGCCCCGCTTCGTCCCCCCGGACCAGGCGCTGTGGCTCGACCCGGGCTCGCTCCGGCCGCGGGGGGAGATGTGGGCGCAGAGCGGCGAGCCGATCCGCGTCGAGGCTCGCGCCGCTCCCGGTGCGTCGGTCGCCGTGCGGTTGCCCGACGGTCGCACCTTCCCCCTGGCGCCGGATACGGAGCCGGTGGCGACGTACGGCCCGTTCGAGCGACGCCCGGGCCGGCTGGCGGCGCAGGCCACCATGCGTTTCGTCGGCACGGTGCCCGCGGTCCCGCTTGGCGCGCCGCTCCCGCCGCTCACCACGGCGTCCGTTCCTCCCGACACGCTCAGCGCGTCCGCCGGGGCGGCCGTCCTCGCCTCCCGCGGCGCCGACACTCTGGTGGCGCCGCTCCCGCTGCGCGTCGCCCTGGTGGATCGCGGCGCGCTGCCCGTCGTGATCCTGGACGACGACACGGCGCGGACGGGCAGGACGCGGGGCACGGTGGTGGGCGCCCCGTCCCCGCACGGCACGTTCAACTGGTTCTTCGCGGAGGGGACGCCGGGGGCGCTCGACGGCCGGGTCGGCGGCCAGGTCCGGGTCCGGTTGTCGCGGGAGTCCCTCGCGTGGGTGAGTCTGGCGGATGTCGCGTCCGTACTGCCCGCCGGCACGCCACCTCCCGAGACCCGGGTACGCCTGGTCCGGCTCACGCCGCGCGACTCGCTGGTCGAGGCGCGGTTCGGCCTCGAGGCTCGCGTGCCCTTCCGGGTGGACGAGGACGAGCGCAGCATCACGGTGCGCCTGTACGGGGCGCAGTCGGATCTGGACTTCGTGCAGTACGGCGGGACCGATTCGCTGGTGCGCCGGGTGACCTGGGCGCAGCCGTCGGCCGACGAATGCACCGTCACGTTCGAGCTGGTGTCCCGCGTGTTTGGATGGCGCACGCGATGGGACAACAGCGACCTCGTGTTCGAGATCCGGCGCCCGCCGGTCATTGACCGAGCCCGGCCGCTCGCCGGCCGCACCATTGCCGTGGACCCCGGGCACCCGCCGCAGGGGAGCACGGGTCCCACGGGGCTCAGGGAGGCCGAAGCCAACCTGGCGGTGGCCCTGGCACTGCGCGAGCTGCTGATCCGGGAGGGCGCCCGGGTCGTGATGACGCGGACGACGGATTCCGCGATCGACCTGTACGAGCGGACCAGCCTGGCCGAGCGGGCGAACGCCGAGATCCTCGTGTCCATTCACAACAACGCCTTTCCCGACGGCGTCAATCCGTTCGTCAACAACGGCACGAGCACCTACTACTTCTTCCCGCGCGCGGCACGGCTCGCGCTGCTCACCCAGGAGGCGCTGGTCGGCGAGCTGGGCCTCGGGAACCTCGGGGCGGCCCGCGGCAACTTCGCCCTGGTGCGGACCAGCTGGATGCCGGCGATCCTGACCGAGGGTGCGTTCCTGATGATTCCGGAGCAGGAGAACGCGTTGCGCACGCCGGCGTTCCAGGAGGCATTTGCGCGCGGCATCGCGCTCGGCATCCAGGCGTTTCTTCGCGGGCTGACGGAGCCGGGGCCGTGACGGCCGGGCGGTGTGCCGAACCCGGCCCGCGGGGGCGGGGTACGACTGCGTGATGTCCCCGGCGCCGCGTCAACTGCTGTGCGCGGCCGTCCTGGCCGCAGCCGCCGGGCCCTCGCGCCTCGCCGCCCAGGAACCGGCGGACCGCGCCCGGCTCGATTCTCTCGCGGCGTCCTTCGCCACGATCCCGGATTCGCTCACGCTGCTGGCGATGGAAGCGACGCGCATCGCGGTTGCCAAGGAGCGCCGCGACGACCCGATGATCCACCTGGAGCTGGGGATCCTGGCGTACCGGATCGGCGAGATGACCGCGGGCACCAAGCACTACGACGACGCCGCGGGCGAGTTCGAGTGGGCGTCGGACTTGCGCTCCGATTGGCCGGCCCCGTGGTACTGGCTCGGTCGCTCCGAGCTGGCCGCCGGCGAGTCGCGCGTTATGGCGCTCGAGAGCATCCGCGCGGCGCTCGGTATGGACGCGCTCTCCAAGGCCGCGCGCGCGTTCGCGCGGGCCGCCGCCGTTGATCCGTCGTACTCCCGCGCGCTGGTGGATCTCGCGACCACGGCCCTCCGGCAGCGCATCGCGCCGCGGCTCGACGTTGCGCAGCGCGCGCTGCGCCTCGCGGCCGGGACGGCGGCCGGGCGCGATCCCGCCGTCCTGCTGGCGCGCGGCCGCGTCGAGCTGGAGCTGGACGCGCGCGATTCCGCGCTCGCGGCGTTTCGCCGGTACCTGGCCGCCGGCGGCGACAGCGGCATTGCGGGGCTCGAGACCGCCAGGACGCTGGCCCTGCTCGAGCAGCCGGATTCGGCGGTGAGGGCGTACTTCGCCACGGTGCGTTCTCCGTTGAGCCCCGCGGCGCGGACCCTGTGCCGCGCAGACCTGGCGTGGATCGCGACGTCCGACGACCTGGCGGCATTCGACCGGCTCCCGGCCGACTCGGTGGGGCGATGGCTGCTGCGCTTCTGGGGTGAGCGGGACGTCGAGGACGCGCGCCAACCCGGGGCGCGACTGGTCGAGCAGTTCCGGCGCTACGCGTACGCGCGCGCCAACTTCCGGCTCACGACCCGCCACCGCCACTACGACATCACCGACGTGTACCGGGACAGCACGCAGGAGGAATTCGACGACCGCGGCGTGATCTACCTGCGGCACGGCGATCCGGATGACCGGGCGCGCTACAGCGACGAGTACGTGGAGCCGAACGAGACGTGGGTGTACCGGCGGCCGCCACCCGAGAGTGACATGGTGTTTCACTTCGTGGCGTCCGGACACGTGCAGGACTACAAGCTCGTGGAGAGCCTGCTGGACGCGTACGGCTTCTCCACGGCGGTCGTCTTCCAGTCCCGGCAGGACGTGCCGACCGCGCTGCTGGGGGGGCTCCTGAACTCGCGCGCCAACATCTCGGACCTCTACCAGCGGCTGGCGAACCAGGGGAGCGCGGGGCGGGGCGCACTGCTCGCGGAGGAACGCCGGCGCGGCCGGCGCGCCATCGCCACCGGCACCACGACCGACTCGTACGTGTTGCGGTTCGCGCACGACCTCAAACCGATCGTGTCTTCGTTCGTGCTCGCCGACAGCGAGCGGCAGCCGGTGCTGCACGTCGTCTTCGCCCTGCCGGCGGCGTCCCTGCGCTCGTACGAGGCGCCGGGCGGCGTCGGGTATCCGTTCGAGTTCCGCCTGATCGTGTACGACTCGGCGTACCGGCGCGTCGGGGGGCTCGACACGCTGCGCGTGTTCCGCAGCCCCACCGAGCTGGCCGAGGGCAGCTTCCTCACCGAGCAGCTGGCGGTGCGGCTCCCGCCGGGGGACTACCATTACCACTTCGTGGTGGAGGAGCTGCAGGCGGACGCGGGTGCGCTGGTCGGCGGCCGGCCGGTCGCGGTCCCGCGAACCGACGCGGGCTTCTCGGCGAGCGACCTTGTGCTGGGGCGCAAGGGGAGCGGGCTGGCGCTCAAGTGGCCCGGCGGCGACATCCCCCTCAACCCGCTCAACCGGTTCTCGCGCGACGGCGCCGTGGAGCTCTACTACGAGTTGTACGGGTTGCCGCAGGGCGCTACCGTCGCCACGCGGGTGAGCGTGCAGCCGGAGGGAGGCCGCTCCTTCTTCCAGCGCATCTTCGGCGGCGGGCGCGGCGCCAACCTCGAGTACAGCACCGTGACCGACGCGGCTGGCCGGACGCGGGTGCGGCAGCAGATCGTCCTCGCCGGCCTTTCCCCCGGCCGCTACGTGCTGGCGCTCGATCTCCAGGACGAAGCCACGCACCAGCGCGCGACGCGGCGCCAGTCGTTCGAGATCACGGGGTCCCGCGCGCCTTGACACCCCCTCCGGGCGGGGCCTAAGTTCACTCCGCTCAGAGCGTTACCATCCACATCGCGAGCGCGCATGTTCTGTTCCCGGTGCGGCCAGCAAGTCGAGACGTCGGTCAAGTACTGCCCGAACTGCGGGCTGGACCTGACCAGCATGACGCAGGGCGGCGCGGCAGGCGCTGCCGCCACGGGGGCGCAACCGGCGGCGGATGATTCGGCTGCCGTCCGTGAGGCGCTGAAGGACGAGTACGAGCTGGAGAAGGAGCTGGGCCGCGGCGGGATGGCGATCGTATACAAGGCCCGCGACAAGGCGCTGGAGCGCGAAGTCGCCGTGAAGGTGCTGCCGTTCTCGCTCTCCTTCGATGCGGAATTCGTCGAACGCTTCCAGCGTGAGGCGCGCACCTCAGCCAAACTCGAGCACCCGAACATCATCCCGATCTACCGGGTCGGTAAGTCCGGCCGNNGTGATCTACTTCGTCATGAAGTTCATCCGCGGCAAGGCGCTATCGGCCGTGATCGAGGCGCGCGGCGCGCTGCCGGTGCCGGAGATCAAGCGGGTATTGATGGAGGCCGGCCGGGCCCTGGGCTACGCACACAAGCACGGCATCGTGCACCGGGACATCAAGCCCGACAACATCATGTTCGACGAGCTGGGCCAGGCCATCGTGACCGACTTCGGCATCGCGAAGGCGCAGTCGGGCGCCCGGCTTACCGGCACGGGCATGTCCATCGGCACGCCGCACTACATGAGCCCGGAGCAGGCGCGGGCGCAGACCCTGGACGGCCGCAGCGACCTCTATTCGCTGGGAGTGGTGGGCTACCAGTGCCTCACCGGCCACGTGCCGTTCGACGGCGAGGACAGCTTCTCCATCGGGTACAAGCACATCATGGAGGAGCTTCCGACGCCACCGCTGGAGACGGCGGAGCAGCGCGACATGTTCGCCATCGTCCAGCGCATGATGGCCAAGAAGCCCGAGGACCGCTTCCAGAGCGCCGAGGAGCTGGTTGCCGCGCTGGAAGTGTCGGGCGGCGTGGCTGCGGCGATGACGGCCGACGTCGCGACCCGGCCCACCGAGGCGATCAAGACGCCGGCCGGGGTGGCGGCGATTGCGTCGCAGGCGACCACGCCGCTGCCGCGCGCCTCCGCTTCGATGGGCAAGCCGGCGTCCATTGCGGCCGCTGAAGCCGCGGCCGCCAAGGCGCGGCCGCCCCGGGGGCCGAGGCCGACGCCGAAGAAGAGCAAGGCGCCGCTATACGCGGTCGCCGGCCTCGTCGTCGTGATCGCCGCGCTGGCGGCCTACTATTTCCTGGTGCTCCACACGGGCGGTGCGACCGCGGCCGCGCCTGCCGATACGACGCACCGGACGCTGGCCGTCGCTCCGGCCGACAGCTCCAAGGCGCCGGCCGCCACGGTCGGGAGCACGGTCGTGCCGGCTCCAGCGGCGACGACTCGCGCACCTGCGCGGACGCAGGCACAACCAGCGTCAAAGCACGAGGCGGCGCCCCCCAAGCGCTTTGTAGGGAAGGAGGAGCCTCCGCCACCGGCGACGCCCGCTGCGGCCGCCCCCCACTGCGAGCAGCTCGACGTCAGCATCCACAACTCCGGCCAGAAGTGCTGGACTACCAGGCCACATCTCGTGTCCTCGCCGGAGGTCGTCGTGCCCGCGAGCTGCGGACCGGCGGATGTGGACCGGCTGCCCCTGGACGTCCACGTGTCGCAGACGGGAGAGGTGCTGCAGCCCGTGATCGCGGCGCACCTCTCGAAGTGCAAGGCGTTCCAGGACGTGGCAATTTCGCATGCCGCCGACTTCCGCTTCGACCCGGCCAAGCGGGGCGACCAGCCCGTGGAAGCATGGCTCCCGATCGTCATCATCCCGGTTCGCCACTAGTCCACCCCTCCGCCTTCATCGCGCCCGGCGCCGACGTCATGGGTGACGTGCGTCTGGAGGCGGAAGCGAGCGTGTGGTACCAGTGCGTGCTGCGGGGCGACATCGGCCCCATCACCGTCGGC
>PMIK01000200.1 GCA_003157095.1 Gemmatimonadota bacterium | reverse complement strand
CATGTCCACCGGGCTCGTGCCGACATCCTCCGCCGTGATGTACCGCCCCTTCAGCGACTCGATGAACCGCCCGTGCGCCCGGAAGAGCGCCTCGCGGTCGGGGGTCCCGTGGTCCGCCATGACGACGGCCTTGCCGCCGCCGAGCGAGAGGCCCGCGACGGCCGCCTTATACGTCATGCCGCGCGACAGGCGCAGCGCGTCAATGACCGCGTCGCTTTCCGACTTGTAGTGCCAGTAGCGCGTGCCCCCCAGGGCCGGCCCCAGGGTGGTGTTGTGGATGGCGATCAGCCCGCGATACCCCGACGAGGGCTCGTGGCAATACACCAGCTGCTCGTGATCGCTACCCGCCAGCATCTCGAAGATGTCCATCGGCAGCTCGGGTGCCCCGCTCAGGTGGAAGACAGAAGCTCGCGCGCAATCACCAGACGCTGGATTTCGGACGTCCCCTCGTAGATCTCCGTCGCCTTCGCGTCGCGCATCAGGCGCTCGACCGGGTAATCCCGCATGAAACCGTACCCGCCGAAGATCTGCACGGCCTGCGTGGCGACCCACATCGCGGTCTCCGAGCAGTGGAGCTTGGCCATCGCCGCCCACCGCGTCGAGCGCTCCCCCGCGTCCTTGCGTCGCGCCGCCTCATGCAGCAAAGTCCGCGCCGCGGCGAGGCGGGTCGCCATGTCGGCCAGCTTGAACTGGATGGCCTCGAATTCCCTGATGGTCCTTCCGAATTGCCGGCGCTGCGCGGCGTAGCGGCACGCGTGGTCGAGCGCCGCCTGCCCGATACCGCACGCCTGTGCGGCAACACCCATCCGGCCCCCGTCCAGCGCCTCGAGCGCGTACACGAAGCCGGAGCCCGCCTCCCCCAGCAGGTGGTCGCCAGGCAGCTTCAGGTCCTCGAAGAACAGCGCCGTGGTGTTCGACGCCCGGAGGCCCATCTTGTCCTCGGCCTTCCCGACCACGAATCCCGGTGCATCGGTCGGCACCACGAAGCAGCCGATGCCCCGCGCCCCACGCCGCTCGTCCGCGCCGTCGGTCCTGACCATCGCCAGGACGAGATCCGCCGTCCCGCCGTTGCTGACCCACGCCTTGGCGCCGTTGAGGACCCAGCCGTCGCCCGCGCGCCGAGCCTGGGAGCGCAGGGCCGCGGCGTCGGAGCCGGCGTCNNTCGGTGCCGTGCCGGAGCAGCATCTGGCTCGGCAGCGAATTGTGGACCGCGACCGAGACCGCGATGGAGGCGTCGGCGGCGGCGATTTCCTCGATCACGCGCAGGTAGGTGGTCGTATCGAGCCCCAGCCCATCGTATGCTTCCGGCACCAGCATGCCGAGGAAGCCGAGGGCGCCGAGCCGGTCAATGACGTCCCGGGCGAAGTGCTTCTCGGCATCCCACTGCGCCGCATGCGGCGCGATGTGCTCCGCGGCGAAGTCGCGGATCAGCTCGACGATCTGCTCCTGCTCCTCGGAGTGGGCCGCGGTGGCGCTCACGGCGCGGCAGCCTCGGCGCGATAGTCGTAGAAGCCACGGCCGCTCTTCCGCCCGAGCTGGCCGGCGGCGACCATGCGCCTCAGCAGCGGGCACGGCCGGTACTTGTCGTCGCCCAGTCCGCGGTGCAGCACCTCGAGAATCGCCAGACAAACGTCGAGCCCGATCAGGTCGGCCAGCGCGAGCGGGCCGAGNNACGCGGTTCGCGACGAAGCCCGGGTAGTCGTTCACCTCCACGGGCGTCTTGCCCAGCTCGCGCGCGATCGCCATCGCCTGCCCGGCCGTCGCATCGCTCGTCGCCTGGCCGCGGATCACCTCGACCAACGGCATCACCGGCACCGGGTTCATGAAGTGCAAGCCGATCACCGCTTCGGGCCGCCGGGTGCGCGCGCCGAGCGCGGTGATCGAGATCGAGCTCGTGTTGCTCGCCAGCACGGCGCCCGCGGGCGCGAGCCGGTCCAGCTCGGCGAACAGCGGGAACTTCACGCTCTCGCTCTCCACCGCAGCCTCGACGACCAGTCCCACGCCCGCGACCGCCCCAAGATCGGTCGCCGTGGTGAGGTGGGAGAGCGCCGCGTCGCGTTGCTCCGCGGTGAGCGTCCCCTTCCTGATCTGGCGATCGAGGTTGCCTGTGATGGTGGCCACCGCCCGCTCCAATGCCGCCGGGGTCACGTCCACCAGCGCCACGGCCCAGCCGTGTTGCGCGAAGACGTGCGCGATGCCGTTGCCCATCGTCCCGGCACCCACCACCGCTACTCGCGGCATCGGCTCAAGCCCCGTCGCGACCGACGCACGCGCTCACCGAAGTCCGCGGGTCCGCGGGATGGCCGGGCGCAGCACCACCGCCGCAACCAGGACCTTGATCGTGTCCCCCACGACGAAGGGAATGGCTCCGGCCGCCAGCGCCACCTGCGCGCTGCCGGTCAGGACCAGCAGCTGCGCCAGGCCGCCGGCGTGGATGACGAGCATGCCCGCCAGCGGGCCCGCCACCAGCCCCAGCCAGCCGGCGCGCCGTGCCGTCACCCAACCGACGAGGGCGGCGGCGAACGGGAACGCCAGGAGGTAGCCGCCCGTGGGGCCGAACAGCCGTGCCAGGCCGGGTGCGCCGAACGGCGTGAACACCGGCAGGCCGGCAACCCCGAGCAGCAGGTAGAGGGCCAGGCTGGCCGCGCCGCGCCGCCGGCCGAGGAGCCCGCCCACCAGCAGCACCGCCAGCGGCTGCAGCGTCATCGGGACGGGCGTGCCCGGCAGCGGAACCGCGAGCTGGGAAGCCAGCGCGACGAGCGCCGCGCCGGCGGTGACCGACGCCACGGCGGAGGAGCGGGATCGAGCGGGAGACCGGGTCGCAACCGAAGCAGCCAGCGTCATGCGATGCGCTCCACGGAGAGGGCGACGGCGTTGCCGCCGCCCAGGCAAAGGGTCGCCAGGCCGGTCGCGGCGGACCGGGCCTGCATGGCGTACAGGAGCGTGGTCAGCACCCGTGCGCCGCTCGCGCCAATGGGGTGGCCCAGCGCGACCGCGCCGCCGTTCACGTTGACGCGGGACCAGTCCCACCCGAGCCCGCGGCCGTCCGCCAGAGCCTGCACGGCGAACGCCTCGTTGGCCTCGATGAGGTCGTAGTCGCCGATCGCCTTCCCTTCCTTCTGCATCAGGGCCTGGACTGCGGCGATCGGGGCGAAGAAGATCTCCCTGGGATCGCCGCCGCCGGTGGCATATGCCGTGATGCGCGCCAGCGGCGTGAGGCCGCGTTCCTTCGCGAAGGCGAGCGACGTCACGACCAGGGCGCTGGCGCCGTCGTTGAGACCAGGGGCATTGCCCGCCGTCACGGTCCCGTCCTTCACGNNAGCGTGGTGTCGGCGCGCGGCGCCTCGTCCCGTGCGACCGTGACGGTGCCCTTCCGGTCGGGTACGGCGACCGGCACGATCTCGGCGTCGAACCGGTGACCGTCCTGGGCGGCCGTCGCCTTGCGGTGGCTGTCGAGGGCGAAGCGGTCCTGATCCTCCCGCGAGACGCCGGCTTTCTGCGCCGTGTACTCGGCGTATGCGCCCATGTGGCAGTCGCCGAACGAGCACCAGAGCCCATCGTGGATCACGCCGTCCAGCATCGTCTGGTTGCCGAGCTTGACCCCGCTCCGGAGCCCGAAGAGGTAGAACGGCGCGTTGGACATGGACTCCATCCCGCCGGCCAC
>PMIK01000292.1 GCA_003157095.1 Gemmatimonadota bacterium | reverse complement strand
GACAAGATCGTGTGGGACGTGGGGCACCAGGCGTATGCCCACAAGTTGCTCACCGGGCGCAACGCGCGCTTCCCGACGCTGCGCCAGCAGGGCGGCCTCTCCGGCTTCCTGCGGCGCGACGAAAGCCCGCACGACCAGTTCGGCGCTGGCCACGCGGGCACGGCGATGTCGGCGGCGTTCGGCATGGCCGTGGCGCGCGACCTCAAGGGCGAGCACCACGAGGTCGTGGCCATCGTGGGCGACGGCGCCATGACATGCGGCCTCTCCTACGAGGGGTTGAACAACGCCGGCCATTCGGGCCGCGACATCATCGTCGTCCTCAACGACAACGGCATGTCCATCGCGCCCAACGTCGGCGCCATGAGCCGCTACCTCTCCAACGTGGCGACCAACCCGCTCTACAACCGGGTCCGTGAGGAGCTGAAACGGCTCACCCACCGGGTGGACGCAATGGTCGGCCACGGCGTGCAGGATTTTGCGCGGCGCGTCGAGGAGAGTTTGAAGAACTTGGTGCTGCCGGGCGTCCTCTTCCAGGAGATGGGGCTGCGCTATTTCGGCCCGGTGGACGGGCACGACGTGCGCGCCCTGGTGGAATCGCTGGAGAAGATCCGCCAGCTGAAGGGGCCCCGCTTGCTTCACGTGCTGACGCAGAAGGGGAAAGGGTTCCCGCTGGAGGAGCCCGACCGGGAGAAGTTCCACGCGCGGGCGCCCTACGATCCGGCGACCGGCGAGCTGAGGGCCGCGGCCGGCGGCCCGCCGCAGTGGACCAGGCTGTTCGGCGAGGCGATTACGCAACTGGCCGCGGAGTATCCGGAGCTGGTCGCGATCACGGCGGCGATGCCGTCGGGGACGGGGATCAACATCTTTCAAAAGAAGTGGCCGGAACGGTTCTTCGACGTGGGGATCGCGGAGGGACACGCAACGACGTTTGCGGCGGGGCTCGCCACGCAGGGGATCCGCCCGATCGTGGCGATCTACTCCACGTTTCTCCAGCGCGCCTACGACAACATCATCCACGACGTGGCCATCCAGGGGCTGCCGGTGATCTTCTGCCTCGACCGCGCCGGGATGGTGGGTGACGACGGGCAGACCCACATGGGGTTGTACGACATCGCGTACATGCTCGCCGTGCCGGGCATGGCGGTCACCGCGCCCAGGGACGGGGCGGAGCTGATCGGCCTGCTGCGCTGCGCGCTCGAGCGCACCGACGGGCCGTTTTCGATCCGCTATCCGCGCGACAAGACTCCGTCGGAGCCGCCGCCCGTGGCCGCGGTGGCCGCAGTGCCCTTCGGAACGTGGGAGGTGTTGCGGCAGGGCAAGGGGGGCATCGCGATCCTCCCGGTCGGCGCGATGTGCGTACCGGCGATGCAGGCCGCCGAGTCGCTGGCGGCGGAGGGCCTCGACGTGACGGTGGTGAATTGCCGCTTCCTCAAGCCCGTGGACCGGGCGGCCCTCGACGCCCTGATGCGCGACCACCGGGTGCTGCTGACGGTGGAGGACGGTGTGGTCACCAACGGCTTTGGCGCGTACCTGGCCGGGATCGTGCAGGCGATCTCGCCCCGGGTCCGCGTCGTGGCGCTCGGCGCCCCGGACAAGACGTACGAGCACGCTCCGCGGGCCAAGCAGCTCGAGTCGGTGGGCCTCAGCGCGGCAGGCATCGCGGCCCGGGTCCGCTCGCTTCACGCGGAGGCAGCCGCGCCGCCATCATGAACATCGGTCTCGTCGGGAACCGCCGTTACCGGCCGATCGAGACGATTCTCGCGGGGCTCGCGGCGGAGGCGCCCCGGCTCGGTGTGCGCCTCTTCCTCGAGCCGGAGCTGGCATCGCTCGTGCCGGAGCAGGAGGCGAGCCCGCTCGAGGGCGCCCAGCTCGACATCCTCTTCAGCCTCGGCGGCGATGGCACGTTCCTCAGGGGCGCGCGTCTCGCCTGCCTGCGCGACATTCCCATCCTGGGCATCAACCTCGGCCGGGTCGGCTTCCTCGCGACCGCCGGTCCGGAGACGGCGGTGGAGACGCTGCGGCGCGTCGTCCGCGGGGAGTACACCATCGAGTCGCGCCTTGCCCTCTCGGCACAGGTCGGCGAGGGCGGCGAGCAGTTTCTCGCCGTCAACGACGTGGTGATCCACAAGGGCGGCATCGCGCGCGTGATCCGGATGTCGGTGGCCGTGGACGGGCAGGAGGTGGGGGCATACTCGGCCGATGGCATCATCGTCTCCACGCCCACCGGCTCGACGGCCTACTCGATGTCGGCGGGCGGCCCCGTGGTGGTGCCCGGCGTGGACGCGCTGGTGATTACCGCGATCTGCCCGCACACCCTTGCGGTTCGGCCGCTGGTCGTGCCGGCGAGCGCGAGGCTCACCCTCCGCGCTCTGGATCCGGTGCCGTCGCCCGAGAAACTGCTGGTGTCCATTGATGGTCAGGTGGCCGCGCAGCTCGTCTCGCGGCAGGACGTGACCGTGGTGCGGGCGACGCGTCCGGTGTTGCTGGCCAGCGCCGGAGCCGAGTCGTTCTTCGTCCGGCTGCGCCAGAAGCTGCAGTGGGGTGATCTCTCCGACCGCCAGGGCTGAGNNGCGGTCATCGCGGACGCGCGCCTCGAGCTCGCGGCGGGGCTCAACGTGCTGACGGGAGAGACGGGCGCCGGGAAGTCCATGCTGGTAGACGCGCTGGCCCTGCTCCTTGGCGAGCGTGCGAGCGGCGACCTCGTGCGGACGGGCGCCGAACGCGCCTCGGTGGAGGGTGCCTTCGACCTCGACGGGCGGTCCGCGCTCCTGGCGCCGCTCGCGGAGTACGGCGTCGAGCCGGACGGGGGCCAACTCGTCCTCAAGCGCGAGGTGCAGGTCTCCGGACGCAGCCGCGCGTGGGTGAACGGCAGTCCCGTCACGGTGGGCGTGCTGGCCGACATCGGACGCCGCCTCGTGGATCTGCACGGCCAGCACGAGACCCAGTCGTTGCTGAGGCCCGAGGCGCAGCGGGAGATTCTCGACGCGTTCGCCGACGCGGTGGATGAAGCCGCGGCGGTGCGCGAGGCCTACGACGCCTGCGAGCGCCTCGCGGCGGAGCAGCGCGAGCTTGAGGGGCGGCGCTCCGAGGCACGCCGGCGGGCTGACTACCTGCGCCACGTGGCCGACGAGATCGAGCGGGCCAAGCCACGGGCCGGCGAGCTGGAGCAGCTCGACGGAGAGGCTCGGCGTCTCGGCCACGCCGAGGAGCTGGGCAGGGTCGCGGAGGAGCTGGCGCAGCTCTTGGATGGCGACGATCGCGCGGCCAGCTCCGCCCTCGGGCACTCGGTCCGGCTGGTGGCGGTGCTGGAGCGGATTGACCCGGAGGGCGCGAGTGGATGGCGCGACATGCTCGAGGCCGCCGTGCTCAACGTCCAGGAGCTGGCGCGGGCGGTTGGCGCGTACCGGGAGGGCGTCGAGCTGGATCCGACTCGCCTCGCCTCGGTGGAGCGCCGGCGCGACCTCCTGTTCCGGCTCGATCAGAAGTACGGCCCGGGTCTCGAACGCGTGATCGCCGCCGGGGAGGAAGCCCGAGCCGAGCTGGGCCTGCTGGATACCGCCGACACCGATCTCGCGGCGCTGCGCCGCCGGCTGGAGGAGGCGCGGGCCGGGGTGCTGGAGCGCTGCCGCGACCTCACCGCCAAGCGGACCGCGGCGGCGCGGAAGCTCGCGCGAGCCGTGAGCGGCCGGCTGGGAGATCTGGGAATGGCGGACGGCAAGTTCCGCGTGGCGCTGACGCGGCTGGATGCGCCAGCCCGCTCCGGTGCCGAGGCGGTGGAGTTCATGGTGCAGCTCAATCCCGGCATGGACGAGCGGCCGCTGGCGCGCGCCGCGTCCGGCGGCGAGCTGTCGCGGATCATGTTGGCCCTGAAGGGGGAGCTGGCGCGGCACGACGCGGTGCCGACCCTGGTGTTCGACGAGGTGGACCAGGGCGTCGGTGGTCACGTGGCGGGCCGCGTGGCCGAGTCGCTGAGCGGGGTCGCCGGACGCCACCAGGTCATCGTGATCACGCATCTACCGCAGGTGGCGGCGGCCGCGACGCACCATCTGGTCGTGGCCAAGGCCGCGACCGGCGGTGTGGCTCAGACCGATGTGAGAGTCGTCGAGGGGGCGGAGCGGGTGGAGGAGATCGCCCGGATGCTGGGCAGCGACGCCTCACCCACGACGGCGCGGCGCCATGCCGCCGAACTGCTCAAGCGCGCGGAGGCGGTTTCCTAGCTGCCGAACAGGCGCACGTAGCCCCGTAGGGTGACGTGGAAGACGGTGGCCTGCGGCACCCGCCCGCCGCCTCCCCAGATCGTGCTTTCATACGACACCGTGACGCTGTAGGGCAGCGACGCCCGGCCCTTGGAGTAGCGGTCGAGCGTCGAGAATGTCACGCCGCCGCCGATCCGCATCCACCGCATGGCCGTTTGCTGGTCGAGCACGCTGGCCGGCAATCCCACCCGCACCGAATCGGCGGCGTTGACGTAGCTGTGCTGCGTCGCGCCCTGCGAGAAGTAGCTGTACGCCACACGCACAGAAAACGCGTCATCCAGCATCCAGGTCGGGGCGAGATCGAGCGCGAAATAGGAGGCGGGCTTGCGCTTGATCGTCGCGAGCTGGGTGAGCGCGGCGAACGGGAACTGCGGCGGAGTCACGCGCATCGGCAGCTGGTCCGAAGCCGAGCCGCCCAAGCGCGCCACGCCGTGGATCAGGAAGCTGCCCCCGAGCAGCAGGTCGTTGGCGAGCGCCAGCTCGAGGCCCGCCTCGTGCGTGCCCGTGCCCAGGTCCAGGAAGTTGCTCGCGGCCGGCGCGGCCCCCGTGGGGAAGCGCGTGGTAACGATGAGCTGGCCGCGGTAGCGCGCGCCGTCGGCGAACTGATAGGTGGCGTGGGCCGTGATATCGCCGATCCCGGTTCGCACAACAGTCCCGAACGTGTCCGCCGCGACCGGAAGCGTGGAATCGGAAAACAGGCGCTCCAGGTCGTCCCGGCCGAGCGTGCTGTCCGGCAGGGTGAGGCTGGCGGTGAGAGCGGGAAGCGTGTCGCCGAGGGCGAGGTACTGCGACGCGAGCTGCCCGTAGGCGGTATCGGCCCGGGCCAGCCGCGTGAGGATGCTGTCGGCAGCGACCGTGGAGCTTCGGGGCAGCAACGGGGAGGCGCTGACCGTGAGAAACGGCTGCAGGGCGGCGAGCGCGGCCTGCGCCTGGGGGCGGAGCGCGGGCGGCCCGCTGGTGGCCTGCCTCTGCAGGGCCGATATGGCCGCGGTCATCTGCGCGCGGAAGCCGGCCACGGCCGTCGGGGTCAGGAAGCCCGGGTTCCACCCCACGTTGCCTTGTCTGGCCGCTGCCGTGTCCACCTCGAAGCTCGCGTCCACCCGGCTCCGCACGATGGGGACGGTGACGCCGATCGCCAGGCGTCTGGTGAGGCCCAGCTCGATGCCGATCGGCACGGTCCGCACGCTGGCATTCAGCGCGACCAGCGTGTGGCCGAGGTTGAGGGAGAAACCGCTTCCGGCGGCCGACTGGATCGCGTTCTGGTACGGCTGCAGGAAGGGCAGGGACGTCACGCCGAACGAGTCGGAAGCGAAGTCGGTCGTTATCGGTACCGGCCCCGGTGCCCCGGGCTCGAACCGGTGGTCCCAGCTCGACCACAGCGGCGTGATGTCAATGCGGAGC
>PMIK01000112.1 GCA_003157095.1 Gemmatimonadota bacterium | reverse complement strand
ACCAGCGCGTCCTGGTCCGCGGCGGCGGGAGCGGACGGGGCCTCCGGCGCCGCTCCGGCGCCCGCCCGGCGGCGCGCCGCGATGTATCCGCCCGAGGCCAGGAGCAGCGCCGAGAGCGCGATGGCCACCCACGCGAGGCTCCGCCCGCCGGCGGCGGCGCCGAACGTGATCTCCGCCGTCTCACCCCGCACGACGCGCGTCGAGGAGAAGTGCCGGAAGGTCCGCCCCTCGAGCTGCAGCGGGTTGGCGGCCGCGAGCGCCGCGCCGCTCGCGTTGGCCAGGCTGTCCTCCACCAGCACCTCGAGCCGCGCCGTCGGCTGGTCAATCGGGATCCGCAGCGTGCGCATCCCCTGCGGCACGACGTAGATCCCCACCACCTGCTTGATGCCGGGCGGGAACGGCGCGCGCACCAGGATGCTGTCGCCCGCCCGGCGCACGGCGTCGGAGGGCACATCGCCTTCGCCCACGCGGAACGACTCGATGCCGTGCGGCAGCCGCATCCGCCAGGTGGGCGCGCTGTCGCGGGAGACCAGCGTGGTCGTCCCGGGATTCGCCACCTGCACGATGTCGAGCACGTCCCGCGACCCGTCCCGGTCCGCAGCCGACACCACCAGGTGGCGCACCGCGACGTCGAGCGGAGAGCCGGTGCTGCTCGTGTCGAACACGGACAGGAGGATCGAATCGGATCCGGCGCGCGCGGCGGCCGAATAGGGCGCCGAGAAGTAGCCGATGCCCGCGTACAGCGTGGAGACGACGTACATCGCGCCCGTATCGGGCCGCGCCACCCGAAAACTGAAGCGGCCGAGCGGGTCGCTGCGGAGGGAATCCACCGGACCCTGGCGGTCGGTGCCCACGCGATGCGCGACGATCCGGAGCCCGGGCAGCGGCACCGTGTCCGCGCCCCTGACCCGCACCACGCGTCCCGACAGAGTCAGCGGCCCCGCGTTCACGGTGAGCCCCGGGCCCTGCGCCGACGCCGGGGGCGCTGCGAACGCCGCGCCTGCCGCGAGCCCCGCCGCCCAGAACAGCGCACGAGCGCCCGCGATCCGCCTACGGCATGAATTTGCCAAAATCTTCCGGGTCGAGGTTCTGCAGGTAGGTCTTCAGCGACTCGGCGTCGAGCGGGCCTTCTTCTTTGGTGGGCTCGATCGTGTTGACCGGCGCGCTGTCGAGCAGGTCCGGATGCGTGAAGATCGGCGCCTTGAGGCGCAGCGCGATGGCGATGCTGTCGGACGGGCGCGCATCCACCTGAATCCATGCCCCGTCGCGGTGGATGTGCAGCTCGGCGTAGTACGTATTCTCCTTCACCGCGGTGATCAACACCCGCTTGAGCTCGCCGCCCAGCCCGACGATCACCTGCTTCAGCAGATCGTGGGTCAGCGGGCGGCTGAACTTGACCCCGGCCATCTCCATCGCGATCGCGCTCGCTTCGGCCGGGCCGATCCAGATCGGCAGCACGCGCTGCCCGTCCCTTTCCTGAAGGACGACGACCGGGGCGTTGGTAGTCCGGTCGAGGCCGAGATGCGCGACGCGCACCTCGACCAGCGCCTTGCCTTGCGGATCAGGTTCCAAGATCCCACGAGGCGAGGTAGTGCTGCTGCTCGGGCGTCAGCACGTCTATGCCGATGCCCATTGCCACCAGCTTCAGGCGCGCGATGTCCTTGTCCATCGCGGGCGGGACNNGCGAACGACATGTCCATCACGCTCGCGGGGTGCCCCTCCGCGGCCGCGAGGTTGATCAGCCGCCCCTCCGCGAGGATGTGCACCCGCTTGCCGTCGAGGATCCACTCGTCCACGAAGGCGCGCACCTCGCGCGGGCCCCGCGCCACCTTCTTGAGGCCCTCGAGGTCTATCTCCACGTTGAAGTGGCCGCTGTTGGCCACCACCGCGCCGTCCTTCATCCGCTGCATGTGCTCGACGCGGATCACGTTAACGTCGCCGGTCAGGGTGACGAACACGTCGCCCAGCGGCGCGGCCTCGGCCATCGGCATTACCCGGAAGCCGTCCATCTGCGCCTCGAGCGCCTTGACCGGGTCCACCTCCGTCACGATCACGTTGGCGCCCGCGCCCCGCAGGCGGCTGGCCACCCCGCGGCCGCACCACCCGTAGCCGGCCACCACCACCGTCGCGCCGGCCAGCAGCAGGTTGGTCGCGCGGATGATGCCATCCACCGTGGACTGGCCCGTGCCGTAGCGGTTGTCGAACAGGTGCTTCGTGTCCGAATCGTTGACGGCGATGACCGGGAACTGCAGGACGCCGTCCTTCGCCATCGCCTTGAGCCGGATGACCCCCGTGGTCGTCTCCTCGGTGGACCCGACGACACCCGAGACCAGCGCGGCGCGCGCGTCCCTGGAGAGCCCCTCCACCCAGCGACGGACCGGCGGGGCGAGATCGTCCAGACGGTTCAGCGCGATCATGTGCAACGAGCCCACCAGGTCGGCGCCGTCGTCCATGGTGACGACGGGCCGGTGCGCCAGCGCGGCGCGGATGTGCTCGTAGTACGTCTCGTGGTCCTCGCCCCGGATGGCGTACACGGCGATGCCGTGGTCGCGGACCAGGTGGGCGGCCGCGTCGTCCTGCGTGGAGAGCGGGTTGGAGGCGCACAGCACCACGTCGGCGCCGCCCGCCTTCAGCGTGATGGCGAGATTCGCGGTCTCGGAGGTGACGTGCAGGCACGCGCTGAGGCGGCGGCCCTGGAGCGGCCGCTCCTTAGCGAAGCGCTCCCGGATCAGCCGCAGCACCGGCATCGAGCGCTCCGCCCACTCGACCCGGCGCCGGCCCTCGTCGGCCAGCGCGAGGTCCTTCACGTCCTGCGCGTCCTGCTTGGCGGTCATCGTCATCGGGGCAGCATCCTATCGGCTCGCGGTGCGGGCGGAGCCGGCCAGCCGCTTCGCCGTCTCGGCCAGCTCGGCGGCGCGGTCCGTCCGCTCCCAGGTGAACGTCTCGGCCTCGACGCCGTCAACGGTGGTGCGCGCCGGCTTGCGGCCGAAGTGCCCGTACGACGCCGTCGCCTTGAAGATCGGTTTGCGCAAATCCAGCGCCTCGATGATCGCGCGCGGGACCAGGTCGAACTGCGCGCGGATCGCCTGCTCCAGCACCGCGTCCGGCACGGTGCCCGTGCCGAAGGTGTCCGCCAGCAGCGAGACCGGCTCACGCACGCCGATGGCGTACGCGATCTGCACTTCGCAACGGCGCGCCAGCCCGGCGGCCACCACGTTCTTCGCCACCCAGCGCGCTGCATACGCGCCCGAGCGGTCAACCTTGGACGGATCCTTCCCGCTGAAGGCCCCGCCGCCGTGCCGGGCGAAGCCGCCGTACGTATCCACGATTATCTTGCGACCGGTAAGCCCCGCGTCGCCCTGCGGCCCGCCGACCACGAAGCGGCCGGTCGGATTGATGTGGTAGATCGGCTCGGCGCCCACGATCCACTCACCCACCACCGGCTTGATCACGTGCTCGATGATCTCCGCGTGCAGCTCGTCGTTGTC
>PMIK01000158.1 GCA_003157095.1 Gemmatimonadota bacterium | reverse complement strand
CGCGACTTCCTCGCGTGGAAGTTGGCGGCCCGCAAGATCGTCGCGGTCACCGCCTACGACGCCCTGTTCGGCCGCCTGGTGGACGAGGCGGGCGTGGACTGCGCGCTGGTCGGCGATTCCGTCAACCAGGTGCTCGCCGGAAAGTCGTCCACCCTGTCCGCCACGCTGGAGCAGATGATCTACCACGCCCGTGCGGTGCGGCGGGGGGTGCGACGGGCACTCGTGGTGGTGGACCTGCCGTTCCTCAGCTACCAGGTGAGCCGGGAGGAAGCGATCCGCAACGCGGGCCGGGTGATGAAGGAGACCGGCGCCCAGGCGGTGAAGCTGGAGGGCGGGGCCGCCATGGCTGAGACGGTGGCTGCTCTGGTCGCGATCGGCATCCCCGTCATGGGGCATATCGGCCTGACGCCGCAGTCGGTGCATGCGCTTGGCGGCTACCGGGTCCAGGGGAGAGACGAGGAGACGGCGCGGCGCCTGGAGAGTGACGCGGAGGCGCTGGAGAGTGCCGGCGCTTTCAGCATCGTGCTCGAGCTGGTGCCGGCCGCGCTCGCCGGGACGATCACGGCGGCGCGCGCCATCCCAACGATCGGCATCGGCGCCGGCGCGGCGTGCGACGGTCAGGTGCTGGTGCTGCCGGACCTGCTCGGCCTGAACGACGGCTTTACCCCCAAGTTCCTCAAGCGCTATGCCTCCCTCGCCGACGAGGTGAGGGGCGCCGTGGGCCGGTTCGGCGACGAGGTGCGCCGCGGCGCGTACCCCGACGCCGAACACTCCTTCTAATCGTCTCAATGCTCTCCGTCTCGGCGCTCACCGCGATGCGGGCGCACGCCCAGGAAGCGCGGCGCGCCGGACGCCGCATCGGCTTCGTGCCCACGATGGGGGCATTGCACGCGGGACATCTCGCGCTGGTCACCGCGGCGCGCGCGCGATCGGACATCGTGGTGCTGAGCGTGTTCGTCAATCCCCTCCAGTTCGGCCCGGGGGAGGACTTCGCGCGCTATCCGCGCGATCTGCAGCGGGACACCACGCTGGCGGCGGCCGGCGGCGTGGATGTGCTGTGGGCGCCCTCGCGCGACGCGATCTACCCGGAGGCGCCGCAGGTCACCGTGGTCCCGGGACCCGCGGGTGACCGGTTGGAGGGCGCCATCCGTCCCGGTCACTTCGGCGGTGTCCTGACCGTGGTGCTGAAGCTGTTCGGCGTGGTCCAGCCCGACGTGGCCGTATTCGGCAGAAAGGACTTCCAGCAGGCGGCGCTGGTCCGCCGGATGGTACGCGAGCTGAACCTCCCCATAGACCTCGTCGTCTCGCCGACCATCCGTGAGCCGGACGGGCTCGCGCTGTCGTCGCGCAACGTGTATCTGGATGCCGTGGCCCGAGCCGCGGCGGCGGCGCTGCCGCGCGCGCTGGCGTTCGGGGTCGAGGCCTTCCGGAGCGGCGAGCGAAACGCCGCGGCCCTCGCGGACGGCGCCAGGACCGTGCTCGACGCCGAGCGCGGTCTCACGGTGGACTACGCGGCCTGTGTGGCTGACGATCTGGAGCCGCAGGTTTCGGCGGACGAGCGATCGGTGCTGGTGGTCGCGGCGCGCGCCGCAGGAACGCGGCTCATCGACAACGTCGTTCTGGGCGAGGGGCTCGAGGAGGATATCCGTGTCGCCGGATGAGGTTCGCCTCGCGTTTCCGTCCTGGTCGGTGGCGGGCCCGATTCGCATCGAGCACGTCGCTCGCGTGGTGTCCCTGCTCGAGCGCTGGGCCGAGGCGCGCTCGGTGACGGCCGCGGAGCTGGCACGGTGGCGCCGTGCGGCGCTGCTGCACGACGCGCTGCGCGACGCCGACGAAGGGGTGCTGCGGCGCTACGGGCCGCAACCGCCGTGGCCCGTCAAGACGTGGCACGGTCCCGCGGCGGCGGCGGCGGCCGCGGCGGACGGCGAGGGCGACCGCGGGGTGCTCGACGCGGTGCGCTATCACTCCCTCGGTTTCGCCGGGTGGGATGACGCGGGGCGCATGCTGTACCTGGCGGACTACGTCGAGCCCGGCCGCACCTACGAGCGGCAGATGCTGGACGCGTGGATCGAACGGACCGCCGCCGAGCCCCGAGCGGTGCTACGCGAGGTAGCGGCGCTGCGCATCGGGTGGCGGCTCAAGAACGGCGGCTGGATAGCGCGGGAAACATGGGAATTCTGGAACAGCATCGTCGCGGACGCCTCGTCGTCGCCGGCCTGATCGCGCTCGCGCTCGCCGGCGCGGCCTCCGCCCTGTGGTGGCGCGGCCGCGCCGTGCCGGCGCCGGCTGCGGCGGTGAGCCGCGGGATCCCCGGAGAACGCGACCGCATCGTCGTCGAAGTGCTGAACCCGACGCGCGGCGTCGGCCTGGCGCGCGCGGCGACGCGCGTGCTGCGCGATGCCGGCATTGACGTGGTCTACTTCGGCTCGGACACCGGGGCCGTCGCGGATTCCACGCAGTTGCTGGTGCGCCGGGGGAGCGCGCGGACCGCGGCGCGCGTGGCCCGAGCCCTAGGCGTCGGGGTGGTGCGACCGCTCCCCGACCCGGACCGGCTCGTGGACGTCACCGTGCGGCTCGGGCGGGACTTCTCCTCCCGCGTCGCCGCGCATGACCCGTAGCTGACCGCACGCCGCGGCGATGTCGAGGCCCCGGCTGCGCCGGGCCACCGCCTCGACGCCGCGGCGCCGCAATCCCGCCGCGAAACTCGCGAGCCGCCGTTGCGACGCCGGAACCAGCCCCGGCGCGCCGCCGGGATGCAGGGGCAGCAGGTTGACCATGGCACCCGCCGACTTGGCGATCCTCGCCAGCTCGGCCAGGTCTTCCTCCCGGTCGTTCACTCCCGCGATCAACACATACTCGAACGTCACCCGCCGCCGGAACGCACCCACCGCCTCCAGCACGTCGGGCAGCCGGTACCGTTTCTCGATCGGCATGATGGTCAGTCGCAGGGCGCTCGTCGGCGCGTGCAGCGAGAGCGCGAGGCGGAACTGCTCGGGCCGCTTCGCCAGCTCCGCGAGCGAAGGAAGAATGCCCACGGTCGAAACGGTGATATGGCGTGCGCCGATCCCGAGCGCGTCGGGATGGTTCAGCAGGGTGAGCGCGGTCGCCACCGCCGGCCAGTTGAGCAGCGGCTCGCCCATCCCCATGAACACGACGTTGGTCGGCTTGACGGGTTCGGGACCCAGCAGCAGCTCGCGCACCTGCCCCGCGATTTCCCACGCGGCGAGGTTGCGCTTGAGGCCCATCGTTCCGGTGGCACAGAAGGCGCAGCGCAGCGGGCAGCCCGCCTGCGAGGAGATGCACAGGGTCCGGCGCGATCCCTCGGGGATCAGCACCGACTCGATCGCCTCTCCATCCGGCAGCCGCCACAGCATCTTCTCGGTCCCATCGCGCGAGGTCTGCCGCACCTCGAGCGTCAGCGACGGCAGCGGCCACTCGGCGTCCAGCGCCTGGCGCAGCGCTGCCGGGAGGTCGGTGGCGTCCGCCCAGCGGCGCACCGGCCGTCGCCACAGCCGCGGCAGCAGCTGCGCCAGCCGATAGGCCGGATCGCCACGGTGCGCGAGCCACGCCTCGAGGGCGGCGCGCGCAGCCCCGGGTGCGAGGTCGAGCAGGCTGGTCACCGCATCGCCGCCGTGAGACCGAACCGGTACGTAGCTCCGAAGTCGTTGACGCCGCCGTCGCGTCCCAGGTAGACGCGGTAGCGCCCGGCACTTAGCGCCAGCCCCAGGCGGCTTCGCCAGAGGGCCATGCCCGCCTCGACCTCGCGTGCTGCGCCGATGTCCAACTCGGCGACCTCCCCCAGACTCAGCCCCCCGCTCAGCAGGTGCTGCACTCCCTCGCCGTGCGTCCAGGTGGCCCCATAGCGGAGGATCACGACGCCGGTGGTGCCCCACATCGCGCTCGGTGCGGTTTGGTAGGACGCGGCCCCGCTGTAGCTGGCCGCCTGCTCGGCCTGCCGCAACGTCGGGTCGAAGAACCGGGTCGCGAACGCGACGGTGACCCTTGCTGGATCCGAATAGCGGATCCCGACGTCCAGCCCCAGCTGGCTGCGTGAGGTCACGTCCAGCTGGCCCGAGACGCTTCGAACGGCGAGGCCGGCCACCAGGCTCGGGGTGATCTGGCGAGCGAACCCGAGGGAGGCCACCTCGGCGTAGACCGGAATGTCGCCGCCGATACCTTCGGGACTGGTCTCGGTGCGCACCAGGCCATCCACCCCGAGTCGGCCGTAAACGGCGTTGAGCGTTCCGAGACCGCCGAGCCGGAGTCCCAGCGTCGCAATCCCGCCGCTGATCCCGACCTCGGATGGGGCGTGAATCGCTTCGACCCCTACGCGTAGGGAGGGACCGGGACGGGGCAGGGCGGTGGCCGGCGTCCACAGCGCCGCGGAACCGTCATCGTCGAGAGGCGATGGCACCACGAGCGTTCCGGCGGCGACACGCCACAGGTCGGACGCGACCGCCGCCTGGCCGCTGGCCTCACGCACTGAGGCGAGGACGCCGGCGGCCGCGAAGACGAGGACGGCGCCACGGGGGGGCATGGGCGAAGGTTCGCCCGCGCCGCGGATGATGTCAAGCGACCCGTCAGCTTGCCCAAGTTATGGCGCGCCATTAACTTCCGCGCGTCATGAGGCGCCTCCCGCCGTCGTGCTTCTGAGCCAGCTGCTCGCCCCGGATCACGTCCTGGTCCCCCTCACATCACGGGACAAGCCCGCGGTCCTGCGTGAACTCGTCGAGCTGCTCGTCCGCTCCTCGGGCGGCGCGCCGGACGACATCCTGCACGCGGTGCGGGAGCGGGAGGCGTGCCAGTCCACGGGATTCGGTTACGGGGTCGCCATCCCGCACGCCCGGACGCCCTCGCTGTCGGCGCTGACGCTGGTAGCCGGACTGGCGGCGCACCCCATCGAGTATGGGGCGCTGGACGGGAAGCCGGTGCGGCTCTTCTTCCTGCTGGCCGGACCCGAGACCATGGCGGCCTCCCAGGTCCGCGCCCTGGCGCGGATCGCGCGACTAGTGCGTCGGGAGTACGTCCGGGAACGGCTGCTCGAGGCGGTAACATCCGAAGCATTCTGCCAGGTCGTGCGGGACGCGGAGGCGCGGTAGCATGACGGACGCCGAGGCATCCAGCCGCGGTTGGGTCGCGGTGGCACTGTGGCTCGCGCTGCAGGTCACGCTGACTTCGCTGCCGGGGAAGGCGATCCCGGTCGCTCTGCCGCACCCGCTCGACTGGGCCGGACACTTCTGCCTGTACGGCGGTCTTGGGGCCCTCATCGCGCGGGCGGCTCTGCTGCATCGCTGGCCGTTGCGCCGCCTTGTGTGGGCCGGCGTGCTGCTCTCCACGTGGGCCGCGCTGGACGAGCTGCACCAGCTCTTCATTCCCGGCCGGTCGGCGGAGGTGAGCGACTGGCTGAGCGACACGCTCGGCGCTTCGCTGGGACTCTATGTGGGGAGACGTCTGATGATCTCGAGGCTGGGCCGATGGCTTCGCTAGCAGCGACGTCCATGCGCAGCCACTGGTGCGGGGAGCTGCGCGCCGCGCACGCGGGCACGGAGGTGCGCCTCGGCGGATGGGTGCATCGGCGCCGCGACCTCGGCGGCATCGTCTTCGTGGACCTGCGGGACCGGGAAGGCCTGGTTCAGGTCGCCATCGGGCCGGGCTGGTCTCCGCCTCAGACCATGGCTGGCACCGGCGCCCTGACGGCGGAGGCGGCCATTCTGGTGCGTGGCGTCGTGGAACGGCGCCCCGCGGGCCAGGCGAATGCCGAGATGGCGACGGGCGAGGTCGAGGTGCATGCGACGGAGGTCACGATCGTCGGTCCGACCGTCACCCCGGCGATCCCGGTGGGACGGGTGCGTGGGGAAGCGCTGGCGGCGGAGGAATCGCGGCTCCGGTACCGCTACCTCGATCTGCGGCGGCCGGAGCTGTACGGGAACTTCGAGCTCAGGCACCGCCTCCTGCAGCGTACGCGGCGGGAACTGTCGGATCGCGGCTTCCTTGAGGTCGAGACGCCGATCCTCACCAAGCCCACGCCGGAGGGAGCCCGCGACTTCATCGTGCCCTCGCGCGTCTACCCCGGGCAGTTCTACGCGCTCCCGCAGTCGCCGCAGCTCTACAAGCAGCTGCTGATGATCTCCGGCTTCGACCGCTATTTCCAGCTGGCGCGCTGCTTTCGCGACGAGGATCAGCGGGCGGACCGGCAGCTCGAGTTTACCCAGATAGATCTCGAGTGCTCCTTCGTCGGTCCCGAGGACATCTACGCGGTGACCGAGGCCGTGCTCGTGGCGTTGTGGCAGGAGGCCGGCGCGACGGTCGAGGCGCCGTTCCCGCGCATGGCGTACCGCGACGCGATGGCGCGCTTCGGCACGGACAAGCCCGACCTTCGGTTCGACCTGGAAATCCGTGACCTCACGGCCCGGATCGGGGAGGGGAGCGGCGAGTTCCTGCGTGCCGCCGTCGCCCGCGGCGAGCGGGTGCGCGCGCTCGTGATTCCCGGCGGCGCGGTGCTCTCGCGCAAGGATCTGGACGCGCTGGCCGACGACGCGAAGACGATGCGTGCCTCGGGCCTGGTCTGGGCGAAGCACGTGGCGGAGGGCCTGACCGGCCCCGGGGCGAAAGCACTCGGCGCCGAGGCCCTCGCCTCGCTCGACCTGGCGCCAGGCGATCTCGTGCTGGCCTGTGCCGGCAGGGACGGCGTCGCACTGCCCGCGCTGGGACGGGTCCGGCTCGAGGTCATTCGCCGGCTGAAACTGGAGCCGAAGCGGGCGCACGCGTTCGTCTGGATCGAGCAGTTCCCGCTGTTTGACCGCGACCTGGAGACGGGAGAGCTGACGTTCATGCATCACCCGTTCACGGCGCCGCACCCTGACGACGTGGCGTTGCTGGCCACCAACCCGGAGGCGGCGCGCTCGCTCCACTACGATCCCGTCTACAACGGGGTCGAGCTGGGCAGCGGCTCGATCCGGATCACGGATCCCGCCCTCCAGTCGCTGGTGTTCGCGCGCCTGGGCCTCAGCGCCGAGGAGGCGGAGCACCGGTTCGGGTTCCTGCTCGAGGCGCTGCGCACCGGCGCTCCGCCGCACGGCGGAATAGCGCTTGGCTTCGACCGGATCGCGATGCTCCTGACGGGCGGCGACTCGCTGCGCGACGTGATCGCCTTCCCGAAGACGGCCGCCGCCCGGGCGCTGTTCGAGGGCGCGCCCACCGGCGTCCGGCAGGAGGATTTGGACGTGCTGCGGCTCAAGGTCACGGTATGACCGGCTCCGACGACGTCGTTCACCGCCTGAACGTCGAAGGCACGGACCTGCTCGCACTTTCGGGCGTGAACGACGCGAACCTGCACGAGCTCGCCCGCCTCGCGGGCGTTCGCGTCTCGCTGCGCGGCGACCAGCTGACACTCTCCGGTGGCCTGGCGGCCGTCGAGCGTGCGGCGTCGCTGGCGCAGACCATGGTGGACCTGGCTCGGATGGGTGAGCCGTTGGGCCCCGAGGACGTCCGCCGGATCGTCGAGGAGGGCGAGGGACAGCGCGAGAGCGCCCGCAACGGTGACCTCAGGATCGTGCTGCCGGGATTGCGGCGAATCGTGACCCCGAAGACCGGAGGCCAGCGCGCCTACGTGCAGGCGATGCTCGACCACGATATCGTCGTGTCCATCGGCCCCGCCGGGACCGGCAAGACGTACCTCGCCGTCGCGGTCGCCGTGGACATGCTTCACAAGAAGCGGGTCAAGCGGATCATCCTGGCCCGGCCGGCGGTCGAGGCGGGCGAGCGTCTGGGGTTCCTGCCGGGCGACATGCAGGCCAAGGTGGACCCGTACTTGCGGCCGCTATACGACGCGCTCGAGGACATGATGCCGCACGACAAGGTGCAGCGCGCCCTCGAGTCGCGGGTGATCGAGATCGCGCCGCTCGCCTACATGCGGGGCCGTACCCTCGCCGACGCCTTCGTCATCCTCGACGAGG
>PMIK01000186.1:1687-2908 GCA_003157095.1 Gemmatimonadota bacterium | reverse complement strand
GCCGGCGCGTTGAGGCTCCGGATTCGCGCCGCCAGCGCGCGCAGCCGATCCGCCTGCCGGGCCGGCGGCGTCGCCGGAGGGGCTACCGCGAGCGCGGCGCGCACGACCAGCCACAAGGCGAACACGCCGTCGCGCTGCGGCCCGCGCGCACTGTCGGCGAGTGCCTTGGCGAACGATTCGTCGGCGAACGCGAGGGCGGGATGGCTCATGGCACGGCCGAAAGGGAGGACGCGCGCAATGTAGCGCCGCGCCGGACGAGCGGCTAGGTTGCCCCCGTATGACCTCGCGCCCCAAGAGCATCCTGTGGGTGGACGACGAGATCGAGAGCCTCGAGTCCCACCGCCGCTTCCTCACCGAGCAGGGTTATCAGGTCGCCGCCGCCGCGCATGGCGACGACGCCCTGGAGCTGCTGCGCCGCCAGGCCTACGGCGTGGTGCTGGTGGACGAGCAGATGCCGGGCAAGAGCGGTCTCGAGCTGTTCGGCGCGATCCGCGAGCTCGATCCGGCGGTGCCGGTCGTGATGATCACCAAGTCCGAGGACCCGGCGGTGCTGCGCGAGGCCATCGGGATGGCGGTGGACGACTACCTGGTCAAGCCGCTGCATCCGCGTCAGATCCTCTCGGTCGTGACCCGGCTGCTGGAAGGCCCCCGGATCCGCCAGCAGCACCTCTCGCGCGAGTTCGTGACGCGGTTCCGCGAGCTGGAGGCCCGCCGCGGAACGGCGCTCGGCTGGCGCGAGTGGATCGAGCTGTGGCAGGAGCTCATGCAATGGGACCTCAAGCTGGCGGAGGCGGCGGAGCCCGGCCTAGCTCAGGCTCTGCAGGCGCTGCTGGTCGCGCTGCGTCGGGACTTCGGGACCTTCATCGCCCGCCAGTATCCGCGTTGGATCGCGCAGCCGGACGCGGACCGGCCGGCGCTGTCGCAGGACGTCGTCGAGGAAATGGTGCTGCCGGTGCTCCGCGAGCACGGCCGGGTGCTGTTCGTGGTCGTGGATTGCCTGCGGCTCGACCAGTGGGAGGCGCTGCTGCCGCAGGTGACACCCCTGTTCGACGTCGAGACCAGCCACTACTTCAGCATCCTGCCCAGCGCGACGCCGTACAGCCGGAACGCCATCTTCGCCGGACTGCTGCCGCGCGACATCGCCGCCCAGTACCCGCAGTGGTGGACCGAGCACGAGGAGGAGAGCCTCAACGCGCACGAGCATGACCTGCTGGCGCGCCA
>PMIK01000186.1:0-1682 GCA_003157095.1 Gemmatimonadota bacterium | reverse complement strand
CGCGACGCGGCGGCGCTCCGGGCGCTGACCTGCGCCTGGTTCGAGCGCTCGCCCCTCAAGGCGGCGCTGGTCGAGGCCGAGCGCCGGCGGGTGCCGGTGGTGCTCACCAGCGATCACGGCTCGATCCATTGCCTGAGCCCGGCCACCGTCTACGCCAAGCGCGACGCGACCAACAATCTCCGCTTCAAGTTCGGCGAGGACCTGCGGCCCGAGCTGCCGGATTCGGCCATCACGGTCGAGGATCCCGTGACCTATGGCCTGCCCGCGCGCGGCCTCGGCGTGCGCTGCGTCATCGCCGTCGAGGACCACTTCTTCGTGTATCCGACGAAGCTGCGCGAGTACCAGGCGCGCTACCGCGGCGCGTTCCTCCATGGCGGCGCGTCGCCGGAGGAGATGATCCTCCCGGTCGCCCTGCTGCAGCCGCGGGCAAACCGGTAGCGTGGGCCGCTATCCCGAGCTGTTCCGGTTCGTCCGGCCGTACCTCGCGCTGGTCATCGCGGCGCTGGTCGCCACGGTGATCGGTACCGTGTTCGACGGGTTCACTTTCGCGCTCGTCATTCCGTTCCTGCGCGTCGTGTTCCACCAGTCGTCGCTGTTGCCGCCCGAGGGCACCAACCTCGTGGACAAGCTGCTGCACCGGGTGGTGGGCCCGCTGCTGCCGAGCAACGACATCCAGGCCGCGCTGCGCAACGTCATCGCGATCATTCTCGCCGCGATGGTGGCGAAGAACCTCCTGGTCTATTTCTCCAGGGTCAGCATTGCGACCGTGCAGGAGAAGGTTGTGCGCGACCTGCGGATGCGGCTGTACGCGCACCTTCAGGGCATGGGGCTGGGCTACTTTCAGCAAACCAAGGGCGGCCAGCTGCTGAGCCGGATGCTGGCCGACGCCGAGTCCGTGAAGCCGATCGTCGGCAACGAGGCGCTGAACTTCGTCCAGTCGGTCGCGACGCTGGTGGTCTATCTGGTCATCCTGGTGGCGCTGTCGTGGCGGCTCACGCTGCTCTCGCTGGTGCTGGCGCCGGTCTTGATTCTCGGGTTGCGACCGCTGGTGCGGCGCCTGCACAGCGGCTACCTCGTCACGCTCGACGACCGGGGCGACCTCACCGCCCTGATGCAGGAGACGGTGGCGGGCGTGCGGCTGGTGAAGTCGTACGCGGCCGAGACCTACGAGCGGGGACGGTTCTTCGACGCGGCCAACCGGTACGCGCGCGGCGTGATCCGCATGCAACGGCTCGCTACGCTTGGTGGGCCGATCAGCGAGATCTTCGGGGCGCTGGTGACGGTGGTGCTGCTGTGGGTCGGCGCGCGGATGGCGACGGGCCCTGCGGCCTCGATCGGCCCAGAGGGATTCATCATGTTCCTGTTCGTCGCGCTCCGCCTGCTGGTGCCGCTCAAGTTCCTGTCCAACTGGCCCGCCCAGTACCAGAACGCGCTCGCTTCAGGCGAGCGCGTGTTGCAGGTCCTCGACGAGCCGCCGTCCGAGGCGGTGGCCCCCGGCCGCGTGCCGGTGACGGAGTTCCGCTCGGCGATCGCGTTCCGGGACGTGTGGTTCGCCTACGACGGCGCGACGTTCGTGCTGCAGGACGTTGGGCTGGAGGCGCGCAAGGGCGACGTCATCGCGATCGTGGGGGCGAGCGGAGCGGGCAAGAGCACGCTGGTGGACCTGCTGCCGCGGTTCTACG